>CANRGZ010000045.1 GCA_947630295.1 uncultured Lachnospiraceae bacterium | reverse complement strand
ACCTTGGTATCCGGTATACCAGATACCAAGGTCGTCCAGGGTATCGGTGATGGTGCGGGCATTTTCCCGGTAATAATCCAGATTGTCCCGGATCTGCCGTGCGCCTTCCTCGGAGAAGACCGCTGCCGCGGCTTTCTGTACGATATAAGGAACGCCGTTGAATTTGGTGGTCTGCCTGCGCAGCCAGAAGGGCTGCAGCGGTTTCTGATCCCGCACCAGCGTCAGCGGGACAATGGTATAGCCGCAGCGGGTGCCGGTAAATCCCGCAGTTTTGGAGAAGGAGCAGAATTCAATGGCGCAGTCTTTGGCGCCTTCTGCTTCATAGATACTTCTGGCCGCTTTCCCGTCTGTGATAAACGCCTCATAGGCGGCGTCAAAGAGAATGACGCTGTCGTGCTTCTTTGCGTAATCCACCCAGACCTGCAGCTGCGCGGCCGTATAGGCGGCGCCGGTGGGATTGTTGGGAGAGCAGAGATAAATCAGATCGCAGTCTATGCTTTCGTCCGGCATGGGCAGGAAGCCGTTGGCTTCATTGGCAGGCGCATAGATGATTTTGCGGCCGGCCATGATATTGGTGTCCACGTAAACCGGATACACGGGGTCTGTCACCATGACGGTATTGTCGGTGGAAAAGATGTCCAGAATATTGCCGAGATCGCTTTTCGCGCCGTCGGAGATGAAGACCTCATCCGCCAGAATGGAAATATTGCGCTTTGCATAGTAATCGCAGATGGCATTCTTTAAAAAATCGTAGCCCTGCTCCGGGCCGTAGCCGTGGAAGCTCTCCTGCCGGCTCATTTCATCCACAGCCCCATGCAGTGCCTGGATGACGGCGTCGCACAGGGGCAGGGTCACGTCGCCGATGCCCATGCGGATGATGTCCGCCTCCGGATGTGCTGCCGTATAGGCGGCCGTGCGCTTCGCAATGTCGGAAAACAGATAATTTTCCTTGATTTCAGTGTAATGTTTGTTGATCTGTGCCATGAAAATCCTCCTGATATCCTGTGAATGACCCTTCAGACCGTGACTTCGCCGTCAAAGGCAAATGCGGCGGGACCGGTCATAAAAACGGTGTCTTTTGTATAAACGATGGATAAGGTGCCGCCGGTCAGATGTACTTCCACGGGGGTGTCCGCCGGGACAAAGCCGTTTAAGACGCAGGCCGTGACCGCTGCGCAGGCGCCGGTGCCGCAGGCAAGGGTTTCGCCGCTGCCCCGCTCCCAGACGCGCATCTGAATATGTTTCTCGTCAATGACCCGGATAAATTCCGTATTGACCTGTTCCGGAAACAGCGCATTTTTTTCAAACACCGGCCCGATGTCGGACAAAGGCAGATCCTCTACCGAATCCACGAAAACAACGCAGTGGGGGTTGCCCATGGAAACACAGGTGATGGGCCAGGTCTTTCTCCCGATGTCCACCGGACGGCTGACGACGCTGTCCCCCTCCAGCAAAACCGGGATTTCTTTCGGCGCGGTAATGGCTTTGCCCATATCTACGGTAACGGAAACCACCTGATTGTCCTGTACGGAAAGCTTCAGTTCTTTGATGCCGCTTTTGGTATCTACCCGGATGGTTTCCTTCTGGATGCCCAGCCGTTCATAGGCATATTTTCCGATACAGCGGATGGCGTTGCCGCACATGTTGCCTTCGCTTCCGTCGATGTTGAACATCCGCATCTGTACGTCGGCCACATCAGAGGGGCAGATCAGCACGATGCCGTCGCCGCCGATGGAAAAATGCCGGTCGGAAAGGCGCATCGACAGTCCGGCAGGATCGGAAACCGTCTGCCGGAAACAGTCAATATAGATATAATCATTGCCGCAGCCATGCATTTTGGTAAATTTAAGATTCATTGTCATGCCTCATTTCATATGATGTTCTATCATATACCAATCGGAAATATCTTGCAAGAATAAATTGCCGGCATAGGGAACCGTAAAAAGCCGCAAATTTGGATTGCAAGCCGGACAAATACTTGCTAATATATATATAATTATAATCTCTTGAGAATGGAGAAAATATGGCGAGGAAAAAATCCGGAACAAATATATTCCTGGTGATTTTGTTTTTCATATATCTGGTGGCGCTGATTTATTTTGTGTTTTTTGCGGAGGCGTACGGACGGACGGAACCCGCAGAGGAATTTTGCTATAATCTGGTTCCGTTTCAGGAAATCCGGCGTTATATCGAGTACCGTGCCATGATCGGGATTCCTTCCGTGATTCTCAATCTGGTGGGAAATATTGTGGCGTTTATTCCTTTCGGATTACTGCTTCCGATGATCAGTCCGAAGGAGCGCAGAGCGGGGATGATTTTTCTGCTGGCCCTGGAAATGAGCCTGATAATTGAAGTGGTACAGCTGTTTTCCCATGTGGGAAGCTTCGATGTGGACGACCTGATTTTAAACACGGCCGGCGGCCTGCTGGGCTACGGTGCTTACAGAGCGTTTCACGGCATTGCAAGAAAAGTGTTTTAACGGCAGATCCTAAGGGAGACAAAAGGGATGGGACAGGACGCATGGATGGAAGAACGTCTGATTCTGGTGCGGGAAAAACTAAAAGTCCTGGCAGGCGAAGAAAATAAGGCGGCGCAGCCGTTTCGGGATTATTTTATGAAAACAGCGGAGTTTCTGCTGCTGCTGCACCGTTTATATGACAGGACAGAAGCGGAGATTGCAGCTGCTTCCATGGAAGAACTGCAGCAGATCAACCAGGCACTGTACGGGGATATCGAACCGGCGCATTACGATGAAAGCAATGGGAATCCTTCCTGTGCCGCGAAGGTTTACGGACAGGACTACGGGCCTTGCTTTTCCATGCTGTACGCGCAGCTGCGGGCGGCAATTCCCTTTGCCTTTGAGAAGAAAGAAGAGGAACTGCTGATTTTTTCCGAGCTTTTCGTGCAGATCGCCTGTCTGTTTGAAGGCGAGGCGTCGCCGCCGCTGAAGGAAATCCGCGGCATTCTTTACGCCTTTTTTTATGATTACAGTGATTTATTGATCGGCCGGCGGGCGGCGGCCATTGTGGATACCTCGGATACTTTCGCGCTGCGGATAATTGAGCAGGCAGGCGGCGCGGATCTGCGGTATCTTTATGCTTACGGAGAATATGTGACGGCGCAGGAACTGCGCATGGCGGCGTATATTGCCGCGCTTCCGGAAGATGCGGTCCGCCGGATTGCGGCGGTATACGCGGAAGGTTTTCTGGTGAGCTTTGAAAAGAGCGGCAAAGACCGTTCCGGCAAACATATCGCGAATATGCGGTATCACATCGGCACCGAACGGATTGTGCGCTGCGCCATGGAACGGCTGGCGGCGGAGGGCTTTTCCTTTTCCGTATTCCGCAAGGGCGGACTGTGTACGGACGGCGGCGCCGGATATGAAAGTACGCCGGCCAACCGGCAGTATCTGTGCGACCATGCCGCGGATCTGGCGCTGATTCTGGATAAACCGCTGGCGGCCCGGGCTTTGGACAGCATCCGGAACGCCTTCGCCGCATATAAAGACAAAGCAAAAGCTTACGGCGGCCCGGTGTGTCTGGAAACCTTCGGGGAAGCGGCGGTTTCTCCCGGAGTCTGTCGGGACGCTATTGCGTTTGATGAAAAACAGCGCAGCGTTTTCCTTGCATACACCACGAAAAAGCTGGATATAGTAAATCAATGTACGGAAGGAGAAAACCGCAGTTTTACAATCATGGCGCTGCCGCTGCCGGAAGCATCGGAGGATTATGACGCGCTGTTTCAGGCGGTCTGCCGGATCAATACGCTGGATTCCGGCCTGTATGAGGCCGTGCAGCAGCGTATGATCGATGCGCTGGACGGCTGTGTCTGCGTGAAAATTCGTGGGAAAGCCCCCAACCGGACCGATCTGACTGTCCGGCTGGCCCGGGCGGAATGCCCCGATACCCAAACCCTGTTTGAAAACTGCGTTGCAGACGTTAATATTCCTGTAGGAGAAATCTTTACTACGCCGGTACTGGAAGGCACCAACGGCACGCTTTTTGTGGGAACCGCTTATCTGGACGGCCTGCTGTATCGAGATCTGGAGATACGTTTTGAAGACGGCAGGGTTGCGGACTATAGCTGCGGTAATTTTCCGGACCCGGAAGACGGCAGAACCTATATTCTGGAACATGCTTTTTCTCATCATGAGAGACTTCCCATGGGAGAATTTGCCATCGGCACCAATACCACGGCCTACGCTTTTGGAAAAAAGTACGGAATTTCAGCCAGATACCCGATCCTGATTGCGGAAAAAACCGGACCGCATTTCGCCGTGGGGGACACCTGTTACAGCCATGAGGAAGACCAGAAGGTGATCGGGCCCAATGGAAAGGAAATGATTGCGAAGGACAATGCGGTGTCCATCCTGCGCAGGCAGGATCCGGGCAAAGCGTACTTCGGCTGTCATATGGACATTACGATTCCCTATGACGAACTGGACAGTATCACCGGAATCAGAGAAGACGGAAGCAGTGTCCCGGTGATTTACGGCGGCCGGTTTGTACTGCCGGGAACAGAGATATTAAACCAGCCACTGATATAACAAAGGGAGAAGACAAATGATGAATGGATGCAAAAGAGGCTTGCTGTGCCTGCTTGCTGCGGCCATGATGCTGCTGCTGACGTCTGTGGTATCCGCGAAGGCGGTATTTGAAATTGAAACGCCGGCAAGCTGCGGGGCAGGAGATACGATTGAAGTGAAGGTTCGCCTGCAGGCGGAGGAAGCGCTGCAGGACAGCGATGTGTTCCTGGTATATGACAAATCCTGTTTTGAATTTGCAGATGCGGAGGATGGCGAGCATGATGCCTCGGCAGGCACGGTACGCTTTCGCGGGGATTTTTCCGCCAACAGCTTCGGACAGGAATGGACGGCTACTTTCAAGGCGATCAAGTCCGGCTCCGCCGTTTTTTCCATCAGTGACAAATGGGTGCAGGATACAAAGAAAAACGTGGTGGATGCCAGTGCGGAAGAGGTCACGGTGAAAATTACGGCGAATACGGGGGGCAATACGCAGACGAACGAAACAGGCACGGAAGGCACCGACGGAACGGACATGTATATCCGGGCCAATGTTTCCATGACGCTGCATCTGACCGAGCCAAAAGAGGTGCCTTCCTGTTTCATCGAAACCACGGCAAATATCAACGGTACCAGCTGCAAGGCCTGGACCCTGCATGAAAAGATGCAGGAAGAGACGGATTACGGCGCCAGCCTGGCGGATTATTATGCGCTGTACGGCTATACGGAAAAAGCGGAGGACGCCGTCTGGTATCTGTATGATGAGAAGGAAGGAACGTTTCAGCGCCTGCTGATGCTGGATAACGTAAAGGTAAAGCAAACGGCGGCGGAAGATGCACAGCCGCAGGAAGATGCGGCGGAGGAAGACAGTGAAGGCGCTACGTTGTTTGAAAAGCTGACAGGACTGATGATCGGAGTGTTTGTCATTCTGGTTATTGTTATTATTGTATTTAATGTGGTCTATTCCAGAATGGAAAAGAAGTCCAGAGAGAAATTTATGGAGGAAAGACGAAAAGAAAGCCGCGATGCGCTGATGAAAAAAAGGGCAGATGAAAGAAATGCTGCAATGCGGCAGCGTCATGAGGAAAAACCGGAGAAAAACGAGTCGCAGAATATGCAGCGGCCCGACTGATGGAGCAACACCCGCCAAACCATGGATTTGACGGGTATTGTTTTTCATTTCCAGGGTGATACTTGACGGATAAGACTGTCTGTTATACAATAGATATAACAAACAGAATGGAGGCGTTATTTTGTTTTGCATAGAGATCGATTTTGACAGTGAGGAAGCACTGTATATGCAGCTGCGCAATCAGATCATTATGGGGATTGCGATGAAAAATCTGACGGAAGGACAGTCGCTGCCGAGTGTGCGTGCGCTTGCAGACGAAATCGGGATTAACATGCATACGGTAAACAAGGCCTATGCGCTGCTCCGACAGGAGGGATTTATACGGCTGGACCGCCGGCGGGGCGCGGTGATTGCTTTGAACGATGATAAGCTGGAAGCGCTGAACCAGATGCGGGAAGACTTGAAGGTGATTCTGGCCTGGGGCAGATGCAAGAATATTGAGGCGCCGGAGGTGCATATGCTGATTGACGAAATCTACAGTGACTATGAAAAAGTGAAAGGAAGATAATCTCAGTGGATATAACATATACAGATCTTGCCAGACAGGTGCTGCGCTACGCGGCACGGGAGGCTGCGCATCACCATCACATGCATATCGGCACCGGCCATCTGGTAGCCGGGCTGTATTTCAACCGGAATACCGTCGCTTACCGGGTACTGAGTGCTGCGGGACTGGATACCGACAGTTTCCGCGGCGCGCTGGACAGTCTGTTTCAGACCATTCCGGAAGGGACCCAGAAGCCCAGACCGACGCCGAAATATGAGGAAATTCTGTCAAAAGCAGCAGAAGAAGCCAGGACGCTGGGCTATGACAAGGTGGGAACAGGGCATTTGTTTCTGGCGCTTTTGAAAGATCAGATGAATACCGGAGCACAGTTTTTAAGCAGCATCGGTATCTCGCTGCAGAAAGCCTATGTGGCGGCACTGGTTATTATGGGCGAATCGGAGCATTTACAGAAAGATGAGTTTATACAGCCAAAAGCAAAGAACAAGGGGAAACCCTCCGCGTTGGAGAAATATTCCAGGGATCTGACAAAGGCGGCGGCGGACGGCCGGCTGGATCCGGTGATCGGCCGGGAAGAAGAGCTGATGCGTCTGGTACAGACGCTGAACCGGAAGACCAAAAACAATCCCTGCCTGGTGGGCGATCCCGGGGTCGGAAAGACTGCCATTGTGGAGCTGCTGGCCCAGCGTATCGCCGCAGGCAATATTTCCCGGAGCCTGAAGGAAAAACGGATCCTTTCGCTGGATCTTTCCGGCATGGTGGCGGGCAGCAAATACAGAGGTGAATTTGAAGAACGGATCAAGGGCGTCATCAGTGAGATTGAGGAGTCCGGAGATGTCATTTTGTTTATTGATGAAATTCATACGATTATCGGCGCCGGCGGCGCGGAAGGTTCTCTGGATGCTGCCGGGATCTTAAAGCCCTCCCTATCGAGAGGCCGGATTCAGATTATCGGCGCAACCACCATGGAGGAATACCGGAAGCATATCGAAAAGGACGCGGCGCTGGAACGCAGGTTCCAGCCGGTCCGGGTGGAAGAACCTCCGGAAGAGGAGTGCGTCCGGATTCTGGAAGGCCTGAAGGAAAAATACGAGAGTTTTCACAATATCAGCATTACAGACGGGGCCATAGAAGCGGCGGTCCGCCTGTCAAAGCGCTTCATCAGCGACCGTTTTCTGCCGGACAAGGCCATCGACGTGATGGATGAAGCCATGGCGAAAGCCAGATTGAGCGATGCTGCCGGGTCAGGAGAAATCGTAAAGATCATGGCACAGCTGGAATCCCTGGAAAAACAGCAGGAAGAAGCGATTTTTTCATCGGACTTCAGCAGGGCGTCTGCGCTCTGGCAGGAACACGAACAGGCAGAGAAGAAACTGAATCGCCTGAAAAATCGTGGGGGAAGCGCCAGGAACATTACGGTTACGGAAAAAGAGATTGCAGATATTGTCACCAAATGGACAGGTATCCCGGTGCAGGCGGTAGAACAGGATGAGAGCAGGCGTCTGCTCCGTCTGGAAAGTATTCTTGCAAAACGGATCATTGGTCAGAAAGAGGCGGTATCGCTGGTTTCGAAAGCTGTCCGACGGGGACGGGTGGGACTGAAAAGCCCCCAGCGGCCCATTGGCTCTTTCCTGTTTCTGGGACCTACGGGCGTGGGCAAAACCGAGCTGACGAAGGCATTGACCGAGGCGCTTTTCGGAAACGAAGAGGCGCTGATTCGGGTGGATATGTCGGAATATATGGAAAAGCACAGCATTTCAAAGCTGATCGGGGCGCCGCCCGGATATGTGGGTTATGAGGAAAGCGGGCAGCTGACCGAAAAAGTACGCCGCAATCCCTATTCCGTCATTCTGTTTGACGAGATCGAAAAGGCGCATCCGGATATTTTCCACTTGCTGCTGCAGATTTTAGATGACGGCATCGTAACGGATGCCCACGGAAAAACGGTGCAGTTTAAGAATACAATTATTATCATGACCTCCAATGCGGGGGCAGGGGCCATTGTTTCTCCCAAACATCTGGGCTTTGATTCCGACAATAACGCGGAAGCGGATTATCAGAAAATGAAGGAATCCGTCATGGAAATTGTCCGGCGCTCCTTCAAGCCGGAATTTCTGAACCGCATTGATGAGATCGTGGTGTTCCGGCGGCTGACAAAGGAGGAGGTTTCCGGCATTGCCCAGGTGATGATCCGGGAACTGAAAGAACGCTGCCGGCGGCAGATGGGCATCCGCCTGACGGTGACGCCCAAGGCGAAAGCGCTTCTGATTGAAAAAGGCTACGATGAAAAATACGGCGCCCGGCCCCTCCGGCGGACCATTGTGTCGATGCTGGAGGATACCATTGCGGATGCCGTTCTGCAGGGGACCATCGAGAAGGGCGATGACGTTTCCGCCGGTGCGAAAGACGGAAAGATTGTACTGAAAGCGAAAAACAGAGCGGGGAAGGAACATGCCGAAGGATAAAAAAATCGTGTATTTTTGTCAGGAATGCGGCTATGAATCCGCTAAATGGCTGGGGCAGTGCCCGGTCTGCAAGGCATGGAATACCTTTGTGGAAGAACGGATCACCGGCAGTATCAAAGCCTCGCCGAATGCAGAGCATACGGCAAAAGTCACAAAGCTGTCGGAAGTCAGGATGCAGGATCATACCCGGGAAAAAACCGGGTTTGGCGAGCTGGACCGGGTACTCGGCGGCGGCATCGTGAAAGGCAGCCTGGTGCTGATCGGCGGAGATCCGGGTATCGGAAAATCCACGCTGCTGCTGCAGGTCTGCAAGGAACTGGCGGCAAATGGCAGAAAGGTGCTCTATATTTCCGGGGAGGAATCGCCGGAGCAGTTGAAGATGCGCGCCCAGAGAGTGGGAAAAGATGCGGATCTGCTGCTGTTGTGCGAAACGCAGCTGGAAGCTGCCGAAGAAGCCATCCGCCGGGTCAGGGCGGATCTGGTGGTCATCGATTCGATCCAGACCATGTACAGCAGCGAAGTGGCTTCTGCGCCCGGCAGTATTTCCCAGGTCAGAGAGGCCACCGGCCTTCTGATGCGGCTGGCAAAAGGAATGGACGTACCCATCTTTCTGGTGGGACATGTGACCAAAGAAGGCGTTGTGGCAGGCCCCCGGGTTCTGGAACATATGGTGGATACGGTGCTGTATCTGGAAGGTGACAGATATGCTTCCTACAGGATCCTCCGGGGCGTCAAAAACCGTTTCGGTTCCACCAATGAACTGGGCGTATTTGAAATGAAGCAGGAAGGACTGCAGGAGGTTGCCAATCCTTCCGAGTTTATGATCAGCGGCAGATGTAAGGATGCGTCGGGGTCGGTGATTTCCTGCGCTATGGAAGGCACCCGCTGTATGCTGCTGGAGGTGCAGGCGCTGACTGCAAAAAGCAATTTCGGCAATCCCCGGCGGACCGCAGTGGGATTCGACGTCAACCGGCTCAATCTGCTGATGGCCGTGCTGGAAAAGCGTATGGGCGTCAATTTTTCTCTGTATGACGCCTATATCAACGTGGCCGGCGGGATCCGGATCAATGAACCGGCACAGGATCTGGCGGTGGCCCTGTCGCTGCTCAGCAGCCTGTATGACCGGGAGATTCCGGCGGATACGGCCGTTTTCGGGGAGATCGGACTTTCCGGAGAGATCCGTATGGTCAGTATGTCGCAGCAGCGGGTATCGGAGGCGGCAAAGCTGGGATTTACGAAGTGCATTATGCCGAAATCGGCGCTGAAAAACGTGAAGGCGCCGGAAGGAATGCAGCTTTACGGCATGGATACCGTAAGAGAATTAAAACAGATTTTAGGACAGGTGAAATCGTGAAAGAGACTATTTCCGCATTCGCAAAGGGACAGGTGCATATCGAACATCCGGAGGTTTCTCTCCCGGAATACATAACGGCCTTTATCGAACCTTACGGCACGCTGCAGGGCAGTATTTCTCTTTCCTTTGCCTGCGAAGATAACGTTAGAGGTTTTGTCTTTTCCACCAATCGCCGTATGCGTCCGGAGAAAAAGGAATTCTCCGGTACCCGGATAGAACTGCCCTATACCTTTTACGGGAAAGGTATGGAGGAAGGCGACGTGGTGCAGGGGGATTTTATGATTTTGTCCGAAGCGGGCATGTACCGGATCCCCTATACGATCACGGCCAGATACGATATGATTGTGACGGGCTTCGGCAAGCTGAAAAATGTGGAAGCCTTTGCCGCGCTGGCAAATTCGGACCGGGAGGAAGCTTACCGGGCATTTTGCGGGAAACGCTTTTTAAATACCTTGAAAAATGATGATCTGCGGTTTACCACGCTGTACCGGGCGCTGACGCGGGACGGTTTCAGCAGGGAAGCCATGGATGAGTTTCTGACCGCCGCCGGGGTGGACACCGGGGGCTTTGATCCGTCGGATACCGGCACTTTTTCGGCTTCATCCAGAAAACGGACCGGCGGCATCAGCAATCAGGAGCGGCAGATGGAGGCGGAGCGGATGATCTGCCTGTATCAGCTGTTTCTGGATTTCCGTTGTATGAAAACCTCTCCGAAGGCATGGATCGTCAAGACCAGAGCCATGCTTTCCGAACAGCTGGGAACGAAAAATGACGCGGGCTTTTACAGCCTGTATTATGTGCATACGCTGCTGATGGAGCAGAATAAAAGCGAGGCGGAGCGCCGGCTGGCAGAGCTGGCGGAGCAGATGCCGCAGATTTTGCAGAATCAGCGCTATTACGCCTATTATCTGTATTTAAGCGCGCTGATCAACGGGTCGGAGACCTTTATTCAGATCAGCTGTGAAAAAATATGGAAGATTTATAAAAGAAACAGTGCAGATCCGTTTATCCTGTGGATCCTGTTTATGATGGAAAAGGATTTTCTGGATGACAGCCTGCTGAAATGTGATATGGCAAAAACCCTGTATGAAAAATCGGTGGTTTCTCCGGTGATCCTGATGGAAATCGCGCTGCTGTTCCGCAGACAGCCGGCACTGATTACGGAGCTGTCCGATTTTAACGTACAGGTACTGATATTCGCGGCGCGGATGCAGATTTTAAGCAGCGAGCTCTGCACGGTGATTTACCGCATGGCGGCCCACAGCAACGTCTTCTCGGTGAAGGTGTATATTCTGCTGACCAAGTGCTATGAAATGAATAAAGACCGGGAAAGCCTGCAGACCATCTGCCATTATCTGATTCGCAACGACAAGTCCGACAATGCGTATTTCAAATGGTTTGCGCTGGGCGTACAGGAGGATCTGCGGATTGCGCGGCTGTATGATTATTACCTGTATTCGGTCCGGGAAAATATGGATTATCCGCTGCCGGAAAAGGTGCTGCAGTATTTCAAGTTCAATATGGAACTGGAATATAATAAAAAATCCTTCCTTTTTGCGAATATTTACCGGTTTCGGGAGGAAACCCATATTTTTGAGGAATACCAGGAGGACATGATGGCTTTCGTCCGGCAGCAGCTGGGCGCCGGCAGAATCAACCGGCATCTGGCCTATCTGTATTCCGAACTGATTGATGAAAATGACATTACGGCGGAAAACGCCGGTGTGGTGATCGATCTGCTGTTTTCCTACCATGTCAGCGAACTGCCTCCCTGGGCCGGCGCCGTCATCGTCACGGATCCCATCTATGTTTCGGAACAGGTATTTCCGGTGTTCGACCGGGAAGCCGTGGTGTTCCTGTATTCCGAGCATTCCTGCATCCTGCTGCGTGACGGGATGCGCAAACGCTTTATCAAAAACGCGGGCAAATGGGAAAAATGGTTTTACAATGAAAAACTGCTGGCCGCCTGCGAACGTTTTTGCCCGGATCATCCGGGGCTCATCTTAAAAAACTGCGAACGGCTGATTCAGGGAAATGACCCGGAGTGGGCGGAAAACGTCTGGAAGATCATATCGGACGCGGAGCTGACAAAAAGCGGAAAGGATACCATTCTGTGCCATCTGCTCCGGCATTTTTACGAAGAGGAAGATATTCTTTCTCTGGAAATTCTGCTGTCTCTGCGCAGGCATTATCCGGAATATCTGCAGACGGAGCCGCTGCTTTTGAATGTATTTCTTTTGACAGGGCATTATGAAGATGCATTTTTCTTTGCCTGTGAATACGGCTGTACCCAGATCAAACCGGAAAAACTGGTGCCCATGTGCGAATACATGCTGAAGAAGAAGGAGCAGGCCTATGACGAGCCGCTGTATGCGCTGACAAAAGAAATTTTCCTGCGGGGCAAATACAGTGAAAATATGCTGGAGTATCTGATCCGCTATGCTGACGGGGAGACAGCGTATCTGCTGCGGCTGCGGGAGGCCGGGCTGTCCTTTTCTCTGGAGGTGCGGATACTGGAAGAGCAGATTCTGCGGCAGGCTTTGTTTGTGCGGCAGGTGCCGGAAAAGATCTGCCAGGTCTTTTGGGCGTATGATCAGGACGGCGGATATGATGAGGAAATCAAAACCGCGTTTTTAAGTTTTCTGGCCCATGAAACCATTTCCTGCGGCCGGGTCACGCCTCCGGCGCTGGCGGAACATATCGACGCGCTGAAAAGAACCGGAAGTTTGCTGCCGGACGTATGCAAGATCCTGTGGCTGCAGGCATTTGCGGCGGGCCTCGTGGATGATAAGGAGGCCGCGGCGCAGATACTGGATGAATTTGAGGAATCGGGGCGTTTCTTCGGATTCTGCAAAATGCTGCCTGAACGGCTGAAGCAGAAATATTTCTATACAAATAAAGCGATCATTGAACTGCGCGCGGCCGCCGGTGCGGATGTGTATTGTTATTATACGTTTTCCGGGCCGTCCCGGTTTATCAGGAAACGGATGACCGAGGTGTACGAGGGCGTGTACGCAGTGATGATACCGCTGTTTGCGGATGAATCTCTGTTGTATTACGTCAGTCTGGAGACAGACCGCCGAAAGGAAATCCTGATGAGCGGCGATTTGCCGGCAGACGGAATGGACAAAACCGCAGCTTCACGCTACGGCAAAGTCGATCAGATGATCGGCGCGGATTCCTGTGAAGCAAAGAACGGCGCCCTGATCGATTATTTAAGAGAAGAACGGATGAACAGCAAACTGTTCGGACCATAGACTGAGCGGCCGCCGTTTTGCAGGGGCCCAGGGAAAGGATAGACAAACAAAAATGAGTGAAGAACAACAAACGGATATGATTCTCGGCATTCACCTGTGCGACGACGGATTTTATGCCGCCTGTTATAAAAACGGGATGAGCGAGGCGGAAATGATACCAAATCCGGATACCGGGGATAAAAAATGGCCTTCCGCCTGTTTCGCGGAGGCGCAGTTTGACAGCGATATTTTTTCCGTCAGTCTGCAGAAAAGTCTGGATCAGCTTTTTTCGCTGCTGCAGGAAGATCCGGTTTCGCATATTACCTTCAGCGCCGGAAAGATGAGCGAGGCGCGCGTGAGAGCGCTTCTGGGGGTTCTGGATGGTCTGAATTTGAGAGAGGCTGCGTATAATCTGCAGGAGGACAATGAAAGTTTTTACGATTTTGTGACGTTTCAGAACAGCGAGCTATGGAAAAATGAAGTAGTTTTCTTTGAGGAAAGGGACAAAAAGCTGTACGCGAAAAGCCTGGTCAGCGCGGCTTATCCTCATGAAAAGGCGCTGCAGGTCAGAGAACGAAGCTTCGACGCCTTTGATTTTGCCGGAGAAGACAGTGAAACGGACGAAGCGTTTTGCGCACTGGCGGAACAGTTTTTTGAAAAGCGCCTGATCAGCAGTGTATTTCTGCAGGGGGAGACCTTTTCCAAAAGCTGGATGAAGCGCACCATCAAGTTTCTTTGCAGGGGAAGACGGGTATTCGGCGTAGAAGATCTGATCGTAAAAGGCGCCTGTTACCGGCCGTTACGCAAACCTCTGGCGGAGCAGAAGACGAAATATTATATGGGTACCCATCAGCTGCCCTTTCATGTGAGTATGCGGATGTCGGATGAAGACAGAGCCGAATACTGCAGGCTGGCGAGGGCCGGCGTCAACTGGTATGATGCGGATTTTTCATGGAATTTTATGCTGAATGATGTGGATACCCTGCATTTTCGGACTGACCCGGCATGGAATGAAGTGCAGCGGTATATTGACGTGGACGTCAGCTGGATCCCCCACCGGATGCATCTGGCCACCAAGGCGGAGGTGCGGCTGCATTTTGAGGGAAAAAACAAATGGCTGATCCAGGTGACGGATCTGGGACTGGGAGATCTTTATCCGTCGGAACACAAGGATACGATTGTGTATCTGGGAGCATGGCAGCTGTCTTAAGACAGAAACGGACAGGAGAAAACGAACAGATATGGGCAATATTATTATTTGCAGATATGCGATGGCGGCGAAGCCGTATGAGATAGAGAAAGAAAGACTGAAAATCTATTCGACGGAAGAACTCTGTTTTTATCTGAAGCATCACATTTATGATGTGGACAATACGATTATTAACGGAAAGCTTGCCACATGGCTGGGCGAAGAAATCGGCGCCGTGCATACGGCGGGGGTACTCAATCAGGAGATTATGGCGAAAGCACCGGTGATCAAGATGCTGGAAACTATTTTGCTGGAGCTGGATTATCTGAGCAAAGAGGAGGTGCATAAAATCGTTTTCAAGCAGGCGCTGCCGCTGACGCCGGCGGAAGAAGCGGAAAATCTCGGCAATCTCTTCTT
>CANRGZ010000044.1 GCA_947630295.1 uncultured Lachnospiraceae bacterium | reverse complement strand
TACGCCGCCTACATAGGACGGCACCGCTGCATTGATAATGGTCTGCTCATCCGGTTCAAAGGTGGTCACTGCCCGGTCGGTGCGTTCACTGCGTTCCAGGGGAAGCACCCACTGGATCTGCGCATCCTGGGTCATCATGGAAACGTACTTTGTACTGATGATTCCCAGACGGTCAAATTCCCCGGCCGCAAAGGAAGCACACAGATCCTTTGCCATCTGCAGCGCATCGGCTGTGGCAAGACGTTCGGAAGAAACTGTCGGTTTCCCAAAACGATCACAGACACGTTTGCCGATGGGAATGACTTCCGCATCGGGATACTGCTGCAGCAGCCGGAAAATATTGGCATTATAACCGCCCGCAAGGCCACGGTCTCCCGCAATCACCACGAGTTTCGTCCGGTTTGTATCCCGTTTTGCCAGATAAGGGCTTTTGGCACATTCCGGCGAGGCCATCAGCTGCTCCATAGCCGATGCAAAGGCGTCCGCATAGCTGCGGCTCTGCTGCATGGCGATGCCGGCCTTCCTGATTTTGGAAGAAGCCACCAGTCCCATGGCCTTGGTCAGATGCAGTGTGGAATCTACGCTTTTGATTCTTGTCCGGAGGCTTTTAATATCTGCTCCCATAATGTCACTCCTGCATTTCCTTTAAAGCCGCCTGCAGCTGCGCCTTATCTTCATCATCATAAAATCCGTCTTCAAAACGCTTTAACAGCGGCGCATATTCCTTCTGCAGCAGGGCGTAGAGCCGTTTTTCGTAATCTCCCACCTGCTCCACCGGAACCGCATCCAGATATCCGTTGATGACCGCATATACGATTGCCACCTGGCATCCCACAGACACCGGTGCATTTCGTTTCTGTTTCAGCACTTCCACGATACGCTCGCCCAGCGCCAGCCGCCGCTTCGTATCGCTGTCAAGATCACTTCCGAACTGTGCAAAGGACTGCAGCTCCCTGTACTGCGCATACAGGAGCTTTAATTCACCGGCAACCGCCTTCATCGCCTTTAACTGGGCAGAACCGCCCACACGGCTGACGGAAATACCCGGATTGATGGCGGGAATGATGCCTGCATGGAACATTTCCGTTTCCAGGAAAATCTGTCCGTCCGTAATTGAAATGACGTTAGTGGGAATATAGGCAGACACGTCGCCGGCCTGGGTTTCGATAATGGGCAGCGCCGTAATGGAGCCGCCGCCGTATTCTTCCGCAACACAGGCCGCCCGTTCCAGCAGCCTGGAGTGCAGATAGAAGACGTCCCCGGGATAGGCTTCCCGGCCGGGCGGACGGCGGATCAGCAGTGAAAGCGCACGATACGCCACCGCATGCTTGGACAGATCGTCATAAATGATCAGAACGTCCTTTCCCTGTTCCCGGAAATACTCCGCCATAGCGCAGCCCGCGTAAGGGGCGATATACTGCAGCGGCGCGCTTTCCGAAGCGGATGCGGATACGATAATCGTATAATCCATAGCCCCCGCTTCCGTCAGTTCGTTTGCAATCTGTACAACGGAGGTACTCTTCTGTCCAATGGCCACATAGATACAGAGTACATCGCTGTTTTTCTGATTCATGATCGTATCGATGGCAATTTCCGTCTTGCCGGTCTGCCGGTCGCCGATCAAAAGTTCTCTTTGCCCGCGGCCGATGGGAATCATACTGTCAATGGCTTTGATTCCGGTCTGCAGCGGAACGGAAACGCTTTTCCGTTCAATAATGCCGGGGGCTTCGGATTCAATAGGTCTGGTCTCGGTACATGCTGCCGGGCCTTTGCCGTCCACCGGAATTCCCAGCGCGTTGACCACACGGCCAAGCAGGGCTTCGCCCACCGGCACGGAAAGAACTTTTCCGGTTCTTTTTACTTCCATCCCTTCACTGATGGAATTTTCATTGGCAAGAATGGCAACAGAAACCGTTTCTTCTTCCAGGTTCTGGGCCATACCGAAGCTGCCGTCGGCAAACTCTAAAAGCTCGTTTGCCATACAGTTCTTCAGTCCGTATACTGTGGCAATGCCATCCCCTGCAACCACCACGGTCCCGACTTCCGCCATTTCTATTTTTGACTGGTATGTTTTAATCTGTTCTTTCAGAATATTACTGATTTCTTCCGGCCTTCTGTTCATTTGCTGATCACTTCCTTTATATTCTGCAAACGGTGTTTCAGACTTCCGTCATAGCAGACACCGTCCATTTCCACAATCATTCCGCCCAGGATCGACGCGTCGATCTCGTATTCTACTCTGACCTTCCGGCCGCTTAATTTCTCCAGCCGTGCGCACAGCCGGTCTTTTTCCTGATCCGTCAGCGCCACCGCAGAGCGGACATGGGCACTGGTTCTGTGTACGCTGTCCGTATAGAGTTCTTCAAATTCATTTCTGCATTCTTCGAAAATATGTGCGTTTCGATGGGCGCAGAGAATCTGCAGAAACGAAAGAAAATACGCCGGTACCTCTTTCGCAAGCGTATGCCTGAGCATGGCAGAGCGCTCCGAAAAAGGGATCGCCGGAGAATCCAGAAACGCGGTCAGCTCCGGACATGATGCGAAAATCTCCCCGACAAAGCCGAAGGCCTCATACAATTCTTCATTGTTCGCGCTTTCTTTGCCCAGTTCAAACAGAGCCAGCGCATATTCCTTACTGCTTACCGTCATGATCCTCACCTATCTCATCCAGAAATGAATTGATAATCGCATGGTGATCCTCTGTATTGATTTCCCTGCCGATGATTTTTTCGGAAATTTTCGCCGAAACGTCGATAATCTCCTGTTTCATCTGTTCTTCCGCTTTTTTATAGGCAAACGCAGCATCGGCCTTTGCCTGACGCACCATCTGGTCGGCTTTTTCCCGGGTTTCGTTTAAAATGGATTCCCGGTCCGCTTCCGCGCGCTTTTCTGCTTTTTCCATAATGGCCTTTGCTTCCGCATCCGCGCCGCGCATCCGGGATTTCCATTCTTTTTTCAGGGAATCCGCTTCCGTTTTGGCTGCGTCTGCCGCTTCATAGGCATCGTCCAGGGTCTTGCGGTGTTGTTCCAGCATCTTTCTCACCGGACGGTACAGAAAATGTTTCAGTATCAGGAACAGGAGCAGCAGATTGATGAGAGAAATCAAAATTTGCCATATATTTACCGATATGACGTCTAAGGTCTGCATGATAACTTTCTCCTACCTCATTATTCCTTCTGTTTATTTGCCAAGCGTATTCATCAAAATATTTACCAGACGGCCGGGCGCCACAAAAATCAGCAGAATCGCGATAACCAGTGCGTAAAGGCCGGTGGTCTCCGCAATCGCGCAGCCCATCAGCATCGTCGTGGTGACTTCCGATTTGCTTTCCGGCTGACGGCCGATGGCCTCACAGGCCTTTGCTACCGCATTTCCTTCACCGATACCGGGGCCGATACCTGCAATCATAGCAGCGCCTGCACCCAGTGCACAACATCCAAGTATAATACCTAAACTCAACTCTAACATTTTTTAACATCCTCCCTTTGCTTGTGTAACAGTTCTCTTTTTTCTTGCTTTATAAGCATTATATTCATCCGGAGAAAACGATCCGGAAATATACAACATTGTCAGCATGGCGAATATGAATGCCTGCAGACATCCGCTGAACAGATCAAAATAGATGGACAAAACCGCCGGAAGTCCGATTTGAAACAGCGGAAATTTTGCCAGTGCCCCCGGAAGCCAGCGCAGCAGAAGCAAAGACAGTCCCTGAAGCGCGGAAGCCACCAGCGTGGAAACCACCGCGCCGGACATGACATTTCCGTAATGACGGAAGGCCATGGAAATGGGCGTTGCGATTTCACTGATGACATTTAAGGGCGTCAGGAAAGACACAGGCTCCGTAAAACTTTTCAGATAATGCAGCGGACCGCATTTCATCTTATAATAACTGATCAGCAGAAAGACCAGAAGGGCCCAGCCTGCAACAATATTCAAATCCGAAGTCGGCGGAAACAGTCCCAGCAGAGACTGCAGACTGGAGAATGCAGACAATGCCAGCATGGCTCCGATGAAGGGAGAAAAACCAGCAAAATAGGAACCCATGTTTTTCTGCACCAGATCGTCTGTTTTTTCCACGATCCACTCCGCGATCAGCTGCCGTTTCTTTTCTGCCTTTTCTTTCAGGCCATGGGTCAGAAACAGGCACAAAAACAGGATCGATATCATAACCAGCCAGGAATTCACCTGGGATTCCGTAATCAACAAATCCTGCACCGGCAGTTTCAAACGAAAAAAAATCCTCGCTCCGGTGATTTCAATGCCATCGGAGGCAGGGGTCGTCAACACTTTGATCACAATACCTGCCGCCAGAGGAAGGATCATCCCCAGCAGCAGTAAAATATCTTTAATTTTAAAAGAATGATTTTTTTCCTTCATTGTTTCAGTCCTGTTCATTCTTCCTTTGTTTCTTCAGGTTTCATGCGGCCATTGAACAACGGCCTGCACGCAATGGCAATCCGCGGAAAAAACAGCGGCAGCAAAACCGCAACGACGTTGAAAAATGGCAGCAGGAGCCCTGCCGCCGCAACAGCGAACAAAAGCAGCATACGAAGCGTCTGGGAGAGCTTCACAAAGCTTGTCCGCTGTTTTTCTTCCTTGTCCAGCGCCTTCTGAACGGTCAGCCCCATCAGAAAGAAATTGCATACCGACGCCGCGCCGCTTAAAAGATTGCCGAAGAGAACGCCGGTATTCCATTTTCCGATGATCAAAAAGACAGACTGCATCAAAAGACTCAAAATCAGTACAAACAGCGCGATATAGGCGGTTTCCCGCTTCACTGCCGTATCAATCTGTTTCAATGTTTTCCATTCCTTCCTGCCGGTTTACTGGTTGAAATACTGGTTCAGTCCCTCGACGATTCCCTGTACTATCTTATTCTGATAGTCTTCGGTCACCAGCTGCTGTTCTTCCTCCGCATTGGTCAGATATCCTATTTCCAAAATCGTTACGGGAACGGTGGACCAGTTCAGTCCGGACATAGTATCTGTCTGCCAGATACCGGCATTGACAGCGCCTGACGATGCCGCCACCGCATTGACGACGGCATTGGACAGCCGGTAGGAATTGTTATATATCGCGGCGCAATAGGGATTGGCCGCTGTCGGACAAACCGTCATAACGCCCTTGACGGAATCATCTGCCGAGCCGTTGGCATGAATGGAAATACAGGCGTTGGCATTGGCGTTGTTGGCAATCTGCGCACGTTCCGCATTACTGAGATTCACGCTCTGCGAGTCTCTGGTCATGACCACCTGATAGCCAACTGCTTCCAAAGCAGCTTTCAGTTTCAAACCAACTTCGAGATTCAGTTCGGATTCCGCTTTTCTGCTTTGTGTTCCTGTTATTTCCTGACTGACACGGGCCGTCTGCTCTGCGGCGCCCGGTCCGACAGGTTCTGTGGCGGAATCCATCGCCAGCTGATGTCCGGGATCAATGGCAATTATTTTTCCGGCGCCGACCTGTGCTGACGCTGCAGGTTGTGTATATGGCGCGACAAATTCATTCTTGACATAAGCCGTTTGTCCCTCATAGACCACGCTGGACCATTCTGCATCGGCATAAATCAGCTGCAGAACCGTATTCGCCGGAACTTTCACAACCACAGCTGTATTCGTTCCCGGTCCCTGCCGCAGATTTACCGTATCATTGGTGATAACAAACTGCTGCACCGGTTCCTCGCTGGGCGTCTCTGTCGGAATTTCCGAAACTTCCGGCGTCGGTGTCGGCGGCGCCGGCGTTGCCGAATTTTTGGCGTTAAAATACTTGCCCTGCACATAATAAATCAAAAAGCCGCATCCCAGTGACAGAACGATAATCAGCAGGCTCAGCCCGAGTTTCTTTAATACATTCATTTTTATCTCCTTGTTGACACGAATAGTTCTGAACCGGCCTTATTCATCCCAGTTGTGATAAACGCTTTCCACATCGTCGTCTTCATCCAGCAAATCCAGAATCCGGTTGATTCGTTTGATATCTTCCTCGTCCGTCAGTGTAACATAGGTCTGCGGAATCATTGTAACCTCCGCCTGCTCCATCGGAATATTCGCTGCTTCCAGCGCTTCACGCAGGGCACTGAAAGCATCCGGATCGCTGATAATTTCGTAGCTGTCGTCTTCTTCCACGAAATCCTCTGCGCCCGCATCCAGCGCCATCATCATCAGTTCATCGGCATCCATATCGCATTCTTCCTTGTCGATCATGATCTGCCCTTTCTGATCAAACATATAAGATACACAGCCCTGGGTACCGATATTGCCGCCGCCTTTTGTAAAGGCGCTTCTGACATTGGCTGCCGTCCTGTTTTTGTTGTCGGTCAGCGCGTTGACAATAATTGCGGTGCCGGAAGGGCCATATCCTTCATAGGTGACCACTTCATAATTGACGGAATTGGCATCTCCCGCCGCCTTTTTAATACCGCGGTCAATGGTGTCATTGGGCATATTGTTGGCTTTTGCCTTTGCAATCACATCACGCAGCTTGCTGTTGTTCGCGGGGTCTGCGCCCCCTTCTTTTACGGCGACTGCGATTTCACGGCCGATGACCGTAAAGATTTTCCCCTTCGCCGCGTCGTTTTTTTCTTTTTTATGTTTGATATTTGCAAATTTAGAATGTCCGGACATACCTGCTTATCTCCTGTTCTTTACTTTACAACGAAATTAATGATTTTATTGGGAACATAAATTTCCTTAACAATGGTTCCGCTCAGTTTTGCGCCCAGCGCCGCTTTGGCTGCCGTAAGCGCGGTTTCTTTATCGCTGCCAGCGGCAATGGAAATCACCGTCCTGGTCTTTCCGTTGACCTGGCAGGGAATTTTAACGCTGGCTTCCTTCAGCGCTTCATGATCGCAGACCGGCCATCCACCGGCAAATACACTTTCCGAATTGCCGTACAATTCGTTCAGTTCCTCTGCGATATGGGGTGCAAACGGCGCCAGCAGCCGCACGGCCGTCATGACGGTTTCTTTGTCCACACCGCTGGTCCTGGTCAGTTCCACCATCTTATTGTTGTATTCCATAAATCCGGAAATGACCGTATTCAGACTGAAGGATTCCAGACGCTGGGTGATGTCGCTGATCATTTTGTTGCGCAGACGCAGGGTTTCCGGCGTTTCCGGCGCATTCTTTTCCAGATTTTCCAGCGCCATTTTCCAGAACCGGCACATAAACCGGTATACGCCGTCGATGCCCCGGTCGTCCCACTCGGAATCCAGCTCCGGCGGGCCTACGAAAAGCTCATACAACCGCAGGGAATCACAGCCGTAATTCTCCACCAGATCATCCGGAGAAACTACATTCCCTTTGGATTTGCTCATCTTGATGCCGTTCTTGCCGGTGATCATGCCCTGGTTAAAGAGCTTGGTAAAGGGCTCGTCGAAATCAATCACGCCGATATCATACAGGAACTTAGTATAGAATCTGGAATACAACAGATGCAGTACCGCATGTTCTACGCCGCCGATGTACATATCCACCGGCAGATACTGATCCGCTTTTTCCCTGGATACCAGTTCCTGATCATTTTTGTTGTCAATATAGCGCAGAAAATACCAGGAAGACCCTGCCCACTGGGGCATGGTATTGGTTTCCCGTTTTGCCGGCGCCCCGCAGACCGGACATGTGGTATTGACCCACTCCGGAATGTCCGCCAGCGGCGATTCTCCGGTACCGGTGGGCTGGTATTTCTCCACCTCAGGCAGAAGCAGCGGAAGCTGGTCTTCCGGAAGCGGTACCGCGCCGCAGTGCGGGCAGTGTACGATGGGGATCGGTTCGCCCCAGTAACGCTGTCTGGAAAATACCCAGTCACGCAGCTTGAAATTCACCGTGATTTTTGCCAGTCCGCGTTTTTCCAGCATTTCCGGCAGCTTCTTTTTCGCGTCTTCCGAAGACATACCGTTGAATTCGCCGGAATTGATCATCACACCGGGCTGGGTATAGGCTTCCGTCAGTTCCGTTTCCACACCGTCTTTGGCAATGACCTGAATGATCGGAATATCAAATTTCTTTGCAAACTCAAAATCTCTGTCGTCATGCGCCGGCACGCACATGATGGCGCCTGTGCCGTAGTCCGCAAGCACGTAATCGGAAAGCCAGATGGGGATTTTTTCGTTATTAATGGGATTGATGGCATAGCTACCCGTGAAAACACCCGTCTTTTCCTTGTCCTGCATACGATCCACATTGGAGCGCATGGACGTTTTATATATGTATTCGTCTACCGCCTGTTTCGTTTCCGGCGTCGCCAGTCCGGCGGCCAGCGCATGTTCCGGCGCCAGCACCATAAATGTCGCGCCGTAGAGCGTGTCCGGCCTGGTGGTAAATACCCTGATGGAAGCGTCCTGTCCGTCCACGGCAAAATCCACTTCCGCGCCGATGGACTTGCCGATCCATTCGGTCTGCATCTTCTTAACCTTTTCCGGCCAGTCCAGTTTATCCAGATCATTCAGCAGCCGGTCCGCGTACTTTGTGATACGCAGCATCCACTGTTTGAGATTTTTCTTTGTGACCGGCGCACCGCAGCGGTCGCAGCAACCGTTGACCACTTCTTCATTGGCCAGCCCGGTTTTACAGCTGGGACACCAGTTGATGGGCATTTCTTTCTCGTATGCCAGTCCCTCTTTGAACATCTTTACAAAAATCCACTGGGTCCACTTATAGAATGCGGGATCCGTGGTATTGACTTCCATATTCCAGTCATAGATGGCCGCGATCTGCTCGATCTGCCGCTTGATATTCTTAATATTTTCCTTTGTAGTGGCAGCGGGATGGGTTCCCATTTTAATCGCATAGTTTTCTGCCGGAAGCCCGAAAGCATCCCAGCCCATGGGATGAATCAGATAATAGCCCTGCATGAGTTTGTATCTGCTCCATACATCACTGATCACATAGCCGCGCCAGTGGCCGACATGCAGCCCGTTGGCGGAAGGATAGGGAAACATATCCAGGCAATAATACTTTTTCTTATTGGGATCCGGCTTGTTGATTGGATGCTCCGCCCATTTTTTTGTCCATTTCTGTTCAATGGCTTTGTAATTGTAGTTCACCGACATTTTTATTCCTCCGACTCTTTATTCTCATCCTCATCTTCACCCGGTGCGGGCGATGTACTTGGTTCGGGTTTGCTTTCTTTCAGCGTCACAACCCGGACTGCCGTCGCCGTTTTTGTGCCCAGCGGAGAAGTATAATCATAGCTGTAAGTCACTTCGTATTGATTGCCTGCCTGTATTTTACTCGAAACTTTGATCTGATCCACCGGACAGGTATTTCCCTGCGTATCCGCAAGCTGTACGCCCTTCAAAAGGGAAAGATTGGTCAGATCATCCACTGTTTTTTCTTCCGGCGGGACAATGGCATACATGGGATATGTTACTGTGTTTGAAAACTCCGTCGTCAGACCGCTGTTGTCTGAAACAATATAATGGAAGGTATACCCCCATTCATTCTGAACGATATCCACGCCGATGTGATCCCCTGACAGGTGCTGCCCCATGTCCACGGCTTCAATCCGGCTGAGGGCAAAAGCTTCATCCACTGTCTGATCTGTACTGATAACATCTGAAACCCCGTCCCGCAGATAAACCTGCGGCGGCGTGGCATCTACGGTACAGGCCACCTGCATCGTGGTTTCATTGCCGTAATCATCCGCAACTCTGAATGTAATGACATTCCCGTCTGCCAACTGCTCCGGGATATCCAAAATCACATGATCCGTCGGCAGGAACTGATTGTTGTCAATCACATAGACGCCTTCCAGAAGTTCCGTCCGGGTAATTTCCTTTCCGGCAGGCAGTGTCAATTGGGTCGGAATCCCGGAAAATACTGGTTTCATCGTATCAACCACCTTAAATGTGGCAGACTGCTGCACCGTTTCACCGGAACCGTCGCTGACCGAATAGGTCACTTTGTATTCTCCGCACTTGAAAATTTCCACCGTGCTTTCCACATCTATCTGCATATCCACTTCAAGACCGGCCTGATTTACAACCCGGACTCCTTCCAGGTAATCCACGGCAATGCCGCGTTCCACCGTTCTGTCAGATACGCCCTCAAGTTTTATACCGTATCCCTTCCATGGATTTGCCTCATCCGGATCCGACGGATCCCAGGTTTCATCCTCGCTGAGCCGCGCCAGATTCGGCTTGCCCAAAGGACCGATCTTATCATTTTCGATGACTTCTACTTTGGTGCCTTCCGGCGCATTTTCCACAATCCATTTTGCATCTGCGACACAAAGCCGAATGGCAGAAGCACTGCAGCTGCTGCCCAGCTGATTGTAGTATTTTACAATCAAAGTATCCTTTTTCTTTTCACTGAACGGCACAGACTGAAACATGACCGCACCGTCCAGCCGGGTAGCATACTGCGCCCATACATCGGAATTGACATACTTCCAGCGGTACCGCTCGCCGGTTTTATAGCTGCCGGTGGGGACGTCCCTGCCCACGGAACAGCACATGGTTTTGAAAGCTTCGGACAGGTCGCCGTCATCGCCCCGCTGATATACGACGATCACGTTGTTGGTTTTATTGACTTCAATACGATATTTTCCTTTTTTTTCTTTTCCGTCGCTATGGTACAGCTCATCTCCGTCAGAATAAGGTTCGGATTCCGCATTGAGAATCTGCTCCACCTCATTCATCTGTCCCTTCTGCGCATCGTCCCCGCCGCGGTAAAACAGCGCGCGCGCCAGCAATGCCACCAGTACCAGCACAATCAGAGAAGGAACCGTAATCAGTAAAAATTTATGTCTTTTTATCATTGAAAATTTTCCGTCCGGATTCATGACCTGTCCCCTGTGTTGCACATGCGTATACAGTTTATTATCATAGCACTTTGTACCTGTTTTGTCAAAATGAACCGTACTTCTTTTACAACTGCAAACTGACCTTCAGTGCATTTTCCACCCGGAGCAGAATTTTTGGATCCAGATGGCAGACCTTGTCTTTCAGTCTGGTTTTATCGATGGTACGCAGCTGCTCCAGAAGGATAACGGAATCCTTCACCATCCTGTCCCCGTTGGCAGAGACCTCCACATGTGTGGGCAGTTTTGCTTTATTCTGTCTGGATGTAATTGCCGCACAAATGATTGTCGGACTATGTTTGTTCCCCACATCGTTCTGAATCACCAGAACCGGCCGTATGCCGCCCTGCTCCGAACCGACCACCGGCCTTAAATCCGCATAGAATACATCGCCGCGCGTTACCTCCATTGATACACACTCCTTCTTTCTTTACGGTCCAGCATATATGTTTCTGTCCCGACAGAACCATTAAAAAGTTCCGTTATTCAGAAGTATTTCCTTATTTTTCAGCGTGTATGCATACCGCGGCGAAAAAGCATTTGCAGCGTTTTTTCAGATTTCCTTTCCGTTTTTGATATAAACTCTGGGAAGGCGTTTGCCCAGATCACAGACAAATTCATAAGAAAAGCGATGAGAAATTTCCGCCAGCGTATCCACGCTCAGATACGCGTCTTCGCTATAGCCGATCAGCGTCGCCGTATCACCGCATTTCACATCGTCGATATCCGTTACGTCCACCATCATCAGGTCCATGCAGACTCTGCCGCAGATTCGTGCCTTTTTCCCGTGAATCAGGACATAGCCGCCCGCGGACAGCGATCTGGGATAACCGTCTCCGTACCCGATGGAAACGGTAGCAATTTTTGTGGGGCGTTCTGTTGTAAAAACGGAGCCGTACCCCACGGATTCTCCCGCTTCGATTTCTTTCACATGTATGACAGATGCGTACAGGCTCAGGGCCGGTTTCAGATCCAGGGCATTCCGATCCACCGCATCGGAAGGATACAGGCCGTAAAGGGAAATGCCCAGCCGGACGGCTTCACAGTCCGTACAGGGCAGATCCAGGATGCAGGCGCTGTTGGCATAATGGTGCAGGCCGAAATCCACGCCGCCCACATGCAGCAGACGGATAAAATCCTGAAACTCCTGCAGCTTTTCCATGGTATCGGTTTTATCCGCGGCATCGGCATTAGGAAAATGGGTAAAAATGCCTGCCATTTCCAGGCCGTCCATGGCGGCAATGTCCTGCACCAGCGCAATGGTTTCCACATTGGGGTGAATGCCGATGCGGTTCATCCCCGTATCTACCTTCACATGCACTTTCGCTTTTTTGTGCAGCCGGAGGGCCGCTTTCGAAAGGGCCTCTGCGGCTTCATATGTAAAAATCGTAAAGGAAATGTCCTGCTGCAGCGCTTCCTCAAAATGCTGCGCAAAGATATAGCCCAGAACCAGAATATCCTTCCGGATGCCTGCCGCTCTTAAATCAAGAGCTTCTTCCAGTGTGGCGACTGCAAATCCGCAGACGGCGGATTCCGGTTCCAGCAGACGGGCAATGGGCACTGCGCCATGGCCGTATCCGTCGGCTTTGATCACCGGAATGATCCCGGCCGATCCTGACATTTTTTCTGCCGCTGCACGCAGATTGTGCAGAATGTGATCCAGATTGACCGTAATATATGCTCTGTCCCGATAAAGTTTCATACCTTCAGTTCCTCGATTCCTTCTATCAGATTTCGCGCCAGAAGCGAATAGGCGCCGAGAGTGGCGGCTTTGTTGTCTCCCGCCAGTCCGTGCAGATATACCCCCAGCGCCGCGGCATGGTATGGATCCGTTTTCTGGGCAAGCAGCGCCGCAATCAGACCGGCAAGCACGTCGCCGCTGCCGGCTTTGGCCATGGCTGCATTGCCGGTATCATTGATATACGTGTTCTCTCCCGGCGACGCTACCACGCTGACCGCATCCTTTAAGGCAAGGGTCACCTGATACTGCGCCGCAAACGCATTGGCGGTTTCAATCAGATCCGCTTTAATTTCCGGAACCGGCCGGCCGTTCAGCCGGCTCATTTCCATGACATGGGGCGTCAGAATACAGTTTTTTCCCTTCAGCCGGTCCTGCAGATGTTCTTTCGCGATGATATTCAATGCGTCCGCATCCAGCACCAGCGGTTTTTGCGTGTCCAGTATTTCCGAAACCAATGCAGCGGAAAGCGGATTGACCCCAAGTCCCGGGCCTGCCAGCACCACGTCGCAGACAGGAAGGAGGCTACGGAGCAAATCCTGCGCCTGCCGCATATTATCCTGATTATAAATATGCAGAATCGCCTCCGGCAGCATCTGCTGGAGACTGATTTGGTTGTTCTGTTCCGTCAGGATATGCACCATCCCGCAGCCGCTTTTGTAGGCAGCCATGGCGCAAAGATAGGCAGCCCCGTAAATTTCACGGGAACCGGCCACCACCAGCAGCTTTCCGAAGCTGCCCTTGTTGCCGTCCGGCGCACGCTTTGGCAGATGATTTTCCCTGTCAAACAGCCCGGCGACGCAATAGGCACTGCTTTTCTTTTCCAGTGCGGGAATACCGATATCCGCCGTCAGAAGTTTTCCGCAGTAAATTTTCCCCGGATACAGCAGCTGTCCCCGTTTCCGAAAAGCGAAGGTCACCGTAGCAGAAGCCTGCACTGCACAGCCGAGGACCTGTCCGTTGTCTGCAGAAATGCCGGTGGGGATATCCACGGAAAGAATATCTGTTCCCGCCGTATTCATCCATGCCACCATATCGGCATTTTTTCCTTCGATGTTTCTGGAAAGTCCCACGCCGAACAGGGCGTCGATGATCAGTGTACAGGATTTTCCGTCTTTCGCCCCGGGCAGTTCCGAAAACCCAAAGATCTTCGATTTTTTCAGTTTTGCTTTATAATAAGCGCCTTCTTTGGAAAGCGCTTTTTCTGTATCTGCATAAACTACCGTAACGTCATTTTCTGTTTCCAGTTTTCCGGCGATGGCGGCGCCGTCTGCGCCGTTATTTCCGCAGCCGCAGAAAATCAGCGTTCTGGAAGCGTCGAACCCAAGCGCTGCAATCGCATCTGTGCATGCCGCAGCCGCCGCATCAATCAGCGCAAGGGATTTGTGCAGATTGTTTTGTATAACCGCCGCGTCACAGGCTTTCGTCTGGGCGGCATTCAGAATATAATTCATGTTCCCTCATTCGATAGGAAAGCACCATCAGGCTTTCCGATAAGTGCACATTTTGCACGGTAATTCCTTCCGGAAAAGGCAGATCCGTATGAGAAAAATTCCAGACGGCTTTGATGCCCGCTCTGGTCAGCGGTTCCACCAGCTTCAGTGCTTCCTGCTTCGGAATGGCAATCACCGCGATGTCCACCGGATGCTCTTCCAGAAAAGATTCCATGGTTTCGATCATATAAACCGGCGCGCCGGCAATCACGGTGCCTTCCAGTTCTTTTTTGACGTCAAACAATCCCAGTATCCGAAACCCTCTGAGACGGAAATTGCCGTAATTGGCAAGGGCCTTGCCCAGATTGCCGCAGCCGATGATAATCAGGCTGTGTTCCCGTTCCAGATCCAGGATCCGTCCGATCTCTTTGTGCAGCTGCGCAACATTGTATCCATATCCCTGTTGACCAAAACCGCCGAACTGATTGAGATCCTGCCGGATCTGTGATGCGGTGACATGCATCATTTCACTGAGTCTGGAAGAAGAGACCCGTTCCACCCCTTCTTCCTTCAATTCTTCCAAATACCTGAAATACCGCGGCAGTCTCGCGATCACCGCGGACGAGATATTTTTCTGACGCATTCTGCTTCTCCTTTATCCTACACCGATATATAAATAAATCCATATATTTCTTAAAATTTTTTGTTTCTCCGTAACAAAGGCGATATGCTTTTTCGCTGTTTCGCACACAAAAGCAGCTTCCTCATCTGTTCCCACTTCATTGGAAAATGCATTTTTCTCACATATCTGCAGAAACTG
Organism: uncultured Lachnospiraceae bacterium; assembly: GCA_947630295.1. Classification (GTDB taxonomy): domain Bacteria; phylum Bacillota; class Clostridia; order Lachnospirales; family Lachnospiraceae; genus CANRIM01. Next base: position 128 of record CANRGZ010000044.1, on the reverse strand, counting down.
CTGCAGCTCTGCCTGCTGGCCTTCATCCAGCAGCTGCCGGTACTTTGAAAAAACTTCTTCCGGATTTTGTCCGCTGCACAAAAGCCTGCATGTACGAAGCACACTGCATAAATAATCGTAAGCGGCCA
>CANRGZ010000043.1 GCA_947630295.1 uncultured Lachnospiraceae bacterium | reverse complement strand
CAGAAAGAAAGGCGTTCTTCGCATGATAATAACTGGATCCATCCTGTTATTATCATGCGAAGGACGCCTTTCTTTCTGCGGCCTTCGGGCAGTTTGACAATCAAAATACAATCGATTTTTTTCAGGAAAACGGGATTTTGGTCCGGGAGAAAAACGGGTACTGTTATCCCTACAGTATGCGGGCGGAGTCCGTCACGGAAATGTTCCGGCAGCAGCTGCGAAAAGAAAATGTACGTCTCTGCACCGGAGAAACCGTGCAGGATTTCTTCCGGTCTAAGGGAAAATGGACGGTACAGACTCAAAATAAAGCCTTTACCGCAGAGCGTTTAATTGTGGCGGCGGGAACGGCTGCCTCGGTTTCCGGATATACGGAGCAGCTTCTGACATCGATCCGGCGCTGCGGCCATCATATCATTCCTTTTGGTCCGGCCCTGACCTGGCTGAAAGTGCGCCAGAAAGCCATCAAACTGGCGGCCGGCGTGCGGTTTCCTGTAAAAATCGACCTGTATCTGGACGGAGAGAAGATCATTTCCGAAACCGGGGAACTGCAGATCACAGCGAGAGGAATTTCTGGCATCTGCGTATTCCAGCTCAGCAGATATATTACGAAAAATCCGGATAAACAAGCCTGTTGCCTGATCGATTTTCTGCCGGACGTTTCGGAGGAAACACTGCAAAAGATGCTGATGCAAAAACAGGATATGGAGATCCGCGCACAGATGAACGGACTGCTGCCGGACAAACTCACCGCTGCGCTGCTTGCGCTTGCTGGTTCCCATCCCGAAGCCCTTCCCGGCATGATTCGCCGGTGCCGGCTGGATATTGACGGAACCGGCGGCGTTTCGGAATCCCAGGTGCTCTGCGGCGGCGTCGATACCCGGGAACTGGATCCGGAAACCCTGCGTTCCAAACGCTGCGAAAACCTCTGGTTCTGCGGAGAAATCGTTGATATCGACGGGAAATGCGGCGGCTATAATCTGCAGTGGGCGTGGACCAGCGGTTATCTGGCCGGAAAAAGTGCCGCAAAAGGAAACGAAATCTATGATTCTGATCAGAGACATTAAAATCAAAATCGGGCAGGGAAACCCTCGCAGCCCGGAAGCTGTGCTTCAAAAAAGAATTGCGGAGATGCTGCGAATCGATCCGGCGGAGATTCTGGAGCTTCGAATCGTGAAGAAATCCCTAGACGCCCGAAAAAAACCGGATTTATTTTTCAATTATCAGGTGGCAGCAGCACTTTCTCCGGAAAAAGAAGCAAAACTTCTGAAAACCGCAAAGACCGGCAGACTCCCGATAGAAACATATCGGGAAACTTGTTTTTCCTTTCCAAACGTAAAACGGCAGCTTTCCCATCCGCCGGTAGTTGCAGGAAGCGGTCCTGCAGGACTTTTCGCAGCCTATGTCCTTGCAAAGGCTGGCGCCCGTCCCCTTTTGATTGAACGGGGCGCGGACATGCATGCCCGTAAGTCCAGGGTTGCAGACTTTCTGGAAACAGGCGTCGTGGATCCGAAGACCAATGTACAGTTTGGTGAAGGCGGCGCGGGAACCTTTTCCGATGGAAAACTGAGTACCGGAAACAAGGACCGGGCCGGTTTCCATCAAGCCATTTTACAGACCTTTGTACGGCATGGGGCACCGGCATCCATTTTATACGAAAACAAACCCCATCTTGGAACAGACCGTCTGGAACAGATTGTGGTATCCATGCGGGAGGAGATCATTTCCCTTGGCGGCAGCGTAAGGTTTGATACGAAACTGGATGATCTGATTCTTTCCAACGGAAGACTGGCTGGTATTGTTGTAAACGGCGGACAGGAGATTGCAGCAGAACAGCTGATTCTGGCCATCGGACACAGTGCCAGGGATACCTTTCATATGCTGTATGACAGACAGCTGCAGATGTGTCAGAAACCCTTTGCCGTCGGGGTTCGCGTAGTACATGCCCAGTCCTTTATCAATGTTACGCAGTATGGCCGGGCGGCGCTTAATCTGCCTGCTGCCGATTATAAACTCACTGCCCATACGCCGGAAGGCAGGAACGTGTATTCTTTCTGCATGTGTCCCGGCGGGTATGTGATTTCGGCGGCTTCCGCCCCGGGACAGGCTGTAGTCAACGGTATGAGCTATTCCGGCAGAAGCGGCCCCTTTGCCAATGCGGCTATGGTGGTCAATGTACTGCCGGAGGATCTGGAAAATGATTCCGTCTTTGCCGGACTGAAGCTGCAGGAAAGCATGGAGCAGAAGGCGTGCCGTCTGGGCGGCGGCGGAATCCCGGTGCAAAGCGGCAAAGCCTTTTTCGGCGACGGAGCAGAAATGGATACGGCGGCGCTTATGTCCCTTGCAAAAGATGCGGTGAAAGGCAGGTTTTCCCCTGCGGATGTGCGGCAGATCTTTCCCAAACCCCTTTTGCGTGCCCTTTGCGAAGGCATCCGGCTTTCGGATCAGAAAATCCACGGCTTTTCGGAGGAAATCCGGCTGGTGGCAGGGGTGGAAAGCAGAACCTCCTCACCGGTAAAAATCCTGCGGGACGACGCATATGAAAGCAATATCCGCGGCGTTTATCCCTGCGGAGAAGGCGCGGGGTACGCAGGCGGCATTATGTCGGCGGCGGCAGACGGCATTCGCACTGCCTGTGCGCTGATACAGCATATATAACAGAAGGAGATTTGTATGGATAACGAAAGAATCCGGCGCATCAATGCACTTTATCATAAATCCAAGAACGAAGGCCTGACCGAAGAGGAAAAAAACGAACAGCGGATTCTGCGGGCGGAATATATTGCGGATTTCAGAAAAAACATGCGGGCGCAGCTGGACAACATCAGTATCGTGGAGCCGGACGGCACTGTGACGGATCTGGGCGAAAAACACGGGAAATAAGCCTTGCGCCTGTTAAGCGCTCCGGCATTTTTGGGTTGACAGCGGCCAACACAATATCTATAATAGAAATAAGTTTGTGAATACAATATCTATGTTTTGAAGCCATCGCAAGGAGATCTTATGCGCGTTATTGCAGGCAGTGCCAGAAGTCTCGCGCTGAAGACTTTGCCTTCGGATGCGACCCGTCCGACGACGGACAAGATAAAAGAAACCCTGTTTAATATACTGCAGAAAGACATTTATGACTGTCGTTTTCTGGATCTGTTTTCCGGAAGCGGCGCCATCGGGATTGAGGCTTTAAGCCGCGGCGCCCGCAGCGCCTGGTTTATTGAAAATAACAGAAGCGCTGTAGCCTGCATTAAAGAAAACCTTATGTTTACAAAACTGGCAGACAGGGCGGTTGTCCGGCAGGAAGACGTGCTCCGGTTTCTTTCCCGGGGGCAGATTCCGGATGTGGATGCCTTTGATTTGATTTTTATGGATCCGCCCTACCGCAAAGGATTGGAGCAGCAGGTGTTGGAGCTGCTTTCCTCCGCAGCGTTTGTAACAGAGGATACGCTGCTGATTACAGAGGCTGCTGCCGAGACGGATTTTTCGTATGTGCAGGATCTCGGGTTTGCCGTTGTGCGGACAAAACTGTATAAAACAAACAAGCATGTATTTTTGCAAAGGATACTCTGATCTATGGCCAGTCAAGCAAAAGTAGCGATATATCCGGGAAGTTTTGATCCCATCACCTACGGACACATGGACATTGTCAAACGGGCCGCCGGCCTGGTGGATCATCTGATTATCGGCGTGTTGATGAACAAGCATAAAAATCCGCTGTTTTCTCTGGAAGAGCGGGTTGCTCTGATTGAGGAAGCCGTGCGCGACATGCCCAATGTATCCGTACAGTCATTTGACGGACTTACGATTGATTTTGCAGAAAAAGTCCATGCGCGGATGATCATTCGTGGTCTGCGCGCCATGACGGATTTTGATTATGAATTTCAGATGGCGCATACCAATCAGACTTTGAATCCGGATATAGAGACGGTATTTCTTTCCACGGGACTTGATTTTTCTTATGTGAGTTCTTCCGTTTCTAAAGAAATCTTTCTCTATGGCGGGGATGTTTCAAAGCTGGTGCCTGCGCATGTAATTGACGCCATGCAGCGCAAAGTAAAACAAATACAGGAGGATGCCTAACATGTCCAGCAGCAGAATTGAACAGATCATTGACGAAATTGAAGAGTATATCGGAGGCTGTAAATACCAACCCTTATCCACCTCCAAGATCATTGTCAACCGGGAAGAACTGGAGGATTTGCTTCGCGAGCTGAGAATGAAGACGCCGGAGGAAGTAAAGCGTTATCAGAAAATTATTGCCAATAAGGACGCGATTTTGGTAGATGCGCAATCCAAGGCAGACGCCATGCTCACCCAGGCCAAGGAAACCATTGACCAGATGCTCAGCGAACACGAGATCATCAAACGCGCCATCGACCAGGCAAATGATATCGTCGCCCAGGCCAACAATCAGGCCAATGAGATTCTCGATCATGCCATTAATGAAGCCAATGAGATTCGCACCGGCTCCATTCGTTATACGGATGAGATGCTGGAAACGCTGCAGACGGTCATCGGCAACACGATTGACAGTGCCGGCGCCAAGTACGGCGCGCTGCTGAAAACCCTGCAGGAATGCTTTGACGTTATCAGCAACAACCGGGGCGAACTTGCCGCCGCGCCTTCGGACGAAGAAGAAGGCGAGAGCAGCGGCAATATGGCCGGTCTGAACATTCCGGATATCATGGGCAGCCAGCAGCCCATTGAGGAAGTGCAGATTCCGGAAGAAACCCAGTACGATATTGATCCGGATCTGGATTCATTTGAATGATCCGGTAAACAGCAGCATGATGACTGTGCTTATGACAGCCTGAAACAGTTTGGATGCAACATACATGCGCATCGGAATTTTGCTGTCTCTGCACACGCTGATGGTCTGAAAAATGCAGCTGATCGAACCAAATGATGTAAATGCGGCAATCAGAAGCGGTACGATTTCTTCGGATATGTCAGCGCCGCAGACAGTGTTTATGCCATTTGTTATCTCCAACAACCCAATGAGAAAAATATGTTTGATGGTAACAGTGCTGATGCGTGCTGTTACCATATTTACTATTATGGAAAAAATGACAATGTACCCGCACAGCCGGATCGCCTGCAGGCAGGCGTCGCTGATGCAGGCGGAAACGTCTTTGCGTTCTTCCTGCCGCGGGATATTGGCCACTTCGTTTTCCACGATATGTTTTTTATAATAATAGGGCAGCAGCAGGATGGCTGTAATCAGCGCGCTGCCGTAGACGCTGGCCAGCATCGGAATCAGATACTGACCGTTCAGATTTTTAATGACGATAAACTGAATGATAAACGCCGGTGAGCTTAAATTGACGAAAGACAGCAGCCACATACAGGCGGCCTTGCCGATATAACCCGCCTGATAATTTTTTGTAACATAATACGCACCCATGGGATATCCACAGAAAAAACCGATGAATATGGCAAACAGACTGGGGATACTGAAAAAGCGCCGGCTGTTTTTTCCGTGAAACGAAAGAATCCCCGTACTAAAAAGCACATTTGTGAGTATCATATAGGGAAGCAGCGTCGGCAGGACGCTTTCATACCAGAGCCGCAGGCCGTTTCTGGCGCCCGTGATACAAACGTTTGGAAAAAGGATCATCAGGGTCATAAAGACCAGACATCCAATGAAGATGATTTTCTGTTTCATACCACAATTTATGTTTGACGACAGATGTTCAGAACAGGAGGCTTTAGAATGCTGATCGAATCGTCCGCCGCACCTGCGGTATTTTCCATATTTGAAGAACTTAGCCGGATTCCCCGGGGGTCTTTTCAGATCGACGCCGTCAGCGACTGGCTGGTGGCTTTTGCCGAAAGCCACGGACTGCAGGCCATACAGGATGCGGATAAAAATGTCATTGTCATCAAGCAGGCGGATCCGGGGTTTGAAGATGTGCCGGGGCTGATCCTGCAGGGACATATGGACATGGTCTGCGCAAAAGAAGCGGGCAGCACCCATGATTTTACAAAGGATCCCCTTGCACTCTATGTGGAAGACGGCTTTTTAAAAGCGAAAGACACCACCCTCGGCGCCGACGACGGCATTGCCATAGCCTATGCGCTGGCCGTCATGACCGATCCGGATGTCAAATCCGGCCGTCTGGAGGCCGTATTTACCGTCAATGAAGAAGTAGGACTGCTAGGTGCGGAAAGTCTGGACACTTCCCTGTTGACCGGAACTTCCATGATTAATATCGATTCTTCGGAAGAGGGCAGCATTACGGCAGGCTGTGCCGGCGGCATGACCGCATCTGTGGATTTTGACATGGATGTATCTCCATCGGATGTGCCGGCATACCGGCTGACGGTCAGCGGATTAAACGGCGGCCATTCCGGGGAGCAGATTCATGAAGGCCTGGCCAACGCCAACCTCATTTTAAAGGATCTGCTGCGCAATTTATATCAGGAAGTGCAGATACAGCTTGTTTCCATACAGGGCGGTGTTGCGGATAACGCCATTCCCGCATCGGCGGAAGCGTTTGTAAGGATACCGGATGAAGAACATGAAAAAGCTGAAAAATGTATCGCAACCCTGCAGAATCTGCTTCGGATTCGTTATGCAGGCATCGATGATCATATCACGGTAACATTGCAGCCATGCAGCACAGATACGGCGGCCTGTTTCAGCGATGATTCTGTGGAACGGCTGCTGCAGTTTCTGTCCCAGGCGCCAAACGGCGTCATTAAAATGAGCGAAGATATGGAAGGGCTTGTGGAAACCTCTCTGAATCTTGGGACCATTCGCACCGAAGGCGCGCAGATCCGGCTGCTGTATTCCCTGCGTAGTTCCGTTGACGCAGACAAGGAAGCATTATACGAACATCTTGCGATACTGGCGGCCAACCAAAAAGGAAAGCCGAAACGCCTCAGCGCCTATCCGGGCTGGAAATTCAACAAGGATTCCAAGCTGCAGTCCCTGTTTCGGGAGGTCTACCGTAGTATGTACGGAAAAGAACTTGCAGTGCGCGCGATCCATGCAGGTCTGGAATGCGGCATTTTCAGCGGAAAGATGCCGGGACTGGACTGTGTTTCCATGGGGCCGGACGTTTACGACCTGCATACAACGGGAGAGCGGATGTCCGTTGCAAGCGCTGAACGCTGCTACCTGTTTTTCAAAGAAATTATCCGGAAATTTTCCGCAGAAATCAAACACTGAAGGTGGGAGAAAGGATAAATCCAATTATCGGCGGATGATTGGATGACACGAGACAAATGGCTGGCAAAACAAACTATGATGCACAAAGTATAACCGTTCTGGAAGGACTGGAAGCGGTCCGGATGCGTCCGGGTATGTATATCGGGTCCACTTCTTCCAAGGGCTTAAACCATCTGATCTATGAGATCGTGGACAATGCGGTGGATGAACATCTGGCAGGATACTGCAGTGAAATTCATGTGACCCTGAATGCAGACGGCTCGGTCACCGTAACGGACAACGGGCGCGGTATTCCTGTGGACCTGCATGAAAAAGGAATGCCGGCGGAACGGCTGGTATTTACCACACTCCACGCCGGCGGAAAATTCGACGATTCTGTCTATAAAACCAGCGGCGGACTTCATGGCGTCGGTTCTTCCGTGGTCAATGCCCTTTCCGAATGGATGGAGGTGCGCATCCGTCTGGGCGGCCTGATTCACTTTGACCGTTTCCAAAAAGGCGTGCCGGATATCGATCTGGCAGGCGGCATGCTGCCCGTTCTTGGAAAGACAAAAGAACAGGGGACGGAAGTGACGTTTCTGCCGGATGCCGAAATCTTTTCCACAACGAAATTCCGGGCGGAAGAAATCAAGTCCAGACTGCACGAAACGGCATATCTGAACCCGACGCTTACAATTTACTTTGAAGACCGGCGGGTTGTGCCGACGGACCAGGTAACTTTCAGCGAGCCGGACGGCATTACCGGCTTTATCAAAGAACTGAACAAAAGCAATACGCCGGTACATGATACGGTATATTTCAAAGGCGCCGTGGATAATATCACGGTGGAAGCGGCGTTTCAGTATACAGAGGAATTTCATGAAACCGTACTGGGTTTCTGCAATAATATTTACAACGCGGAGGGCGGTACCCACATAACGGGATTTAAGACCGTCTTTACCAGCGTTATTAATTCCTATGCCAGAGAGCTGGGCATTTTAAAGGACAAGGACGCCAACTTCAACGGCGCGGATGTGCGCAACGGCATGACGGCCATCATTTCCATCAAGCATCCGGATCCCAGATTTGAGGGACAGACCAAGACGAAGCTGGACAACCCGGACGCGGCCAAAGCGGTGAGCAAAATAACCGGCGATGAGATTGTACTGTTCTTTGACAAAAATCTTGAAACCTTAAAAAAGGTCATCGGTTGTGCCGAGAAGGCGGCCAAAATCCGCAAAGCGGAGGAAAAGGCCAAAACCAATCTGTTAAGCAAAACCAAATTTTCCTTTGATTCCAACGGGAAGCTGGCCAACTGTGAAAGCCGGAAACCCGAGGAATGCGAGATTTTTATCGTCGAGGGTGATTCTGCCGGGGGCAGCGCAAAAAACGCCAGAAACCGCAAATTTCAGGCGATTCTGCCCATTCGGGGCAAGACCCTCAACGTAGAAAAGGCAGGCATAGACAAAATCCTTGCCAACGCGGAAATCAAAACCATGATCAATGCCTTCGGCTGCGGTTTTTCGGAAGGCTACGGCAATGATTTCGATATCAGCAAGCTGCGTTATGACAAGATCATTATCATGACGGATGCCGATGTGGACGGCGCCCATATCGCGACGTTGCTGCTGACCCTGTTTTACCGCTTTATGCCGGATCTGATTTATTACGGCCATGTATATCTGGCGATGCCGCCTCTGTACAAAGCCATTCCCCAGAAGGGAAAAGAAGAGTACCTTTATGATGATTTTGCGCTGGAGAAATATCGTAAAGCCCATCCGGGACAGAAATTTACGCTGCAGCGTTATAAAGGCCTTGGAGAAATGGATGCCTCCCAGCTCTGGGAAACCACGCTGGATCCCGAAAACCGCTTTTTGAAGCAGGTGGAAATCGAAGACGCCCGGATGGCTTCCGATGTTACGGAGCTTCTGATGGGCACCGACGTACAGCCCCGCAGACAGTTCATTCAGGACAATGCCATCGAAGCGGTACTGGATATTTAAGAAGGGGCGCGCGTACCGCTGCCTTATGAACAAGGAGGAAGGCTGATGCAGAAGATTGTAAAAACGGAATATTCGGATGTGATGCGTACATCCTTTATCAATTATGCCATGAGCGTTATCATTTCCCGGGCGATTCCCGATGTGCGGGACGGGCTGAAGCCGGTGCAGCGCAGAACCCTCTACGACATGTACGAGCTGGGGATCCGGTATGACCGGCCCTACCGGAAGTCTGCACGTATCGTTGGCGATACTATGGGTAAATACCATCCCCACGGCGACAGTTCCATTTACGATGCGCTGGTGGTCATGGCCCAGGGCTTTAAGAAATCCCTTCCGCTGGTGGACGGGCACGGAAATTTCGGTTCCATTGAAGGAGACGGCGCAGCCGCGATGCGTTATACGGAAGCAAGACTGGAAAAGATCACTCAGCTGGCCTTTTTAAATGACCTGGATAAAAATGTCATTGATTTTATTCCCAATTTCGATGAAACGGAAAAAGAACCTTCCGTTTTGCCGGTACGGATTCCGAATCTGCTGGTCAATGGTTCGGAAGGCATTGCCGTTGGCATGGCCACGAACATTCCGCCCCACAATCTGGGAGAAGTCATCGATGCGGCCGTGGCTTTTATGAAAAATCCCTGTATGTCCATCCGGGATATCATGCAGTATGTGAAGGGCCCCGATTTTCCTACCGGCGCCATTGTAACAAATCAGGATGAACTGGAAGAAATCTATACCACGGGCACCGGAAAGATCAAAATCCGCGGGAAACTGCATGTGGAAAAAGGCAAACAGGGTAAATCCCAGATCGTGATTACGGAAATTCCCTATCCGATGATTGGCGCCAATATCGGCCGTTTTATGAATGAAGTCTATGGGCTGGTGGAAAGCAAGAAAACCACGGACATTGTGGACATTATCAATCAGTCCTCCAGCGACGGCATACGGATTGTCATTGAACTGAAGAAGAACGCCGATGTAGAATACATTGAAAATCTGCTGTACAAAAAGACCCGGCTGGAATCCACCTTCGGCGTCAATATGCTGGCGGTGGTCAACGGCTGTCCCAAAACTTTAAGCCTGCTGGAAATCCTGCAGGAATTTTCCGCCTTTCAGATGGAACTGGCAGAGCGCAAATACCGGCATCTGCTGGACCGGGAAATGGCAGAAAAAGAAATTCAGGAAGGCCTGATCCATGCCTGTTACGTCATCGATGTCATTATTGAGGCTATCCGCGGCAGCCGGAGCCGGGACCAGGTCAGACAATGTCTGGTATCCGGCGTGGTTAAAGACATCAAATTCAAAACCCTGGCTGCCAAACGTACCGCCGCCGCCTTTCGTTTTACGGAACGGCAGGCCAACGCCATTCTGGAAATGCGCCTGTACAAGCTGATCGGTCTGGAAATCGACGCCCTGCGGGCGCAGTACAGTGAAACACTGAAAAAGATTGCACAGTATCTGGATATTTTAAATAACCGCGACGTAATGATCCGGGTACTCACCGAAGAACTGCTGGCATGGAAGCAGGAATTTGCGGTGCCGCGAAAGACATTTATCACCAACCTGGAGGATGCGGTGCTGAAGGAAAAACCGGTGGAGGAAATCCCGGTGGTCTTTTTGATGGATCGTTTCGGCTATGCCAAAACCGTGGATCCTTCCGTTTACGAAAAAAACATGGCCAATGCCAATGCGGAAAACAAATATATTTTCTCCATGATGAATACCGACCGCGTCTGTATGTTCACGAATACCGGAAAGATGCATCAGTGCAAGGCGCTGGATCTGCCCTATGGAAAATTCCGGGACAAGGGCGTGCCGGTGGACAATCTCAGCAATTATGATTCCAAAACGGAGCAGATCGTTTTTGTCTGCCCTTTAAGCGAATTAAAGCAGAACAACGTGCTGTTTGTGACGAAACAGGCCATGGCCAAATATGTGGAAGGCGCTTCTTTTGACGCCGCAAAGAAAACCATTGCGGCTACCGGATTAAATGAGGAAGACGAACTGATTTTCGTAAGCCTTCTCACCGGCAGGGAACACCTGGTGCTGCAGTCGCAAAACGGCTATTTTCTGCGGATGCCGGTCAGTGAGATCCCGGAAAAGAAAAAGACGGCAAAAGGCGTCCGCGCCATGAAGCTGGATGCAAAAGATGCGCTGTCCAACGCATATCTGCTCTGTGACAAGGATATCGTTGTGCATTATAAAGATACGGACATTCATATCAACCGGTTAAAAATCAGCAAAAGAGATACCAAGGGAGTGAAACGATGAATCAGAAACCCAGAACCAGATTTGCCCCCAGTCCTACAGGGAAAATGCATGTGGGGAATTTACGAACTGCTTTATACGCTTATCTGATTGCGAAGCATGAGGGAGGTACCTTCATGCTTCGGATCGAGGATACCGATCAGGAGAGGTACATGGAAGGCGCCCTGGACATTATTTACCATACCATGGCGCAGGCGGGGCTTGCCCACGACGAAGGTCCCGACAAGGACGGCGGCTGCGGTCCTTATGTGCAAAGTGAACGGCAGGCGCTGGGCATTTACAGGAAGTATGCCCAGGAACTGATCGACAAAGGAAAGGCATATTATTGTTTCTGCGACAAGGAACGGCTGGATTCCCTGAAGCAGACCATCGACGGCAAGGAGATCACGGTTTACGACAAGCACTGTCTGTCTCTGACCCCGGAAGAAGTGGAAGAGAAGCTGAAAGCGGGGGTTCCCTATGTGATCCGGCAGAACGTGCCCACCGAAGGAACAACCACCTTCCACGATGAAATTTACGGCGATATTACCGTGGATAATGCGGAATTAGACGATATGATCCTGATCAAATCCGACGGTTTTCCTACCTATAATTTTGCAAATGTGGTGGACGACCATACCATGGGCATCACTCACGTGGTACGGGGGAATGAATATTTAAGCTCCTCTCCGAAATACAATCTGCTCTATGAGGCTTTCGGCTGGGAGGTGCCTACCTACGTGCACGTGCCGCTGATCACGGATGAAAATCACAAAAAGCTGTCCAAACGCAGCGGCCATTCTTCTTTTGAGGATCTCATCGAGCAGGGGTTCCTGCCGGAAGCGGTTGTGAATTTTGTGGCGCTTCTGGGCTGGTCTCCGGAAGGCAATAATGAGATCTTCAGCCTGCAGGAGCTGATCGAGGCTTTTGATTACAGGAAAATTTCCAAATCGCCCGCTGTATTTGACATGACGAAGCTCAAATGGATGAACGGCGAATATTTCAAAGCCATGGATGAGGAACGTTTTTACGATCTGGCCCGGCCCTATTTAAAGCAATATGTAAAAGAAGGGTTGGATACGCGTAAAATCGCAAAAATGGTGCGCACGCGAATTGAAATTCTGCCGGATATACAGGAGCACGTGGACTTTTTCAATGCGCTGCCGGACTATGACGTTAATATGTATGTGCACAAGAAAATGAAAACCACGCTTCCGCTGGCCAAAGTGGTTTTGGAAGGCATATTGCCGCGGCTGGAAGCCCAGGAGGATTTTTCAAATGATGCGCTTTACGAACTGCTGCTTTCGTTCGTAAAGGAAAAGGAACTGAAAAACGGCCAGGTTATGTGGCCGGTTCGAACAGCGGTAAGTGGTAAGCAGATGACGCCCGGGGGAGCGACAGAGCTTATGGAAGTACTCGGCAAAGAGGAAACGCTGGCACGCATCCGCAAAGGCATTGCGCTGTTAGGCGAAGCGGTTTAATTGCATTACAATCAGGAACAGGAGAGGGCTATCTGTCATGTAGAGGGCCCTCTTTTGTTGGTTGCAGGGCCGGGTTCCGGAAAAACGGCCACTATGACGGAGCGCATCCGGCGGATGATCTTAGAAGCGCGGATCTCCTCCGGAAAAATACTGGTGATTACCTTTTCCAGAGCAGCCGCCGCGGAAATGGAAAGCCGGTTTCATAAAAAAACAGCGCCGCGGAAAACGGACGTGGTTTTCGGTACCTTCCACAGCGTGTTTTTGCATTTGATGAAAAATTATTATGGCAGCCGGTTTTCTTTTCGGCTTTGTGATGAAGCCTGCCGGCGGCAGATGCTCAAAGACATTCTGCAGCAAAACGGGTATCCCTTTATCATTAAGGATCTGATCGACGCGGTTCTTCTGGATATTACCCTCCGGAAAAATACAGATGCTTCCCAGGCGGATATTTCTGTGGCAAATCAGGAGGACTTTCAGCGCATTTATCTGGAATACGAACGCTGTCTGCAAAAACAGGGATGGATCGATTTTGATGATATTTTGCTGCTGATGCAGCAAAGTCTCACCTGTGATCCGGCGTTTCTTCGGTACTGCAGGGCGCGGTTTGACTACATTCTGATCGATGAATTCCAGGATATCAACGCAGTGCAGTTTTCCATTGTCCGCATGCTGGCCGCGGAGCATCGCAATCTCTTTGTGGTGGGAGACGAAGATCAGTCGATTTACGGATTTCGCGGCAGCAGGCCTCAGATCATGCTGGATTTTGCCAAATATTTTCCCGGCTGCCGGCAAATTGCCCTTTCTAAAAATTATCGGAGCGGGACACGGATTGTGGAAGCTTCCAAAGCGCTGATCATTAACAACAAAAAGCGGTTTGCCAAGCAGATGGATCCGGCCAATCCATTTCCCGGCGAAGTGCAGCTGCTGGAATACAAAGACCGGGAAATGCAAAATGCCGCCATGGCTTCTTATTTTCAATCCCATGCACGTGAAAGCTGCGCGGTTTTATGCAGGACAAATCAGCTGAAGCAATATTATGCATTTCGGCTGAAAAATGCCGGAGACAGGCTTTCGTTTCTGACAATGCACGAAGCAAAAGGGCTGGAATTTGACCATGTCTGGATTCCGGAGGCAAACGACGGGATCTATCCGTACCGGCACGGGCAGAAGGGATCCTTTGACGCAGAAGAGGAGAGGAGAATCTTTTATGTCGGTATGACCAGGGCCGCAAAATGTCTGCAGATCAGCTATTTTGTGAAAGGAAATCGCGGAAAACTGCAAAAATCCATCTATATGAGTGAAATTTGCAAAAAGGACAGGAATAGTTTTTATGTACAAAAGCGTCATAAAATGATATGATGATTACAGAGTCAAAAGCTCGAACTCACGGTATGCTTGCATACCGTTGAGTGAGAAGCTTTATGACTCGCCCCACATGAGGAAGAAGTGGGGCAGGGGCCCCATGGATTCCGAATGTGGGCAGGATTGTGGGAGCTGCGAAGCAGCGTAACAATCCGTAATCACTTTTGACGCTCGAATCATATGATAATACTATGATAAAGACAGGTTTATATGGCGGGACCTTTGATCCCGTACATATGGGACATATGGAAATTGCAAAAACGGCCGTCCGACAGTTTTCGCTGAATACATTGTGGTTTATGCCGGCGAAGATACCGCCCCACAAGCAAAGCAGACATATCGCCGGAGAAAACCATCGGCTTGCCATGCTGCAGCTGGCGCTGGAAGGACTGGACCCACGTTTTGAGATCAACACCTTTGAACTGGACCGGCAGACGACTTCGTATTCTTATGTAACGTTACAGGAACTGACTGCAGGCTGTCCGGACCGACGTTTCTATTTTATTATGGGCGGTGATTCGCTGCGGGATTTTTCCCAGTGGCGGCATCCGGAGATCATTTCCCGCCTGGCCCGGCTGATTGTGGCGCCCCGCAGGGACAGTGCAGACAGCGATATGCAGCTATGTGCAGAACGCTGCAGGGATTTATATCAGGCGGAGATCGATTTTCTGGACATGCCGTTCTGTGATATTTCCTCAACGGATATCCGGACAAAGCTGGCAGACGGCGATCCGCAGGTTCGGCAGATACTTCCGCCGGGGGTTTATGAATATATTCTGAAAAACCGCCTGTACCTGTGAAACGGAAGCTGTACCGCTTTTCAAGGCGCAAAACATTTGCGGGCTGCCGCGTGTCTTTTGAGGAAAAAACGAGATGGAAAGTTTATTGATACAGCAGATCGAAAAGGATTTAAAGCATAAGCTGGACGCCCACAGATACACCCATACCATGGGGGTCATGTATACGGCAGCCGCGCTGGCCATGAAGCATGAGGCAGATATAGAACAGGCGATGCTGGCCGGACTTTTGCATGACTGCGCGAAGTGTATTCCTGCCGACAAGAAGATAAAGCTGTGTGAAAAATACAACATCCGTATGACGGATGTGGAAAAGCGGAATCCCTTTTTGCTCCATGCAAAACTGGGGGCCTTCATTGCCGCAAGGAAATATAACATCGATGATGACGAAATCATTTCCGCCATTTTAAACCATACCACCGGGAAGCCGGACATGAGCAAGCTGGATAAAATCATCTTTCTGGCAGATTATATCGAGCCCCAGCGAAAAAAAGCAAACCGTCTGGCGCTCATCCGCAAAACGGCCTTTGAAAATCTGGACCGCGCCGTGGCGCTGGTCATGCACGACACCTTACA
>CANRGZ010000042.1 GCA_947630295.1 uncultured Lachnospiraceae bacterium | reverse complement strand
ACCAGCGACGGGATTTCCACGCCGAAATGTCCGAAGACCAGGCCCACCAGCAGGATGCCCGCCGTGCCCAGCTCCAGGCCGCAGATCCGGATGCTGCCTACCAGATAGCCGATGACCGCGATCAGAAAAACCATCATCAGCGTATTGGACAGGATATTTTGCTGAAACCATGCAATCATTGTGCTCCTCCCCGCGCATGCCGCGCGTATGCCGGCAGCAGAAGCGGTGAAACCGCCTCCGAATGTACGCCCGCTGCTTCCAGTGCTTTTTCATATGCCGTCACATGATCCAGGGACAGTTTTCCCGGCGCCGTCTCCCTGGCCGCGGCCGCCGCCGCTTTCCCTGCGTTTCTGCCGAATACGATGATATCCAGCAGCGAGTTGCCCATGAGGCGGTTTCTGCCATGGATACCGCCCACCACTTCACCTGCGGCAAAAAGATTCTGCACGCCATTCACAGAGCTGTCTTCGGCAATATCCAGGCCGCCGTTCTGATAATGCAGCGTGGGATAAACCAGAATCGGCTGTGTACGCATATCGATATCATAGTTTAAATACATCCGCAGCATGGCAGGAATCCGCTTTTCGATGGTGCCCGGCCCGCCGATCTGCTCGATCATGGGCGTGTCCAGCCAGACCCCGCTGCCGAAACCGGTATCTACACCCTTGTTCCGGGCGCCGCATTCACGGATAATGGCCGCCGCCGACACATCTCTGGTTTCCAGCGGATGCATAAATGCCTCCCCGTCCCGGTTCACCAGCATGGCCCCCAGGGACCGGACTTTTTCCGTTACCAGCGCGCCATGCAGCTGAGACGGCCAGGCTGCGCCCGTGGGATGGTACTGGATGGTATCCTGATACAGCAGCCTTGCCCCCGCCCGGTAACCCAAAATCAAACCGTCCGCCGTGGCGCCGTAGTGATTGGACGTGGGAAACTGCTGATAATGCAGCCTTCCCGCGCCGCCGGTAGCCAGGATCACAGTTTTTGCCCGGGCCACCAGATAGTCGTCCGTTTCCATATTTAAAAGAACCGCACCGGTGACACGGTCACGTCCGTCTTTGCACAGTTCCACGGCGGAAGTAAATTCCATTACCGGAATCCCTAAGTTGGTCACTTCGTCCCGCAAAGTCCGCATGATCTCCGCCCCGGAATAGTCCTTACAGGCGTGCATCCGCTTTCTGGAGGTGCCGCCTCCGTGGGTGGTGATCATCCGTCCGTTTTCATCCTTATCAAACATCACGCCAAGTTCATTCAGCCAGAGGATGGCTTCCGGCGCTTCCATGACCAGTTTGCGCAGCAGTTCCGGCTTCGCGGCAAAATGGCCGCCGCCAAAGGCGTCCAGATAATGCTGCATGGGAGAATCATTTTCCTGATCCGCCGCCTGAATGCCGCCTTCCGCCATCATCGTATTGGCGTCTCCGATGCGCAGCTTGGTCACGATCATGACCTTCGCTCCCGCCCGGTGGGCTTCAATGGCGGCTGCCGCGCCCGCGCCGCCGCCGCCAATAATCAGCACGTCTACATCGATATCGATCTGTTCCGGATCCGGCGCATGCCCGTTCAACCGGCTGCGTGCATGCAGCAGCGCCCCCAGCTCCGCAGGAACCTTCTGCCCCCGGTTGGGGCCCACTGCGATTTCCGTAAATCCTTTATCCCGGTAATCTGGATGATATTGTTTCAAAAGGGCGTCTTTTTCCGCCGCGCTCATACGCGCAGGCTCGCACTGCATACGCTGCGCCCTTGTTTCTTCCACTTTTTTGATGGACTCTGTCATTTCCGGTGTAAGCATGGCCCGCCTCCTTATTTTTCGATCTCTCTGCTGTTGTAGAGCTCCTGCATTTCCTCTATTGGTTTCTGCATGATCTGTTCGATCAGCGCGTCGTACTGCCCTTCCCGGATTTCCTGCACCCTCTTTTCCAGATGCTTCGATTTGGGCACAATGTATTTTCCGGTGAGCCGCCTTGCCAGCAGGCCCACATGGGGATGGGAAATCCCGGCGGGACACCGCACGCTGCAGCAGCCGCAGCCCACGCAGTCAAAGGAAAGGGCTGCGCAGCCCTCAAAATCCCCCCGCTGGGCACAGGCAATGTACTGCATCACGTTCAGGTTCTGGGGGCAGGCCCTGGTACAGGCGTTGCAGCCGATACAGCTGTATATTTCCGGGTACAGCTGCGCCATCACCTGCTGGTCCGCCTGCAGGGTCTCAATATCATATCTTCGTTTATCCGTAGGAAAGAAGGGAATGCTGGCCACATACATGCCGTCTTCCACCTGGGTCTGGCAGGCCAGACAGGTTTTCAGTTCATTTTTCCCTTTGATACGGTAAATGGTGGCGCAGGCGCCGCAAAAACCGTGGCGGCAGCCGCAGCCGCGCTTCAGGGTGTACCCGGCATACTCCATGGCGGCCATGACCGTAAGGGAAGCGGGTACGCTGTATTTCTTTCCGAAAAAATAGACGTCTACTGTTTTTTCCATACCGTTATATCCTCTTTTTCCTTTGATTCAGCACGTCGAAAGTGATTACGGATTGTTACGCTGTAATCATTACATTACCATATTTCATCCGGCAGTTCGTCGATCTCATCAAAACGGAAGACCGGGCCGTCTTTGCAGACGTATTTTGTGCCGATATTGCAGCGGCCGCATTTGCCGATGCCGCATTTCATCCGAAGTTCCAGGGTCGTGTACACCTGATCCTTGGTATATCCCATTTCCTCCAGTGCCGCCAGCACAAATTTAATCATCACCGGCGGTCCGCAGACCAGCGCCGTCTTGTCCGGCGCAAAATCCAGCTCTTTCAGATATGCGGGCACAAATCCCACATGGCCCGCCCATCCTTCCTGGGGGCGGTCAATGGTCAGATGCACCTGCACGCCGGGGGCCTGCATCCACACTTCCCGGATTTCTTTCATCTGCACCAGATCGTCCGCCGACCGGGCGCCGTATAAGATATCCACCGTGCCGTAATCCGCCCTGTGATCCAGCACATAATTGATCACGGAGCGCAGCGGCGCCAGTCCGATGCCCCCGGCGATAAACAGCAGGTTTTTTCCTTTCAGTCCACTGTCCACAGGAAAATAATTGCCGTAAGGCCCCCGCACCGCGATCTGGCTGCCGGGTTCCAGACTGTGCAGATATTCCGTGAGCTCGCCGCAGCATTTGATGCTGAACTCCTGATATGCCTGATTGGTGGGGGAGGAAGTGATGGAAAACATGGCCTCTCCCACCCCCGGCGCGCACAGCATGGCGCACTGTCCGGGCATATGGTCAAACAGCTTGCCGCCTTCCGGCGCATTGACCCGGAAGGTCTTCACGTCCGGCGTTTCCTGCCGGATATCCGTAATCACGCCTACCTGTGGGATCAGCGCGTCTGTGGTTCTATTCATTGGCTGCACCTTCCTTTGCAAAGGCTTTGATCACTTTGACGATATTGAGGGAAACCGGGCATTTTTCCACGCAGCGGCCACAGCCGGTACAGGAATACATCCCGTCATTATTGGCGGGGAAATAGACCAGTTTATGCATAAAGCGCTGACGAAAGCGCTGCATCTGGGTCGTCCGGTTGTTGCCGGCGGCCATCAGCGTAAAATCGGAATACATACAGGAATCCCAGCAGCGATACCGCTGTACGCCCGCCGCCGTTTTGTAATCCCGAATATCATAACACTGACAGGCCGGACAGACAAAGGTACAGGTGCCGCAGGCCAGACAGGGCCGATACAGCTGTTCCCAGAGCGGAGATTCAAATTTTTCATTCATATGCGCCCCGTCCCAGCCCTCTAACGAAAGGGACGCATAGGGCAGTTTCTTTACCATCGCCCGGATCCGCGCCTGCTCTTTTTCCACGACAGTTCCATCTTCCACGGCTTCCAGCAGCGGCTCCACCGACTGGGTCAGCGCCGCCCCCTTTTCCGTGTAAGATTTCCAGTAATACGCTTCGCCGATCTTCCAAAGGCATACGTCTGCCGCAGGCGCCGCGGGATCAATGCCAAAGACCGGACAGAAACAGCTGGTCTCCGGCGCGGCGCAGGCCAGGGCTACAATGGTGCCCTTTTCCCGGCGCGCAGCGTAACAGCTGTCCGCCGGTTCTTTTAAGAATACCTGATCCAGCACCTGTATGCCCTTCAGGTCGCAGGCCTTCATGCCGAATACCACAAAGGGACGGTCTTTTCTTTTTTCTGCCTCGATGGTCAGCTTTCCTTCCTGTGTCCGGCAGGTATAGAGGCTTTCAAACTGCGGAAAAAAGGCGTCCTTAGGGGACTTTACCGTTTTTAAGGTTTCTAACGATACCTCCGCATCCGGCGTCCACGCCGCAAAATTCACCTGTCCGCCGGCCTTTACCGGCAGATACAGTTCCCTTTCTTCCGTGATTTTCCGAAACAGCGCTTCCATCTGTCGGCTGTTGATTCGATACATTACCGTCTGCCTCCTGCTGTTTGCGGCTCCGCATCATCCGGACGATACTCTGTCAGGGGCGTTTTTCCTTCCGCCGTACCGCCGGCCTGATATTCGCCGTACAATGTGTTGATATCCTGAATCAGTTTCCGGTTGAATAAATGCAGCGGTATTTTCTGCGGGCAGACTCTGCTGCATTCTCCGCAGTCCGTACAACGGCCCGCCACATGGAAGGCCCGGATCACATGAAACATACGCTCTTCAAAACGGTCTGCATTGACCTTCTGTACGCTGTCAAACTTTGTGCTGTCAAACACGCATTTCCGGCAGTTGCAGACCGGACAGACATTTCTGCAGGCGTTGCAGCGGATACATTTGCTCAGTTCTTCCTGAAAATACGCAAAGCGCGCCTCCGGCGCCATGGCTTCGATTTCCCTCACCGCCGCAAAGCGGTCCGCGTCCGTGGTGTCTGCAGAGCTTCCGATCTGTTCGTCAAAAATCACATGGTCTTTCCCCTTGCAGACGTGGCAGCGTTCCAGCAGTACGTCCTTACGGCGGCAGCTTTTTTCTCCCTCCAGTGTTTCGATTCGCAGCGTATCATTTTCCGTCTCCGAAATGCCTAAAATCCCCTGGATGCCCGCTGCCCGGATTTTGTCAATGTCCAGCTTTCCGCTGCAGCCCACGCCGATAATATAGGTTTTTTCCCGATCTACCCGGTGCTCTTTCAGCAGCTGGTTAAAACTGTAGCTGTCGCAGGGTTTCAGGCAGACCAGGGTCTTTCCCGGCAGCTTCGCTGCCTCAATCATATATTTGCTTAAATTCGCCGCACAAAATCCATGATAGACAAAGGCGTCCAGCGACGCCTGTGTTTCGAAAAACGCAGGCTCCGCGTCGTAATCCATTTCCCCTTTTTTCCAGCCGAGGATCCGCTGCACGCTTCCGTCTTCCAGCAGCTGTGCGATCCGGTTTTTCAGTTCCTGCATCGAAGATCCCCCAATCTGATATTTCTGCCCAGAGCCCCCACGGTTTTTACAAAATCATGCATGGTTTCGGAAAATTTCGCGCCTTCCGCGGCGGAAACCCATTCCACCCGGACGCGTTCCTTTTCTATGCCGATAAATTCCAGCAGGGAAAACAGCAGCGTCATCCTTCTTCTCGTATAATAATTTCCGGTGCTGTAATGGCAGTCTCCCGGGTGACAGCCGCAGAGAATCACCCCGTCCGCGCCCCGCTCAAAAGCACGCAGCAGGAACATGGGATTGACGCGGCAGGAGCAGGGCACCCGGATAATTTTCACATCCGCAGGATAGGAAAGCCGGCTGCTGCCTGCCAGATCCGCACCGGCGTAGCTGCACCAGTTGCAGCAGAACGCCACGATTTTCGGTCGAAATTCTTCTTTATGTTCTATCTGCATATCGCGTCTACCTCCGCTATGATCTGCCTGTTGGAAAAGCCCTGCAGATCCATTGCGCCGGACGGACAGGCCACCGTGCAGGCGCCGCAGCCCTGACAAAGCGCGGAATTGACCACGGCCACACGCCGCATTTCGCGGACGCCCGGCGCCGCCACTTCTTTTTCTTCATATGTAATCGCGCCATAAGGACATACGTTGGCGCAGGCCGAACAGCCGTTGCAGGCCAGCACATCCGGCATGGCCGTACAGGGATTGGTCCGCAGCCGGTCCTTCGCCAGCAGGCCGATGACTTTTACGGCCGCCGCGCCGGCCTGGGAGACGGTCTCGGGAATATCCTTCGGTCCCTGACAGACCCCCGAAAGGAAAATGCCCGCCGTAGCGGATTCCACCGGACGCAGCTTCGGATGGGCTTCCGTCAGAAAATCGTTGGTATCGATCCCCGCCGTCAGCATACCCGCCAGGGACCTTGCTCCCTCGCTGGGCTCGATGGCCGCCGCCAGCACCACCATATCCGCTTCGATCTGCAGCTGCCTCGCATCCAGCAGATCCACACCCTGCACCAGCAGCCGTCCGTCCGGCTGCGGCGCTACCTTGCCGACCTGCCCTTTGATGTAATCCACATGATATTCCTCCACGGCCCGCCGGTAAAACTCGTCGAAATTCTTCCCCGGCGTCCGCACGTCAATATAAAACACCGTCACCTTTGTATCCGGATATTTTTCCCGGATCAGCATGGCGTGTTTTGCCGTATACATACAGCAGATTTTGGAACAATAGCTCTTTCCGCGGTCATCCGCGCAGCGGCTGCCCACGCACTGGATAAATACGATTTCCTTCGGCTGCCTGTGATCGGACAGGCGCTCCAGGTGGCCGCCGGTGGGGCCCGCCGCATTCATCAGCCGTTCCAGTTCCAGCGACGTGATCACGTCCGGGCTCTGGCTGTAAGCATATTCACCATAGCGATCCAGCTTGATCATATCAAAGCCGGTGGCTGCCACGATGGCGCCGTATTTCCGGGTAATAATCTCGTCTTCCTGTGTATAGTCAATGGCCTGCGCCTGACAGACTTTGGCGCAGAGACCGCATTTTCCCGTCTGAAAATGGATACAGGTCTTCCGGTCGATCACCGGCATGTTGGGAATGGCCTGGGCGAAGGGTGTGTAAATGGCGCTGCGTTTCTTTAGGCTCCGGTTAAATGCATCCGGCGCTTTTTTCGACGGGCATTTTTCCTGACAGGCGCCGCAGCCGGTACATTTGTCCGCGTCTACGCTTCTGGCTTTTTTCCGGATATCCACCGTAAAATCGCCTACAAATCCGCTGACCTTCTCCACTTCGCTGTAAGTATACAGTGTGATCTTTTCATGGGCCGCGGCATCAACCATCTTGGGCGTTAAGATACAGGCCGAACAATCCAGCGTCGGAAAGGTCTTGTCCAGCTGGGCCATTCTGCCGCCGATGCTGGGCGTCCGCTCCACAATATCCACTTCATACCCGGCCTCCGCAATGTCCAGCGCCGTCTGAATCCCCGCGATGCCGCCGCCGATGACCAGCGCCCGTTTGGTCACGGGACTTTCCCCTTCCTGCAGCGGCGTGCCCAGATTCACCTTGGCAATGGAGGCTCTGGCCAGCACCAGCGCCTTCTGCGTCGCCGTTTCCATATCTTTATGTATCCAGGAACACTGCTCCCGGATATTTGCAATTTCCACCATGTAGGGATTGAGCCCCGCGCCCGCAGCGCATTTGCGGAAGGTGGCTTCGTGCATCCGCGGCGAACAGGAGCACACCACCACCCCGGACAGCCGTTCTTTCTGGATGGCCTCCGCGATCATGGCCTGTCCGGCCTCGGAACACATATAGGGGTAATCATTCGCATACACCACGCCCGGTTCGGACTTGACATATGCGGCCAGTTGTTTCACATCCACCGTTGCGGCAATATTGCTTCCGCAATGGCATACAAATACACCGATTCTCTGCATGTCTTATCTCCTGGGTAGCTTTTTTAAGTCTTTCCGCGCTTTACCATCTCCGGAAGGCACTGACCAGCAGCTGGGGCGGCAGATCCGCTTCCATCCTGCTGATTTCATCCGCCGACAGATAACTGTTCCCTCTCTGCCGGAGCACCAGCTGTCTGGCGGCGTCAATGATCCTGCCCGGTTTTACGTCTCTCGGACAGCGCTCCACGCAGGCAAAGCAGCCCAGGCATTTCCATAAGGACTTTGATGCTGCCAGCGCCTCCACCTCATCATGCAGCACATAAGATACAAACTGATGGGGCTTGATGTCCATTTCCGAAAAGGAGGGGCAGGATGCGGAACATTTACCGCATTTCATACAGCGATAGGGATTGGT
Source organism: uncultured Lachnospiraceae bacterium (assembly GCA_947630295.1). Classification (GTDB taxonomy): domain Bacteria; phylum Bacillota; class Clostridia; order Lachnospirales; family Lachnospiraceae; genus CANRIM01. Next base: position 7,988 of record CANRGZ010000042.1, on the reverse strand, counting down.
GCCGCTGATCTCCTCGATCCGCGCCGCGGCATATTCTGATTTTATCATGGGTTTCTTTCCTCCTGTTTTTCGGAAACGGCCGGGCCTTTTATCCCCAGCGCTTCCGCCAGCAGTTCCGTAAAATAATACACCGGCAGCATTTCTTTGGTTTCGTTTCGATTCAGGTTGTACATACACAGCGGGCAAGACGTCACCAGCAGATCCGCGCCGAATCCGGCGGCGCTGCCTTTGATTTTTTCGCACATTGCCGCGGGCAGGTCCGGGTCCTTCAAAGACAGGTACGCCCCGCAGCATTCATTTCGATAAGGATAAATCACCGGTTCCGCGCCGATGGCCCGGATAAAATCCTCCAGAATCTTCGGATTTTCCGGATCGTCAAACTGCAGGATCTTTCCGGGACGCAGCAGCAGGCAGCCGTAGTAGGCGCCGATGCGTCTGCCGGTCAGGGGGTGGGTCACTTTTTCCCGCAGGGTTTCAAATCCCACCACGTCCCGCAGCACTTCCAGAAAATGCCGCACTTTCGTTTCCCCCTGATAGGGCGGCTCCAGTTCCAGATAGCGGTTCGCCTTGTCCCGGATCTCCGGGGCATGCCGCATATCGTCATTGACCCGTTTGAGCACATGGTGGCAGGCGGAACATAGGGTCACCAAATCCTGCTCTTTTTCCTTCGCCTCCTGCAGCGCCCGGACGGCAGAGAGCTTTTTAGCGGTTTCATCCCCGCCAAGGGGATAGACGCCGCCGCAGCACTGCCAATTGTCCGGTTCTTCCAGTTCTATATTCAAAGCATTGGCGCAGGCTCTGGCATACTGATCCAGGGCCCGGGCCTTATTTTTCAGCGTACATCCGGGATAATAACTGAATTTCATATGATGGTTCCCCTTGTTCGGATCTTTTGTCTTTTTCGACCTTTTTGTCTTTTTATTATATATCTTGTTTGCATTTCTAACAATAGATTTTATGCATTTCGGCAGATATTTCCGAGCCAGAATCTTGACATATTATTTGTTTGGCGTATAATATTTTTTATTGTGTTAACAGATTCTGTTTAACAGATTTTGTATACACTTTATTCACTGGCTCCTTATATTCAAAGATATTGGTGTCAAAAGAAAAAAAGGGGTATATTATGGCAACAATGAAATGTTCGAAATGCAAAAGCACAAACATACAGGTAATGGGGAACAACAGAAAAGGATTTTCTGTTGGAAAAGCTTTAGGTGGAGCATTGCTTACTGGGGGAATAGGAACTCTCGCCGGATTTGCCGGTAAAATCTGTAGAAACTATAACACGCCGGTGCAAAAAAGTTGTATACACCTAAAACGCATTTTAACAACATAATATGCTTACCCGGGCAGCCGGGGGACGTGCTTTCACCCGTTCCGAGTTCTGCGGAAGGTGGTGATCATTATGCGTACATATGAAGAATTTATGATAATCTTGACCGTTGGTCTTCTGATCGTCGCAATTCTGAATTTGGCACATAGGAAATAGCCGTCCTGCTCTCGCTAAAGATCGAACGGCTATTCTTGTAACCTATTAGATTTCGCCGGGACGGGTGACCGCTACTCACCTTCCGGCTGTCCTGTTAAATATATTATATGCTATCGTTTCAGATATTTCAACTAAAAATTGAAAAACCGCCCCTGCGCCAACAGAGACGGTTCGGAGATACGGTACCCAAAGGATGACATACCTACACAACAAGTAACGTGTATCATCCTTCCGGGCGCCCGGTCAATCAGAATCAGATGAGAAAAAGAACGTCACCGGAAATATCAACAGGCACTTTGAAAATATGCAACACGAAAAAGAAAAAGCCCTGAAAAATCAAGGCTTTTAGAGTGGAGCATACGGGACTTGAACCCGTGACCTCCACACTGCCAGTGTGGCGCGCTCCCAACTGCGCTAATGCCCCATGTTTTTCATATATAATATGGCTTTCAATGGAAGCAAAGGGGCTCGAACCCTTGACCTCCCGCTAGTCAGGCGAGCGCTCATCCCAGCTGAGCTATGCTTCCGTAGGTCTTATTATATAACATCTTCCCACCAGAAATCAAGTACCGGAACAAAAAAAGCGCCGCTTTACATCAGCGGCGCCAGAATTTTAATGATTCGTCCCTCCAGCTTATAGCTGAGCTTCTCATTTTTAATAGTTTCCTTCGTGACGGTTCTGCATTTGGAAAGCGTATCCTGAAAATCCTTTTCGATATCGGCGATGCAGTCTGCCTGATACAGATAGGTAGCGCACTCGAAGTGGTGATACAGGCTCCGATAATCCAGATTGATGGTGCCCACCACCGCTTTAACGTCGTCGCTGACGCATACTTTGGCATGCACAAAGCCCGGCGTAAACTCATAGATCTGCACTCCGGCCCTGACCAGCTCTTTGTAATGGGACTTCGCCAGTGCATACGCCGCCTTTTTGTCCGGAATACCGGGCAAAATCAGTTTCACAGCCACACCGCGCTGGGCCGCGAATTTCAGCGCCGTTTCCAGTTCGCCGTCCAGAATCAGATACGGCGTCATGATATGCACATAAGTTTTCGCACGATTAAGAATATCCATATAGACCGCTTCTCCCACTTTGTCCTCATCCAGGGGGCAGTCTCCGTAAGGCATGACGAAGCCCGAAGGCGCGTCGGGGAGTTCGGTTCTGCAATCCGCATCCGTCAGATACACCGGATTTTTTTCATCGATATTCCACATCTGCAGGAACATCAGCGTAAAACTTTTCACCGCATCGCCTTTCAGCATGATGGCGGTATCTTTCCAGTATCCGAAGCGTTCTTTCCGATTAATATACTCATCCGCCAGATTGACGCCGCCATTGAAGGCCGTTTTTCCGTCGATGACCAGAATCTTCCGGTGATCGCGATAATTATAATGCGAGGACACCACGGGTATAATCGGGGAAAATGCCTTGGCCCTGATGCCGTTGGCCCGCAGCAGGCTGCAGTAGTTAGAAGGCAGCTGGGATATTTCGCACATGCCGTCATACATCATGCGCACATCCACGCCCTGCCTGGCCTTTTCCACAAGGATCCGCAGGATCTCGCCCCACATATATCCTTCTTCCACGATAAAATATTCCATATAAATAAAGCGCTCTGCTTTGGAAAGTTCCTCCAGCATCGCCGAAAACTTTTCCTCTCCGGAAGGAAAATACTTCACTTCCGTCTGATTATAAATGGGAAAACAGCCGCTCCGGCTCAGATAGGCGGCAAGGGCCATGGTACCCGAGGTATCGTCCTGCAGGACTGCCAGCGGTGCTTCCGGCTGAACAATGGCGTTTTTGCTTTCCTGAATACAGGCCGCCACCCGTTTCTGCAGCTTCCGGTGTCCGGCGTTGGTCTGGGTAAAGCAGAACAAAGACGCCCCGGCCAGCGGCAGCACTGCAATAATAAACATCCAGGTCAGCTTCGCTGTGGAATCCATCGAATGGTTAAACAGATAAAAGACCATCCCGATGGTAAACAGCGCCCAAAATACCGCATAGTGCGGAATAAAATCTCTGAGCCATATATAAAATCCGCCGATCAGAACCACCTGCAGCAGAAGCAGCAGGAAAATAAGCAGAAAACGGCTGAACAGCAGCGGCAGCAATCCTTTCTTTTTTGGTTTCGCCAGACGGAATACTTCTTCTGCAGGCATTTTGATCCCTTCTTTCCTCATTGACTTCCCTTAGTTTATTGTCATACAAAATTTTTTTCAATTTTACCACGGATCTGAATGTTTTTCCATAAAATGATATATTTTTTTCCTTGCCAAACACCTGTCCGGGATGATACAGTATCAATGCCCCATGTGTATGAAAATCAAGCGGCTGTATGCGGCACGCCCCGGTTGTTCCGGTGCGGATAAACAGCCTGCACAGAAAGGATTTGATTAACATGAAACATCATTTGTTACGAAACCGACTGTTATCTGTTGTTCTCACGCTTCTGATGCTGTGTTCGAACGTGTTCTGCACCGTTCCCACAACGGTAAGCGCTGCAGGAACAGATACAACGTCGCTGAAACTCAATTACTACCCCTACAATGCACCGTTTACTGATCTGATAAAATTAGGAGATCAGAATATCAACATGCTCACCTGTTCGATGAAGAATTTGAGCGCTTTCAAGGTCGGCGATGAGGGTAAGCCTGCGGATTACGAATTTACCGCAACCGTTACTCCTGAAAGCAGCGGAGGTCCTGAGCCCGTAACGATTCTTTCCCAGAAAGTGGTCGGCTATGACAAACATGTGGTTGCGCTGCAGATACAGGAACCCAAAGCAGGGACCTACAAAGTCACAGCCAGTCCAAAGGCTGAGGACGGCACAACGTATACAGCAGAAATCAAGCTGATAGACGTTACTTTCCATGCGGCGGATGGACAGTTTGTCGCTGACGATACATCAGAATACACTGTCGTCGCCGCTGCCGGCACGTCTCTCCGTTCCAATATTAAGATCCCGAAAATCACCCCTCCGGATGCAAAGGATTTTCTCGGCTGGTCCGCGCAACAGGAACAAACAGATTATTCCAAAATCACTTACACTGTACCGACAGAGGGCAGAGATCTGTATGCCGCCTATGGCGAAGAGCAAAAAACTTCCTATGAAATCCACCAAAAAAACGGTGGAAAGATAGAAAACAACGGCACCGTCGATTTTGGCAACCAAGATTTCGGTAAAAAGATAGATCCTATCGTCCTGGAGGTCAAAAATACAGGCACCACCACGCTGAAAAAAATTACAAACAGTTCAACCCTGAACAACTTTACAGTAACGTTCTCAAAGACAGAACTGTCCCGTGGCGAGAGCGCTGATTTAACCATTACCCCAAAGGAAAATCTGGGCATCGGCACCTATGAGGAAACATTGAATATCGATATAGACCGGCGTTTTATGTTCATTAAAATCAAACTGACCGTCGGAAATCAGAAGGAAGTTCGCCTGATTCCTCCGAATATGGAAAAAACCTATGGTCAAACCCTGTCCTCTGAAAATATTCCGTCGGATCAGGTAGAAGTAAAAACACCAAACGGAGACGACGCGGGTGTTACCTTTGACGAGCTGGGAGTGATACTGGGCAGCGATGGTTTTTCCGCCGGCGCCACAGCAGGAATTTCCTATACCTACCGAATTGAATCTGTGGGAAATCCCAACTATACTGTCACACTTGGCGATGACGCCGGAAAGGTAAAGGTGAACAAAGCCACCCCCGCCGGCGACCCGGAAGCTACCGGCCTGTATCCCGGGCAGCAGCTTTCCGAATCCCATCTGTATGGTACTTTCACCAACTCCGTCAATTCAAATATGACGGTAAACGGAACCCTGCGTTGGGAAAATGAAAACGAAGTGGCCGGAGAACTCGGAGATGGTGAAGAGACAAAAGAGGAACAACATCACTGGGTATTTACACCGGATTCCACGGATGCCAGGAATTATACCACGCTCGAAGGAGATGCGACCGTTATCATATCGCCCAAGAAACCTACTGTGCTGATTCCCAACCGTGCGGATACCAGTGCCACCACGTTTTATGAGGATTACAATAAGCATCAGAAAAGCATCTCCTTCCACTCAAACAGGGAGGATCATACCGGCGACAGCAGTATCACTGTAGAGTATGCGCCGGAAAATACAGAAGACTGGACAACGACAGCGCCCATCAATGCCGGCACCTGGAGGGTTCGTGCCAAAATTCCGGAGTCCGGTGCTTATGCCGAAGGGCTTTTTGAAGGCTCCCTGATCATCCGGCCGCGGGAGGTACAGTTTTCTGCCTGGGCAGACAGCAAAGTATATGACGGCACTACCGACGCCACTGTCCGTGTCGGACTCAGCAATATCGTAGGCACCGACACCGTAAGCGCAATTGCAGCCGGTTCCTTCAGCACGGCAGATGCAGAAAGCCACAAACTTGTTTCCATAAAACTGACCGAACTGGTGGGCAAAGACGCAGGAAACTATGCAATACCGACCTCGAAATACCATGTGGCATCAAAAATCCTGCCCAGGGAAATCACGCTGCAGCCGGCGTCCGCCATTTCCAAAACCTATGGTACGCTGGGTGTAATAACCTCGGATATGTTTACCGCCGAAGAGCTTGTGCCTGGAGAATCTTTAAGTGAACTTCCTTTACAATTCATCTGTGACGGAGCACCGCGGGATGCCAATGTGGATTCCTATCCCATCACTGCCGTGCTGCAGCAGGGAAATTATACGCTGAAATCCGATAACGCCGGAACTCTGACCGTGAATAAAGCGACCCCCGTTCTGCGTGAAGATATTGAAACCAGCAATGGCCACAAGGGCGGATTGTTAAATCGCGTCACACTGGCAGGCGAATTTATCAATTCCGACAACCACGACATGACCGTTCCCGGAAAACTGGAATGGAGCAATCCCGATCAGGTGCTGCCTTTTGACAATACCACAGCGGTAGAATGGAAATTTACAATGGATCCGGCATACGCGCAGAATTACAATGAACCCAATCCGGCTCATGGGACCGTCAATGTTACACTGCTTGATAAAGAACCCATTGATATTCAGGCAGATTCGATTACAGAAACTTACAATGGAAAACCCCATGTATACGATCAGTACCAGGTTGTGGAAGAAGGGTTGGATACATCAAAGATTTCCGTTGAAGTACGCTATCAGCAGATCCCGGACAATCGTATGACGACCAATCCGGACAAATGGACGGATCAGCCGCCGGTAGACGCAGGCATCTACGCCGTAGAACTCACAGCGAAAGCTGGCGTATTTGCAGACCTCTATGCGGACAATTCCGTTGTCGTAACCCTGACCATTGACGCCGCGACCCCGACGCTGCAGGACATTCCTGTCCTGTCGGTTCCGGAAGGCACTGCGCTGAAAGACATTCCGAGCCTGTGCCCTGATCTGGGAACACCCCTAGGGGTAGACGGCCAGCCCATTGCCGGTGAATATCAGTGGGATGTTGACCAGATGACACCTGTAATTCAGGACGACACAACGGTTCGCTTTGGGTTCTTCCCCACCAGTCCCAATTACAAACTTGTCTACGGCAGCGTTACTGTCAACCTGGCGCCGGATGAACGTACCATCTCCGCTGTCATCTACAATCTGCCGCCCAGTCTGGGATACAATGACTATGCAGTGGTAGATATCGCGGAAAGTCAGTTAAAAGTCGGTGATACCGTTGTCTTCTATACCGACGCAGACGCCGTCAATCCGGAATGTGATGCGTATACCATTTCCATTGATGATCTCCAAACCGGAAAAGCCGTGATCGAACTGGATGAAGACGCGCTGTTTGATGATGATTACGTGATTTACGCTCGGATTTCCAACAGTCAGAAAAACGCCGCAAATGCTGTTTCCTACAAGCCGGAGATCGGATTTACGGTTCCGGAAAGCTTTTCCCTGGATGCCAATGAAGCTGTACTGACAGCGAACTGTACCGATGCTTCTTATAAAGCGCTTGTCCAGAGTATGACCTTCCAGCTGGAATGGCCTGATTTGGTGAAAATCACAAAAGAAGATACGGATGCGCTGACCGCAACATTACAGGCTCTTTCGGGAGGCAGCACCATGCTTACGGTTACCATGACTTTCCGGCACCCGGATACAGAGCGTCACGGCGAAAAGATCATTGTCATTTCCAAAAATGTACTGCTCCACAGTACACTGCACAAACATTCCGGCACCCTGATGCCTGCAAAAGAAGCCACCTGTACAGAGCCCGGCAATCAGAGCTACTATGTCTGCGGCTGCGGCATGTGGTTTGAAGATGCGGACTGCAGCAGACAGATCGACAATCACGAAAGCATACAGACGCCGGTCAAAGCGCATACCTGGTCCGAAGACTACAAGACGGAACATGCGGACGCCGACAAACATTATCACGTCTGTACCGTTTGCGGTAAAACAGACGCGGGCGCGCTGCATGAATGGAATGTGGAGGCTGCCGACGAGAAAAACGACAAGCATTGCATGATCTGCGGATATATGGC
>CANRGZ010000041.1 GCA_947630295.1 uncultured Lachnospiraceae bacterium | reverse complement strand
ATCTCAAGTTCCGAAGTAAAATAGGCTCTAACCCAGTAAATATGCGGGTTAGAGCCTTTCTGTCTGTATGGCTTATTGGAGACTATTTTGACTAAGAAAAAATTTTTTTGAATATTTTAATACCGCAGCAGCCGTTGAATTTCCTGCTGGGTTTTATACTTGTCGTTGAGGGTGAGTCCAAAGACATTCGCACATGCGTTGATTATCTCGTCATAATAAGTAAATTCCCATAGATTCTTGTCCAGGTGGACGCAGTTATAGTTGCGCAGTGCTTCCAGAATCCTGCCTGCAGGAAAGATGTGACCGAGTTTATCTTCTAATAGACGGATCAAAACCAATGCCAGGAAACAAGTCGCAAAGTGCGCATCTATGTGTTCATTGAGCCACACATAGACGGGCCGCGTCTCAAAATACGTCTTTGTTACTTTGAAAGAATCCTCGATCCGGGCCAGTCCCCGGTATACTTCCCGCATCTCCTGGTCACTCATGTCAAGCTCGCTGGTGACAATGGAATAGTAGCCATCGTATTTCTCCTCTTCTTTGATCTTCTCCAGATCCAGTTCAAGTGCCTTGCCCTCCAGGATTTCTCCAGTTGTTTTGTCGAAAGCGATGTTCAAAACATAGGAGGCGCTTCCTTTGGCAGTGATCCGATCATACTTCTTTGGGAATTTTATAAGATCCTTTGCCCGTTCGATCATTGCAGCACGGTCTGCCCGTTGCTTTTTCGCATATTTTTTGGAATAGTAGGCCATTTGTTTCTGGTCAACGACAACTTTCTTTTTGACAGGCTTCTTCTGTCCGGGTTTTGTGACATTTACATGGAGTTCTTTGGGATAGATGCGGGATTTATGCTGAAAAAGCACTTCGTTGCCGTCGTCTTCCTTTATCCTGGTACTTTCATAGCCTCCGCTAAGAATCCATGCCTTGAATTCCGCATCTGCGCCGCGCACGCTCTGCCCGTAAACATACCCGTCACGGGGATTGTCGTCATCTTTGTTGTCGCCATTGAGCCAGTAGATGTTGTCCGAAGTGTTGAGTCCCCTGTCCGCGACGTAGATGATACGGCAATTTTCAAAATGTTCTTTTACCCGATTGATGATCGGGCGCATATGCACTTTCTCGGATTCGTTCCCCGGGAAAAGGTCATAGGCCACCGGGATGCCGTTTCTGTCGATCAGGAGTCCCATCTCAACGATGGGGTCAGGGCGGTGGTTCTTTTCAGGACCGCGCTTGCGGTACTTTGCAGGCACGCGGTTCCCCTCCCGGTTTACCGGGTGGCCTTCCTCATCAAGCAGATCGATGTCCGGCCTGCCGATATCAAAGTAATAATTCGTACAGTCGAAGTAAGAGACGGACATGTCACGAGTGCAGAGCTTCCTGGAGTGTTCATAGATCCATTCCTGCAGTGCCTGCTGGTTCTCGGCGATGAGGTCCAGTGCATGGTAAACGTCATCCAGGCTAAAGCCTTCAAAAGGCTCAAAATAGATTCCTTTCTTAATGAAAGTATTCCGTTTGGAGCCGGGATAAAGTGCCCTTGAAATGGTAAGCAGCCGGAATATCTGGTCTGAATTGAACTCCATTTTCCTGCCGCGGGTCTTCCAGTTCCAAAACTTATCGATCTCCAGTTCCTTATAGATAAGTTTGAGTATACCATACCCGACATTTCGGACGTTATTGGTGCCGATAAAGAGCTTCTCGCTGGTATCGATGGGAATCGTTCTTGTTTTTTCTTCCTCTTTTTTCCGGGTCAGTTCTTTGGCATACTGTGTGTAGTAGGCGATGGGGTCATCCATTGTCTTTTTCAGTTCACTCAGGTAGCCAAGACTTTGGATGGTTTTTTCCCTTGAGCCAACCTTCGGTACATGATACTTTTCACGGATGGAGAGATAAATATCCCCATTTGGTTTCTTTTGCTTATTTAGATACATGGCATTTACCTCCGTCAGTTAATACCATTATAACACATAAAGACATAAAAAGCCATACCTAAAATACAAAATGTTGACAAAAAATTTCCGCTAACCACAAGGGCTTGCGGATAATTTGCTTATATTAAACTTCGGAACTCAGGAGATGCCGGGTATCTTTTGGCCTGTTCATTTTTTGTCTTTCCGTTTTGAAAGAAAAATCTTTTTTTTTATATATCGATATGATAAAATAAACTGATACATTATATGGATTCCGAATGGCAGGCGTGTGAAAGCGCGAAGCACGGAACAATCCGTATAGTATCAGTTTAACCTCAAAAAAGGAAAATGGATCAATCTTTGATTCAAACAGCATTTTATAGAAAACGGACCGGTGAATGCAATGAAAGAATGGAAAAAATACCGTATCAAAACCACGGCCGAGGCGGAAGAGGCAGTGATCGGCTGTTTAAACGAGCTTGGCATCAACGAAGTGGAGATAGAAGATAATATTCCGATCACGGAGGAGGAACGCAAAGCGCTGTTTATTGACATTCTGCCTGAGATGACCGACGACAAAACCGCTTACATCAGTTTTTATATTGATGCGGAAAAAGCCGATGATACCCTTCTGCAAAAGGTGGAAGCAGAACTGGAGCGGCTCCGGGAATTTACCGATATCGGCAGCGGCGAGATCGAATCCGACATTACGAGAGAAGAAGACTGGGTCAACAACTGGAAGGCATATTTCAAGCCGTTCCAGGTGGGCAATGTGATGATTCGTCCGGCATGGATCGAGCAGGAAGAAACCAAGGAGGATCTGATCCCCATCTGCATTGATCCGGGGACTTCCTTCGGTACCGGCATGCATGAGACGACACAGCTGGCGATCCGGCAGATCAGCAAGTATATGAAAAAAGGAGACTGGGTGCTGGATATTGGCTGCGGCAGCGGCATATTGTCCATTATTGCTTTAAAGGAGGGCGCTTCCTTTGCTTCGCTCATCGATATAGATCCGCTGGCAGTGGACGCGGCGAAAAGCAATCTGGAAATGAACGGGCTGACGGAAAAGCAGTTCAGCGTGACGCCCGGCAACATGCTGGAAGACGATAATGTGGCTGATACCTTAGGACTGGCCTGTTTCGACGTAGTCGTCGCCAATATACTGGCGGATGTGGTCATTCCTTTGTTTCCTCAGGCGCTGAAGCTGTTAAAACCCGGCGGCGTTTATATCATGTCCGGCATCTATATGGACAAGGCGGACGAAGTGGAAGCGGCGGTATTCCGCAACCAGATGGAACTGGTGGATTTGCTCTATCAGGGGGACTGGGTTTCGGTTGTGGCAAGGAAGCGGTATACGCATTAGGATGGAGGAAGCAGTTTGCATCATTTTTTTGCATCTTGCGATCAGATTTCGGAAGATACGATCCTGATTGGCGGCAGCGATTACAATCATATCCGAAATGTGCTGCGGATCGGCACAGAGGAAAAGCTCAGCATTTATGACGGCGCTTACCATGAGTACATCTGCAGCCTGGATCATTATGAAAAAGACACGGCGGTTTTCAAAATTCTGGAGATGAAACCGTCGGAAAATGAACTTCGGTCAAAACTGTATCTTTTTCAGGGACTGCCCAAGCAGGACAAGATGGATCTGATTATCCAGAAAGCGGTGGAGCTGGGGGTGCATGCCATCATTCCGGTACAGATGCGCCGCTGTATCGTCAAATACGATGAGAAGAAAGAAAAGGCCAAATTAAAGCGCTGGCAGGCCATTGCGGAAAGCGCTGCAAAGCAGTCTGCCCGTGCCATCATACCGGAAGTGGGAGCCATTATCGATTATGATGATGCATTGATTTTTGCGGCTTCTCTGGATACGGTTTTTGTGCCTTACGAATATGAAGAAGACATGACCCGCACAAAAGAACGGTTTGCCGCCTTGTCTCCCGGATCATCGATCGGTATTTTTATCGGACCGGAAGGCGGTTTTGAAGATGATGAGATACAAAAAGCCAGGGAGCGCGGGTTTGAGACAATATCTCTTGGAAGGAGAATACTGCGGACGGAAACAGCGGGGCTGTGCGCCCTGTCTGTTTTGATGTTTGCATTGGAAACATGAAGGAAGTTTATTTTGATAATGCGGCCACCAGCCGCTGCAGCGAAGGCGTCGTCCGTATTGTAAATCAGATGATGCTGGAAGCCTACGGCAATCCGTCTTCCATGCACGGCAAGGGTGTGGAAGCGGAAAAATACTGCAGGACTGCGTCGGAGACACTGGCGGCCTGTCTGAAGGTTTCTCCGGAAGAAATTCTGTTTACTTCGGGGGGAACGGAATCCAACAATCAGGCCATCAAAGGCGCGGCCTATGCATATCAGCGCCGTGGAAAACATTTGATTACCACCCAGATCGAACATCCGTCGGTTTATCGGGTGATGGAGGAACTGGAAAAGGAAGGTTTTTGCGTCACCTATCTTCCGGTGAATGCAGACGGACTGGTGGAGGCAGAGACATTTCAGAATGCGCTGCGGGACGATACGATTCTCACCAGTATCATGACGGTAAATAATGAAACCGGCGCCAGACAGCCGGTAGAGCAGCTGGCAAAGATTCAAAAAGCACAGGCGCCCGGCGCGCTGTTTCATACCGATGCGGTGCAGGGATTTGCCAAATACCGGCTTTCTCCGTCAAAATCCGGCATTGACCTGCTTTCAGTCAGCGGGCATAAATTCCATGGCCCTAAGGGCATCGGCGCATTGTACATTCGAAAGGGTGTAAGGATCGTACCCCTGCTTGAAGGCGGCGGACAGCAGAACGGACTGCGCTCCGGCACCCATCCGGTGCCTTTGATTGCGGGTCTCGGGCAGGCGGCTGCGGAGGCTTATCAGGGGTTTGATGAAAAAATCGAACATATGTATACATTGAAGAAGTGTCTGACGGACGGGCTTTCCCATATGGAAGATGTGTCTCTTTTGGGAACACAGGATCCGATAATTTCCGCGCCGCATATTGTATCGGCAGCGTTTGTGCCTGTCCGCAGCGAAGTGCTGCTCCATGCGCTGGAAGAAAAGGGCATTTATGTTTCCAGCGGCAGCGCCTGTTCTTCACACAATACGAAGGCTTCCCGGACGGTTTCCGCACTGGGGGTTGAAAAAGCCATGGCAGATTCGGTGATCCGGTTCAGTTTCTGTGAAAACAATACGATAGAAGAAGTGCAGTATTGTCTGGAAACCTTGCAGGAGATTCTGCCGGTGCTGAAGAAATACGCAAGAAGGTAGTCTACATTTGAAATAAAGCGGAGGTTCTATGGAAAAAGCAAAAAAAGCAATTATGATTGTTTTGTCGGTTATTTTGCTGCTGCTAGCGGCGGTATTTGTCTATTTTGCGCTGCTGCATCCGAAGAAAGAGACAGAAGTCAGACCAAAGATGCCTGAAATTCAGTCGATGCTGACCCGGGTGACCCCTATCAACACCGCCGGATTTCCGCTGAGCAATCCGGCCAGCCGCGGCGAGCTTTATCCTTATCCGAAAAATGAAAAAGACGATCGATTTTTGTATGATATTCCGCTGAATCCGGATTATGCCATTATGGAAATCAACTTTGACGAATGGAAAGCGAAAAATCCGGAAGTCATCGGCTATCTGGATTTCGAGACGCCGGATCTGGACGTTATCAGCTATCCGGTGATGTATCGGCCGGGTTCCGATTTTTATCTGACCCATGATATCAACGGTGCGTCCAATATCAATGGAGAGCTTTATGTGGAAGGCGGCATTTTAGACGGTCATAGCAGAACCAACACCATCATTTACGGTCATAATATGCGGGCCGGTATTATGTTTGGCCAGATGAAGAAGTACAACAGTGCGGAGTTTTATCAGGGACGGGAATTTTTCTGGTATTACACGCCCCAGGGCAAGTACCGCTATCAGATTTTCTCCGTGCATCCGACACCCTACGACGGCTATATTTTCAGCTGGTTTGCGGAACCTTGTCCGGAATATACGGAATATCTGACCAAGGCAAAACAGGAGTCTTCCTACGATACCGGCGTCACGCCGGATCCGGAGGATGAGATCATTACCCTCTGTACCTGTACCGGCAGCGATTATTACCGGCTGGTCGTGCAGGGTCGGCTGGTTTATAAAGATGAAATTGCACAATAAGGAGAGGAGATTAAAATGATTCGTATAGACGATCCTTCGATTCAGAAATATATGACGCCGTTTAAATATCCCCATCCCGTGTTGTATGGAAGCGGCAAGCCCGGGGCTTTTGATGAGAAAAGCGTGGATATTCCTTTTGTATTCATGCATCATGACCGCTTTCATATGGTTTATACCGGGTATGACGGCAAAGGCTATCAGTCCGCGCTGGCTGTCAGCGACGATCTGCTGCACTGGGAGCCTGTAGGCATCATGATTCCCAGAGATGATGAAAGCTCTAAAGCTTGGGACAGAGTGGGCTGCGCCATTACCTGGCTGATCAAAGAGAGCGATGATTTTAACGATGTGGCGAGACTCCGGAAGGTGGACGGCAAATACTGGGCAGTCTATCATTCTTATCCCCAGAAAGGGTATGAAGCGGGGCCTGCGGAAATCGGCCTTGCCTGGTGCGAAGAGGAAGATTTGCTGCACTGGCACCGGCTGGAAGCGCCTGTTTTTTCATGGAAGGACGGAAACGCCTGGGAATCCGGGGGGCTTTATAAAGCCTGTATCATCCGCCATGATGAAAAGTGGTACATGTTTTACAATGCGAAAAACAGCGAGAAAAGCTGGACGGAGCAGACCGGCGTTGCAATATCGGAAGATCTGCTGCACTGGCACCGGCCGGTGGCGGAACCGGTGCTGAAAGTGACGGAAAATGCCTGGGATGGCCGTTTTGTATCTGATCCCTACATACTGAAAGACGGCGACCGCTGGCTGAATTTCTATTTTGGCTATAACAGAAGGCACGCCATGGAGGGACTGGCTGTATCGGAAGATCTGCTGCACTGGGAAAAGGTGGAAGAACCCATTATCACGCCGACGCCCGGCGGACTGGATGAAGAACATGCCCATAAGGCGTCCATTTTTAACTATAACGGGGTGCTGTATCATTTTTACTGCGCCACAAGACCGCTGCGGGAAGGGGATCCCACCTGCGTTTACAACGCATTCCGTACCATTGCGGTAGCAGCGAACAAAAAGGTATGGCAGGAGGAAACAAATGATTAAGGGCGCTTCGACTATTTATTACGGCGGAGATTATTCCCCGGATCAGTTTGATCTGGAAACCATCAAAAAAGACATTATTTCTTTCCGCGAAGCCGGCATCAACATGGTGACGCTGCCGGTGTTTTCCTGGACGAAGCTGGAACCGGAAGAAGGGGTGTATGATTTCGGCTGGCTGGATCAGGCCATGGATCTGTTTCTGGAAGCCGGGATCAAAGTCTGTATGGCTACCCCCACTGCGGCGCAGCCGGCCTGGCTGTCCCATAAATATCCGGAAGTGCTGCCGGTAGATCAGCAGGGCAGAAAGCGTACCCACGGCATGCGGGTATTTTACTGCGTCAATTCGGCGAAATACAGGGAGCGGGCCGCGGCGATTGCGGAAGCCATGGCGAAACATTACTGCAAATATCCGAATCTGGCCATGTGGCACGTTTCCAATGAATACGGTACCTATTGCTATTGCGATACCTGCCGGAAGAAATTCCACGGCTGGCTGCAGCGCAAATATCAGACCATCGAAAATCTGAATGAAAAATGGAACAATACGTTCTGGAATAAAACCTATACGGATTTTGCGGAAATCACCGTTCCTTCCGAGACCAACGATGAATTTCGCTTTAATCCCACGCTGGCGCTGGAATATATGCGCTTTATGACAGACTGCACCATCGAGTGCTTTGAAAATGAAGCCCGGGCCATTCGCCGGTATTGTCCGGATATGACCATTCAGACCAATATTTCCGGACACATTGAAAATCTGGATCAGTTTAAAATGGTGAAGCACATGGATGTGGTTTCCTGGGACAATTATCCGAAGCCCTCTTCGGAACCGGGACTGGTGGCCATGAAGCATGATCTGATGCGTTCATTGAAGCAGGGCGCTTCCTTTATGATGCAGGAACAGTCGCCCAACCAGCAGAACTGGCAGCCTACCAGCAAGCTGAAACGCCCCGGAGAAGTCCGGATGTTAAGCTATCAGGCCCTATCCCGCGGTGCGGATGCCTGTCTGTTCTTCCAGCTCAGGCAGTCGGTTTCGGGGCAGGAAATGTACCATGGCGCCGTGATTTCCCACGCAGACCGGACAGATACAAGGACCTTTCGGGAAGTGGCGCAGCTGGGACAGGAACTGCAAAAAATCGGCGGCCTGTTTCTGGACGGACGTACGGCGGCAAAATCGGCTATCATCTTTGACTGGGACAGCTGGTGGGCGTTGGAGAAAGCTTCGCTGAACTGCCTGCCCTACAAAAAAATGGATTACCTGAAAAAAGTCTATAAGTTTTACAAGGTATTCCATAAGCAGAATATTCCGGTGGACTTTGTTTCGAAAGATGCGGATTTCAGTCAGTATTCCCTGCTGATTGCCCCGTATTTGTATATTGTGGATGAAACGGTGGCAGAACGCCTGAAAGCCTTTACGGCGTCGGGAAAGACGCTAGTAGGCACGGTATTTACCGGCGTCTGCGACGAACAGTGCAAGGCTGTATACGGCGCTTATCCGGGCCTGTTGCGGGATGTATTCGGCCTCTGGTCGGAGGAAATGGATGCGCTGTATGAAAAAGAGACCAACGACATCTGCTTTGACGGGGATATCCGGTTTTCCTGCAGCTTCCTGTGCGAACTGTATCACAATACCACGGCGGAGACGCTGGCCTCCTACGGAAAGGATTTTTACGCCGGTATGCCGGTAATTTCCAGAAATCGCTACGGAGAAGGCACAGCTTACTATATCGGTACAGATCCGGAATTTGCCTGTCTGGAACACCTGTTTGCGGGGATTTTTGAAGAAACCGGCATCCGGCCTGATTATGCAGCCGCAGAGGGCGTGGAGATCACATGCCGGCAGAATCAGAAGGCGTCGATCCTGTTTGTGCTGAACTGGAACAAAGAGGAGGCATGGATCGATCTGCAGGAAGACCGCTATGAAAATGCGGTAACTGAAGAAATCATGACCGGACGTGTCATACTGAAACCCTACGACGCGATTGTATTAAAGAAAACGGACGAAAGGTAACGAAGATGAAGTACGATGCTTTATTTACCCAGACCGGCGGATTTTTGCATGGCGGGGATTACAATCCGGAGCAATGGCTGGACCGGCCGGATATTCTGGCAGAAGATATCCGGATGATGAAAAAAGCCCATGTGAATGTGGCGACCCTTGGGGTATTTTCCTGGTCGGTTTATGAGCCGTCAGAAGGGGAATACCATTTCGAATGGCTGAAAGAGATTGCAGACCGTCTGTATGAAAACGGGATTTACTTTATACTGGCCACGCCTTCCGGCGCCCGTCCTGCCTGGATGGACGAACATTATCCGGAAGTCATGCGCACCACGGTGAAACGGGTGAAAAACCTCCACGGGCAAAGGCACAATCACTGTATCACCTCCCCGAAATACCGGGCGCTGGTGCGCAAGATGGATACCCGTCTGGCAGAGGAATTCGGCAGCCATCCGGGACTTCTGGCCTGGCATATTTCCAATGAGCTGGGCGGCGAATGTGCCTGCCCCCTTTGTGAAAAGAAATTTCAGGCGTATCTGGAACAGAAGTTTAAGGGCGATATCGAGGCTTTGAATAAAGCCTGGTGGACCACCTTCTGGAGCCACCGTTATAATCGCTTCGATCAGATCGAAATCCCGGCGTCCCATGGAGAAAAAAGCATAATGGGGCTGAATCTGGAATGGCGCCGTTTTACATCCGAAAATACCATTGATTTCATGAATCAGGAAATCGAGGTACTGCGGGCGCTGACGCCGGATGTCCCCATCACCACGAATTTCATGCACAGCTATCCGCTGCTGGACTACAACCGGATGGCCAAGCCGCTGGATTTTGTCAGCTGGGACAGCTACCCCTGTTATAACAATAATTATGAGTCCCTTGCTAAAACTTCCTTTGACAATGCGCTGGATCATATCACCATGCGCAGCTTCAAGAAGGACAAACCCTTTCTGGTGATGGAAAGCGTGCCGGATCTGGTAAACTGGCATGATTATAACCACGCGAAACGTCCCGGAGTACATTTTATTACCGCTATGCAGTCCATTGCCTGCGGTTCGGATTCCGTCATGTATTTCCAGTGGCGAAAATCCCGGGGTTCCTTTGAACAGTACCACGGCGCGGTGGTGGACCATCTTGGCAGGGATGATACCAGAACCTTTAAAGCAGTGACGGAACTGGGGGCCGCACTTGAAAAAATCAAAGAAGCAGCCGGGTCTGTCTGCAGGTCTTCTACGGCGATTCTGTATGACTGGGACACCCGCTGGGCCCTGGAGGATGCGGCGGCATTTTCGAAGAAGACGAAAAATTATGTAAAAACCGTAGGGTCGTTTCTGGATATTTGTCTGAAAAACGGCGTGGAAGCAGATGTGATTTCCTCGGTGGAACCGCTGGACGATTACCAGGTGGTGGTTGCCCCGATGCTCTATCTTTTGCAGCCCCATACGGCGGAGCGCCTGAAACAGTTTGTGGAGCGGGGCGGACAGCTGATCGCCACCTATATTACCGGCTATGTGGACGAAAATACCCTGTGTTATCTGGGTGGTTTTCCGGGAGACGGGCTGAAGGACCTGTTCGGCATTTATGTGGAAGAAATCGACACCCTCTATCCGAAACAGACCAACGGCGTCCGCTTTACGGACGGTACGGTCTGGAAAGCTGCGGATTACTGCGAAGTGATCCGTTTAGACGGCGCCGAGGTGCTGGCTTCGTATACGGATGATTTTTATGCGGAAGAACCTGCCGTTACGATGAAGCAAAACGGCAAGGGAACCGCGTATTATATCGCGGCCAGGTGTGAGGAAGCGGCCAATGCAGCCGTGCTTCACCGCGCCTGGGATGCGGCGGGCATTGTACGGAAAGCCTTGCCGGCCGGCGTGGAGTATCACAGGAGATACAAGGAACATACGGCGTATGATTTTTATCTGAATTACAACAGTGCGCCGGTTCAAATACAGATGGAAACCGCGTATTCCTTACTGGATGACAAAGAGGTAAGCGGGGAAATTACAATTCCAGCGTTAGGAGTGATGGTATGTCGGGGACAGCTTTAAAATTGATTGCACTTGTTCTGATGCTTATTGACCATATCGCCCAGTTTATTCCGGGAATGCCGGTATGGTATCATTATCTGGGAAGAATCAGCGCGCCGCTGTTTATGTTCTGCCTGGCGGAAGGCTTTGCCCATACTTCCGATAAAGTCAAATATCTGAAACGGCTTTACATCGGCAGCCTGGCCATGGGAATCATCGACATGGCCTCGGCGATCCTTGTGCGGAACGCAGCGCAGCCGCTGACCAATAATATTTTATCCACCTGGTTTTTGACCGGGTTGATCATTACCATCTACGAAAAGAAGAAGAATAAAGAAAAAGACGCGAACCGCCTGCTGATTTACGCGGTGATTTCCCAGGTGGTATCGGTGATTCTCTGCTTCATTGTGGAGGCGGTTGCATCAGCCTATGCCGCGGAAGTCGGGTCAGGGACGCTGACCGCCGTCATCCGGGAAAATTCCGTGCATTTTATCAATGGCCTGATTCCTAATATTCTGTTCTGTGAAGGCGGATATCTGATCATCGTATTCGGATTTATGATGTATTATTACCGGGACAAACGGAAGATGATGCCTATCGTCTATGTTTATATGTGTCTGGTGTATGCCTTTATCCTGTTCTTTACCGGCGGCAGGAATATCCGGGCGCTGCTGGACAATTATCAGTGGATGATGATTCTGGCCACGCCGTTTTTCTATCTGTATAACGGAAAGAAAGGGCTGGGTTTAAAGTACCTGTTTTATTTCTTCTATCCGGTGCATCTGGTCATTCTGTTTTTTGTCGGAAATCTGCTGTTTTAAAAAGGGAGTAATGTATGTTTTATCAACAGAATCAAAATGAGTCGCTGCAGGATGCTTTGTTTGCAAATCCTTCCTCAGAATACAGGGGCACGCCCTTCTGGTCATGGAACTGCAAGGTGACAAAGCAGCTGATCGATGAACAGATCGCTTATTACAAGCAAATGGGATTCGGCGGTTTTCATATCCATCCGAGAACCGGGCTGGAAACGGCTTATATGGGCGAAGAATATATGGATCTGGTTTCCTATGCGGTGGAACGTGCCAAAGAAGAGGGCATGTATGCCTATTTGTATGATGAGGACCGGTACCCTTCCGGCGCGGCCGGCGGACTGGTTACGGAAGACCTGCGGTTCCGCCAGCGTTTTATCCTGCTGACCATGAAAGATCAGCATGGTTTCGAATCCGGAAAAGAAGCTTTTGACCGGAAGATCGAGGCAGGAGAGAAGCCGAAAGGGTATTTTCTCGCGGCGTATCAGATCGTGCAGGATGCCGAAGGAAACCTGCTTTCCTACAAACGCATTGCTGCGGACACCCCGGTGGAAGAAGGGCGGAAATGGTGCGCCTATCTGAAGCTGGCAAAAGAGGACCCCTGGTTTAACGATCAGACCTATATTGATGTATTCAACCCTCAGGCGGTCAGAAAATTTCTGGAAGTCACTCACGAACGCTATCAGAAGCGTCTGGGCGGCGAGTTTGGCAAAACCATTCCCTCCATCTTTACCGATGAGCCGCAGATGGCGGGGAAATTTGCCTTTGCGGATCCTTTTTCCAGAAAGGATGCCACCCTGTCCTATACGGACGCGATGAACGATCTTTACAAAGAAAAATACGGCGTAGAACTGCTGGACATTCTCCCTGAACTCATGTGGGAACTGCCGGGAGAAGATCCCAGTATCTATCGTTACTATTATCATGAAATGCTGGCAGAATGCTTTGCCTCTGCTTACTCCGATACCATTGGCGCATGGTGCGGACAGCACGGCATCAATATGACCGGGCATTTCCTGTCAGAGCGCACACTGTTTTCCCAGACGCTGGCCCTTTCCGAAGCTATGCGCATGTACCGGAGCATGCAGTGGCCGGGCATCGATATTCTGGCGGATCAGAAGGAATTTACCACTGTCAAGCAGGCGGTGAGCGTGGCCAGGCAGTATGGAAAAGAGGCCGTCATCTGTGAAATGTACGGCGCCATGCACTGGGATTTTGACTTTAAAGGGCATAAGCTGCAGGGCGACTGGTTGGCGGCACTGGGGGTGACGGTGCGCTGCCATCATCTGACCTTCATGTCCATGGAAGGCGAATCCAAACGTGACTGGCCGGCTTCCATCGGTTATCAGTCCCCATGGTATCGGGAGTACCCTTACGTGGAAGACTATTTTGCCAGGGTTAATACGGCGCTTTCCAGAGGAAAAGCTTCGGTACGTGTCGGCGTGATCCATCCCGTTGAATCCTACTGGCTGCAGTTCGGGCCCAATTCCCAGACGCAGCTGATGCGGGACCAGATGGACCACGAGTTTGAAATGATGACCCAGTGGCTGCTGTACGGCGCCATTGATTTTGACCTGATCAGTGAAAGTTTGCTTCCTTCGCTCTGTCCGGAAACAGAAACTATGGAAAGCGGATTTACGGTAGGGCAGATGAATTATGATGCCATTGTGGTACCCGGCTTGTATACGATTCGTTCTACGACCCTGGATCGTCTCGAAAAATTTGCGGCACAGGGCGGCAAAATTGTATTTGCCGGCCAGATTCCCCGCTATGTGGATGCGAAACTAAATGACCGGGCGGCGCGCCTTGCCAAACGCTGCTGCTGTATTTCCTTTGAACGCGCTTTTCTGCTGGAGGCCTTGAAAGACCATCGCAACGTGGAAATCATCAGCGGCAAAGGCGCCTATCCCGATAACATGATCACACAGGTGCGGGAAGACGGAAAATACAAATGGCTGTTTGTCTGCCATGTGAACCGTGCCAGAAACCTGCTGGACAAAAAGCATAAATTTTTCATCTATGTTCCCGGGTCGTGGAAGGTCACCTTTTACAATGCCCTGACAGGGGAGATCACCCCCTATCCGGCGGAATACAAAAACGGGCGGACCGTGATCAAAATATTTGTGTTCCCGGAAGACAGCTTTCTGTTTCAACTGGAACCGGGGGAGCGCACAGAAGGCATCGATCAGCGGATCCCGCCGCGGGAAGTGGTGCATCCTCTTGCCCAGCCTTTGCAGGTAACATTGGAAGAACCCAATGTCCTGCTGTTGGATTACGCGCAGGTGGCGCTGGATGATGAGCCCTGGTCTGCAACTATGGACATACTTTCCTGTGACAATCTGCTGCGGGAAAAACTGGACTATCCCAGAAGACAGGACCGCTTTACGCAGCCCTGGCGGATTCCAAATACACCGCCGGAGCATACGGCTTCTATGAAGATGTTTTTCCGCACGAAAACAGACCTGAAAAATGTCCTGCTTGCACTGGAACGGCCGGAAACCACGGAAATCGATCTGGACGGCGTGCGGGTCCCTTCCGTTGTCAAAGGATACTATGTGGACCGTTCGATTCAAACGGTCATGCTTGGAAATATCGCAGCAGGCGAACATGAACTGGTGCTGCGGCTGCCCTTTGGCCGGAAATCCAATCTGGAATGGTGTTATCTGCTGGGGGATTTTGCAGTGCACGCATACGGCTCCAAAGCCTATATCAAAGCATGGGAAGATCCGTTGATTTACGGAGATCTGACGGCGCAGGGACTGCCGTTTTACGGTGGAAATGTGGTATATCATCTGCAGTATACCTTTGAAAAAGACTGCGAAAATGTTCATTTGCATGTGCCGCATTTTGCGGCGATTGCCCTGTCGGTGGATGTCAACGGAAAACGGGCGGGTATGATCGCTTACGCGCCCCACAAGCTGTGTCTGGGGGATATGAAAGCAGGCACCTATGACATTACCCTGACAGCTTACGGAAGCAGATACAACAGCTTCGGAACCATACACAATGCGGACGATGAGTTCAAATGGTACGGCCCGGATTCCTACCGGACCACCGGGACGCAGTGGAGCGATTCCTATTTGCTGAAGCCCACGGGGATCCTCTCCGGTGTTTCACTGTTATATGATTGAAAGGATGGTGGAGGTCAAGCGTCTGACGGAACCATCCATAGAATATTGACCCAAACAGCTTAAAATGTATTGCCGATACGGCAGACAAAGGGGAAAAGAGCGCCGGAGCATAAGACCGGCAGAATGGAGTACATATGGAGAAAGAAACAGTTCTGGTCATTGATTTCGGCGGCCAGTACAATCAGCTGATTGCAAGGCGGGTCAGGGAATGTAACGTATACAGTGAAGTCATTCCCTATACGACGCCCCTGGAAAAAATCCAATCCTATGCGCCGAAAGGGCTGATCTTTACCGGTGGCCCGGCCAGCGTTTACGCCGAGGATGCGCCGTTGATCGACAAGCGCATTTTTTCGCTGGGCATTCCGATTCTGGGCATCTGCTACGGCGCGCAGCTCATGACCTATATGCTGGGCGGTGTCATTGAACGGGCCGAAAAGCGGGAATACGGCAAAATCGACGTCCGTTTTGACACGAACAGCGCCATTTTTCAGGACATGGATGAAACGTCCATCTGTGTTATGAGCCATACCGATTATATCCGGCAGCCGGCGGAAGGCTTTCGTATCGTTGCGTCTTCCGATAACTGTCCGGCGGCGGCCATGGAAAATCCGGCCGAAAAACTCTACGCGGTACAGTTCCATCCGGAAGTGTCCCACAGCGTACAGGGGCAGATGGTGATCAGGAATTTCCTCGTCAATGTCTGCAACTGTAAGCAGGACTGGACCATGGACTCCTTTGTAGACAGTACCGTACAGGCGCTCCGCCAGAAGGTAGGAGACGGCAAAGTGCTGCTGGCCCTTTCCGGCGGCGTCGATTCTTCTGTGGCGGCGGCGCTGCTTTCCAAAGCCATCGGACGGCAGCTGACCTGCGTTTTCGTGGACACCGGCCTGATGCGGAAAAATGAAGGGGATGAGATCGAAACCGTATTTGGCGAAGGCGGCAGCTATGCGTTGAATTTTGTCCGTGTCAACGCCGCAGAGCGCTATTATGCGAAGCTGAAAGGCGTAACGGAACCGGAGAAAAAGAGAAAAATCATCGGCGAAGAGTTTATCCGCATCTTTGAAGAAGAAGCAAAGAAAATCGGCAAGGTGGAATTTCTGGCACAGGGAACCATTTATCCCGATGTCATTGAAAGCGGCCTCGGCAAATCTGCGGTCATCAAGTCCCATCATAATGTGGGCGGCTTGCCGGATCATGTGGATTTTCAGGAAATCGTGGAACCCCTGCGGCTGCTCTTTAAAGACGAAGTACGAAAAGCCGGCCTGGAACTGGGTCTGCCGGAATATCTGGTGTATCGCCAGCCCTTCCCGGGACCGGGACTGGGCATTCGGATCATCGGCGAAGTCAACGCGGAAAAGGTAAAGATCATACAGGAAGCAGATGCCATCTACCGGGAGGAAGTGAAAAACTTCGGCCTGGACGGCAAGATTTCCCAGTATTTCGCGGCGCTGACCAATATGCGCAGCGTGGGCGTCATGGGAGATGAGCGTACCTATGATTACGCCGTGGCGCTCCGGGCGGTGATTACGTCGGATTTCATGACGGCCGAGGCGGCAAGGCTTCCCTGGGAGCTGCTGGAGAAGGTGACCAACCGGATCGTCAATGAAGTGAAATATGTGAATCGGGTCATGTATGACTGCACGACGAAACCGCCGGCGACGGTGGAGTTTGAATAAGTTGAGAAGTCGTAAAAACCCAGTATTTATGCGGGTTTGCAGACTTTCGAGAGGTCTTTTGATAACAATT
>CANRGZ010000040.1 GCA_947630295.1 uncultured Lachnospiraceae bacterium | reverse complement strand
GCAAATATGGTCAGGGTCGGCGTGGGTATTGAGCAGGGAAAGGGGCAGGTCGGTGTACTCCCGCGCCATTTCCCTGGCGTTGCTTGTCTGCATGCCGCTGTCAATGAGCAGCGCACCCTCGTTTCCCGTCAGCAGGAAAAAACGAACGCCCTTTTCTTCAAAACGCCATGTCTGTTCATCTATTTTGATTGGTTTTACCATCACAGTACTCCTTTTTTACATTCTGTATGCACAGTACATTTTCACATGCAGCGGCAGGCTCCGCTCAATTGGAAACTTCAAACTGCGCGTTATAAAGGCTAGCATAAAATCCGCCCTGCGCAAGGAGCGACTGATGCGTTCCCTGTTCCACGATATCTCCGTCCCGCATCACCAGGACAAGGTCCGCGTTGCGGATCGTAGACAGCCGATGGGCAATCACAAAGGAAGTCCTGCCTTTCAGCAGGGTATCCATAGCCTTCTGAATGAGATGTTCCGTACGCGTATCCACCGATGAAGTCGCTTCGTCCAGAATCATAATCGGATTATCCGCAAGGATTGCCCGGGCAATGGTAATAAGCTGCTTCTGCCCCTGAGAAATATTGGTGGCTTCCTCATTGATTTCCATCTGGTAACCGCCGGGCAGCGCGCGGATAAAATGATCGGCCCGGGCCAGTTTGGCAGCTTTTCTCACCTCATCGTCTGTGGCGTCAAGCCGTCCGTACCGAATATTTTCCATGATCGTCCCATGGAACAGCCAGGTATCCTGCAGCACCATTCCAAAACCATCCCGCAGTGCATTACGGTCAAACGCTTTCACGTTATGCCCATCCAGCCGGATGCTGCCGGCGTCCACGTCATAAAACCGCATGAGCAGTTTGACCATGGTGGTTTTGCCTGCTCCGGTGGGCCCTACGATCGCCACCATCTGTCCGGATTTGATTTCACTGGTAAAATCGTGAATAACCGGTTTATCCGGAAGATACCCGAATCGTACATGGTCGAAACTGACGTCGCCCCGGATCACCTCCGGACTGACCGGATGGGGCACCTGCAGGGATTCTTCGTCTTCGTTCAAAAATTCGAAGATACGCTCCGCCGCCGCAGCCATGGACTGCAGCATATTCGATACCTGGGCCATCTGCGTGATAGGCTGCGTAAATCGTTTCACATACTGGACAAAAGCCACGATATCGCCGATGGCAATGGTTCCCGCTGCCGCCAGCATCGCGCCGGACACAGCCACCGCCACATATCCCAGGTTGCTCACAAAGTTCATAATGGGCTGCATCAGGCCGGAAAGAAACTGGCTTTTCCATGCCGATTCGTACAAAACGCCGTTGGTCTCGTCAAACGCGTTCATTTCCGCTTCTTCCCTGTTGAACGCCTTGACCACATCATGGCCGGAAAACGTCTCCTCAATATGCCCGTCGATTTTTCCCAGATAAACCTGCTGGGCCATGAAGTATTTCTGGCTTTTCTTTACGATGCCAAACACCAGCAGGGCGGAAACGGGCAGAATCAAAAGAGTAATCAGTGTCATCAGCGGGGAAATGGTCAGCATCATAACGACGACGCCCACCAGCGTACAGACCCCGGTAATCAGCTGCGTGACAGACTGGTTCAGGCTCATCGCCAGCGTATCCACGTCATTGGTAATACGGCTTAAGATATCTCCCACTGCATTCCGTTCGAAATATGCCAGCGGCATACGATTGATCTTCTCGCTGATATCTTTGCGCATCCGGTAACTCATTTTCTGGCTCATTTCCGTCATAATCAGCCCCTGGGCACAGGACAATACCGCGCACAGCCCATACAGTCCCATCAAAATGAGCAGAATGTGTCCCACCTTGCCAAAATCGATGGATCCGGTGCCTGTGAGTTTGGCAATGAGACCGTTAAACAGTTCTGTTGTGGCGTTTCCAAGTATTTTCGGACCGATGACGTTAAATACCGTGGAAGCGGCGGCAAATACCATAACCGCGATCAGGCCGATCTTAAATGCGCCCATATAGCGCCAGAGATTCCTGATGGTTCCTTTAAAATCCTTTGCCTTTTCTCCGGGCATTCCCCGGCGTCCTCTTCTTGCTGGCGACATATCACTGCACCCCCTTTAAGTCCCGGGCAATCTCAGCTTCGGACAGTTGTCCGCGGGCAATTTCCATATATGTATCACAATTTTGCAGAAGTTCCGTATGTGTGCCCTTTCCTACGATCCGGCCCTCATCCATTACAAGGATCTGATCCGCGTGTAAAATCGTGGAAATACGCTGGGCAACGATAATCACGGCAGCAGAACCGGTTTCCTTTGCCAGCGCGGCACGCAGCGCCGCATCCGTCTTATAATCCAGTGCGGAAAAGGAATCGTCAAAGAGAAAGATTTTCGGATGTTTGGCAATGGCACGGGCAATCGCAAGCCGCTGGCGCTGACCGCCGGACACATTGGAACCGTTCCGCGCTACAGCGGACTGAAAGCCTTCTGTCTTTTCCTCGATAAATTCCGTGGCCTGCGCAATCCGGGCGGCACTTGCCATGTCTTCGTCTGTAATATCTTCGCCGCCGTACTTCAGATTGCTCTCAATGGTGCCGGAAAAAAGTTTTCCCTTCTGCGGCACATAACCGATGACGCTGCGCAGTTTTTTCTGACTGATCTCCCGAATATCCACATCATCCAGTGTAATACTGCCTTCCGTTACATCGTAAAATCGGGGAATCAAATGCAGCAGCGTAGACTTGCCGCAGCCGGTAGAGCCGATGATGGCCGTGGTTTTCCCGGGCTCTGCCGTGAAATCAATATGCGCCAGCACCGGATCATCCGCCTCCGGATATGAAAAGCTCACGTCATGGAAAGACAGTTTTCCCTGCACTTCACCCATTTCCGCATCCTTTGTGACCTTCGCATCCTGCAGCGACACAGGCGTATCCAGCACTTCCTGAATACGATCCGCCGCAACTCCGGCCCGGGGAAGCATAATAGAAATCATGGACAGCATCAAAAATGACATGATAATAACCATCGAATATGTGATAAACGCAGTGAGGTCGCCTACCTGAATGGTGCCATTATCCACGCCATGGCCCCCTACCCATACAATCAGCACGGAAACACCGTTCATAATCAGCATCATAACCGGCATCATAAAGGTCATGGTCCGCTGGGTAAACAGTTGGGTATGCATCAGTTCTGTATTGGCATGATCAAATCTGTTTTCTTCATACGCCTGCCGCCGAAACGCCCGAATGGGCATCACGCCGGACAATATTTCACGGGAGACCAGATTGAGTTTATCCACCAGCTCCTGCATCATCTTAAATTTGGGATAGGCCACTGCAAACAGCACCGCGATACAGATTCCCAGAGCAATCACTGCCGCTACAATAATCCAGCTCATGGAAGAACCGGTCTGGATAACCTTAATTACACCGGCGACGGCCAAAATCGGCGCATATGTCACCATGCGCAGCAGCATGACGATGAGCATCTGCACCTGCTGAATATCATTGGTACATCGGGTAATCAGGCTGGCAGTGGAAAATTTTTCAATCTCCGCACTGGTAAAACCCATAACCTTCGAAAAAAGCTGCTTCCGCAGATCCCGGCCGATGCCAGCCGAAACCACAGAGGCGATGTAACCCGTTAAAACCGCCACCACGGCCATGACTGCCGCCATAGCCAGCATCTTACCGCCCACCTTCCACAGGTACTGATTCCGGATATGCTCCACATCAGCGCCCTGGGCCTCATATTCAGAGGACACATACTCTACTGCCACCTGCTCCAGAAAATCGTCTGTCAGATTTTCCATCTGGGAAATTTTTTCCTGCAGCTGATTCTGTATGTCTTCACGGGAAAGCATCCCGGCATCAAACGCCTGCTCCATCTGCGCCAGGATAGCGTCGCCGCCCTCGGCATTCTGCATCTGATAGACCGCACTTTCCGGCAAAAGCAGCAAATGATTCAGTGCCTCTCTGTCCGCATCCTGATCCAGTGTGCGAATGCCTTCCGAATCCGCCGAACCGTAGGCCGCCTCTGCCTGCGATGCATCTGCATCCGTCATAAACAGTTCCAGTGTTTTCAGGCGATCCGCCCGGATGGTTTCGGGCACTGCGTCTTCTATGCCGCCCTGCTGCAGACCCACATTCAACAGATCGCTGGTATAAGACGGCAAAGCCAGGTCACAGTAAGCCTGCACAATCAGCAGGAGCACAATGATGACCACGGCTGTCTTTGCCCTTGATAAAAATCGAAAAATATTTTTCATATCATCAAAAATCCCTTCTAATTTTTTATCTTTTTGATCTGTTCCGCGTTATTTCCGATGATTGTAAGGCATCGCTGCATCGCTTTTTTATCTTCCGCCGTCAGACCTTCTTCCAGCATCTTTACAAGGTCCGTCCCAGCCTGACAGCAGCGGGCAATGATGGGCGCGGATTTTTCCGTACAAACCAGCCGCACCTTTCTCCGGTCTCCTTCCACCGGCTGCCGCTCCAGGTACCCCTCCGTCACCAGCTTATTGATATTGATGGACAAAATATTTTCCTTAAATCCGTGACAGAGGCTGATATCCTTTGCGGTACACTGATCCGGGTGATCTGACAGAAACAAAAGAATATCCAAAGCCATCTGCGGCATACCCAGTTCACGGGAAATCGGCTTGAAATAATGTTCGTGGGCCTCAATCACGCTGCGCCAGACTGCCATGTTGTTTTCTGCTTCCATGCTTTTCCCTTCTTTTCTGTAAATATGAATTATTCAAATTTGAATTTTTCAAATTATAAGAAATTATAACCGTAATGTCAAGATATCTCTTGATACATTTTTGAAAGCGTAACCAGCTGAACTTCACCCGCCTTTTCGGCTGCAAGCAGCGAATCAGTAAATCCTGACTTTGAAAAAATCACAAAATGAAACTTCCCGTTCTTTGCAAAAACCGCAGCATATCTTCTTAAAAGTTCCAGTTCATCGTATCCAACCTTTTCATTTCGAAATTTGCAGGAACCGATGAGAAATTCATTTTTGATCGGCGTAGTTGCTACAATATCAATCTGCACCTGTTTCTTTTCCTTCTCGTCCGTCCCCCACCACTCGCCGATATCAACGATCTGAACATCCGGCGCATTGTCATAAAACAGCAAATACTCACGACACATTTTTTCAAAAATCAATCCCATGTAATCCGGCATTTGCGAAATGACTGCCCTGTCATAAATTTGCTCTATTCTTCCTGAAGCAATGGCAGTAATATTCTGCGGCACGAAACGATACCAAAACCGAAAAAACGGGTCGCTGATCCCATAAATCGTTTTTCTTCCCGGTTTTTCAGTTACAGGCGTCACTTTCTTTAGAATATCCAGACTTAACAGAACGCTGATATATTTCGAGCAGGCACTGCTTTCCATTCCCACTTTAACTGCAATCTCACTCATACGCGTGTGCCCCTCGGCAATGGCCGTGATGATCGCATTATAAATTGCCGGTTCACGCAGTTCCTGCTTCAGCAGATTGGACGGTTCTTCAAACAGATAGGCGGAGGGGTCAAACAAATTATCGAGCAACGCCTGTTTCAGATCCCCCCTGACATTCAATTTGTTGATATAATGAGGGATCCCACCAGTAATTCCGTATACATAGGCATTCTGCTCCGCATTAAGATCAGGATTGAACACTGCAGTCTCCCGGTAAGTCATCGGTTCAATTTTAAATTGCGCTGTGCGTCTTCCATACAGCGGACTTTCATAGCCCAGTACCTGATTTTCCATAAAACTCATGGACGAACCACAGAGAATCAGATATAAACTTGTCTCACTCCATACATGATCAATGAGATGCTGCAGACGGGAGGAAATCGTCGGCGCTGCTTTCGCCAGATATGGATACTCATCGATTACGAAAATCAGCTTTTCCTTCATCGCCAGACGCGTGATTTCTGCAAAAGCATCGTCAAAATTTCGATACTCCGGTGAAGTCAGAACGTCGCCGTTTTTGTATGCCCCGATAGCACGGGACAGTGTTTTCAAATTTTCCTTTTCCGTTTCTTCCAACAGAGCAGAAAAATAAATCGTCGGTTTTCCCTCACAAAAGCGCCGGATCAGCGCCGTCTTTCCTACCCTGCGACGACCATACACAATGATGCATTCAAACCCTCCGGATGCATATCTTTGATTCATTTTTTTTAATTCATTTTCTCTGCAATAAAACATTGCGCTGCCTCCATTTAGGGAATTTAGATTTGGTAACTCTTGAGTATATTATTAACATATTTATTTGTTTTGTCAAGACGGCATCCCGATGTTTGCATAACAGGAACTTTTTTGTTATAATCATCCAATAATTCCAATTTGGAGGTGCTGTATGACTACTGTTTATTTTGTTCGCCATGCGCAGCCGCAGCACTGGAAAGACGACCGCACACGGCCGCTGACCGACGAAGGTATGGCAGATACAAAAATCGTACTGGAATTTCTGCAGGATAAGCCCATAGATGCGTTTTACTGCAGTCCCTACAAAAGAAGTATGGATACCATACAGGCGGCCGCGGACCATTTCCAAAAAACGATCATTACCGATGAGCGGCTCAGGGAACGGGAAAGCGGCGTTGTGGATGATTATTACGGAATGATCGAAAGGCGTTGGGAAAATCATACCTTTCACGAAACAGGCGGCGAATCCATCCGCATGGTGCAGGAACGGAATATCGCCGCGCTGAAAGAAATTCTGGCGGAAAACAGGGATAAAACCCTCGTGATCGGCACGCACGGGACGGCGCTGGCCTCGATTATCAACTATTTTCGCCCGGAATTTGGATATGAAGATTTTATGCGGATCATCAACCGGATGCCCTATATCTTAGAAATGAATCTTGACGGAGAGAAGCTGACAGAGATTACCGAGCAATGCTATATTGAAAAATAAGCCTTTTTCAAAAGCAGATGCTGAAAAAATGCCACATTCGAAAACACTGGGTCTCGCTCCACCGCACATTCCAGTTTGAACATTTTTTCTTCCCAGTCAGGTTCACTTTTAAAGGAATTGAATTGTATTCCATAAAATGTGCGAATGCCATATACCTGATCCGTGTCAAAGCGCCCTGCAATATACTTTTCTAAATTCTCCATCTCGTATGTACGGATTGTTCCGAAATTTTGTGACACGATATTTTCACCATGCAAAAGCGCCATCGCCTCGTCAATATTGTTTTCAAATACCGCTTTGTGCATGACCTTGCCGTTTTTATTATGCTTTACGATGGATAATACCCCATCATTTTTCAAAAGCCGGTGAAATTCTGTAAGTAGATCAACCCGGTTGTCGACATACTCCAAAACATTATGACAGAGAATCACATCAAAGCATCCGTCTTTCATTTTCTTAAGGCAATCCATGCTTCCAATGATTTGCTCGTAATGATTTTCGCAGATTCGGTGTGCAAGCAGCTCGCGGTTTGGCTCCACAGTATTCTTATCTACGGATACATCTGCTTTTTCCCGTCACATTTTCTACCACCAGCTTAAAGACCTTTGTCCGCGGCATTGCCGCCTGATCAAACACAAACGCGTCCTGATGGTAATGCTGCATGATGCAGCACAAAGCATTGTACTTTTCATCATCCGGGAGCATTTCAATGTGCCCATGCCCAATCACGCTCTCATAATCCATTGTACAATATCCGCGTTCGGCGTCTGTCACCAGCCTATGACCGCAATCCATTTCAAAACTGGCTCTGTTATCTTTTTCAATCAGCTTATATTTTGTGCCTTCCATCGCTCCATGGAAATACAACACAATCTTCCCTTCTTTTGTACACATTCCGAAATTCAGCGGCAATATGTAAGGATATCCATTGTTGTTTAAAGCAATTCTGCATACGTCACACTTTTCCATAATTGCTACAATATCTTCAAATTCTTTTACTTCCCTGTCTGAACGACGCATTTTTCCACTTCCTTTTTTACGTAAAATACCGTTTTTTATCATGTGAGTAATCCCAGTAAATCCGGAATATCTATCTTTAGAGTTTCAAACACGATATCCAAGTCAACATTTCCATAATCGTGTACAATTCTATTTCTCAGCCCATATAACGCACTCCACGGGATATTACCTCTAGTTCGCTTATACTCATCTGTAAGTTTCCTTGCATTTTCGGAAATTTGAATCATGCGAAAAAGCATTGAATCCAGTAATATCTCATTCGTATTCAGTTCTTCTATATCTACATTTCTCATATGTCTGGTAATAAAATCCAAATCCTGCTTGATTTTATGAATATAATAATCGTCATTTTTCAGATTATCCATATATTTTAACGCCTTCTTTCAGTATTTCTTTCGTCAGTTCCAAATTATCTTTCAGTTGATTCATATCCAAAACATCTACTTTTTTATGAAGTGCATTCCTTATTTCTTCAACAAGTCCATAGTACTTTAATCCTTTTATATTTGCCGAAATCAATAGGTCCACATCACTGGTCGGAACCGCTTTATGCTTGGCATAGGAGCCAAAAAGGTAACAGAAATTAATATCGTATTTTTCAAATACCTGTGCGCATTTTCGCTTTATATCGTCCACATCTAAAAGCCCGTGGTTCTCATCAACAGGATTAATCTGTTTCAATTTATCCAAAATGTAATTATATTTTAAAGTGCCTGTTTTTTTTATATCATTTTCGTATGTCTTATATGATCGCAGAGAAATTCCTACCAATTCTGAAACTTGCCTTTGGGTCATTTTCTTTTCTATTCTTAATTGTTTCAAAGTTTCCATTTCTGCACCTCCAAAATAATATTAGTGCAAAATTTGCACCTTGTCAACTTGTTGGTGCAAAATTTGCACTATTTAAAAACATATTATTATTATTTCAGATAATCAAAAAGTCATACTCCTGCATTTTCTACTTCTCGCTGTATTTCTTTGTAACATACAAACTGTAAATTGCCATTACAGCTATTGTTTCTATCACCACGCCCAAAACAGATAATAAAATATACACCGTGTTTTGGCCGCCAAGCATTGGCAGTCCCAACAGGAGGAAAATGATACCATATGTAATCCACAATTTGCCCACAGCACGATTATACGCTTTTATATTTCGCACGGGGACGGGATCTGTATTTGCCCAAAAGTGCACTGCTTTCTTTGAGAAAAATGCACTGGTCCCAAGCCCGATTATAAAACTGCCGCATAGTGTCCATACCAGAAACCCGATCAGCATTCCATTCATTGCATTATTCTCCATTTTTAACCAGTTTCCCGCAGAATGCTTCCATCGCCTTCTCATTTTCCGGCTTCTGTTTCCGTTTCGGCTCTATTAGCCACAGCGTCGGCACATCGTCGGCTGTTCCCAGAAGCGACCGGAGTGCAGCGAAAGTTTTTTCGGCACTTCCGCCCATGCTGCATGCTGCAAAAGCAAACTGTTTTCCCTCCAGATGCTCCGACTGAATAAACGTCCGAAGCGGCGGCGTGACCGTACCTGCCCAGACCGGCGTCACGAATACGATCTGTTCATACTGCGCAAGGTCAACTTGATACGGCTCCAACGCCGGGGCCTCTTTTATGACAGCACTGCCGCCTCCGAAGAAATATTTTCGAAACCCTTTCTCCGGATATGCCTTCTTTGGCACAAGCCGCAGCATGTCCGCGGAAAGTGCGGACGAAATCCGCTCCGCCATCCACCGGGCATTTCCACTCTGAGAAAAATACACAACAAGCGTTTTCATTTTCGTCCTCCTTTGATAACCTCTCTTAAAACCTATCCATTTTTTACAAATATAGCATATGTCAATTGCAGAATAAATTCAACATATATTATTATTTGCCCGTACAACAATTGCACAAAACAGCTTGCACATTTCTTTTTTTGATAAAAAAAGGTAAAATATCCCCTGAGACATTTCCTGCCTTCCTGCGACTAATAAGTGAAAGGGATCGATCCTCTTTCGGAAAGGAGAGACTCTATGGATAACGGTGCCAGTAGCTACCGCCGTTTCCTGGATGGTGATGACAACGGAATCGCTGAAATTGTTGCGGATTATAAAGATGGTCTTATTCTTTACTTGAATCATTATGTAAACAATATTTTCATTGCCGAGGAACTGACGGAAGATACCTTTTTCCGGTTAATCGTCAAAAAACCGCGATATTCCGGGAAAAGTTCATTTAAATCCTGGCTGTATGCCATCGGGCGACATATTGCGATTGATTTTGTAAGACATCATTCCAGACAGCTGAATACCCCTGTTGAAGATATGGAAAACTATCTGCGTGAGGAACGAAGCCTCGAAGAATCCTATCTGCAGAAGGAAAGAGACAGCGCTGTCCATCAGGCGCTGTCGAAACTTCCTGTGAATTACCGGACCATTCTCTGGCTTGTGTTCTTTGAAAATTTTTCCAACAAAGAAGCGTCCGTTATTTTAAAGAAAAATGAACGCCAGATCAGGAATCTTCTCTATCGGGCGAAGAAGTCTTTAAAATCAAAATTGGAAGAGGTGGGATTCGTTTATGAAGAATAGTAACGAAATGTTTCAAAGTCTGCTGGAACGAAGAGATCGGTATATCAGAGAACAGCAAAGAAAAAGGAAAGCCGTTATCCGAACTGTAATGCCTGTATGTAGTTTGCTCCTGGTTGTCATGCTGGGCGCCGCCCTCTGGCAATCCGGTTTATTAAAGCAGCCGGAGGTTCCGGTGGAGAAAGATCCGTCGGGCCAGAATGATCGTTCCACAGACAATGCATCCGACGAGGATCTTCCGGAGGAAGAAGACGTGGTTTATACCGACAAAGTCCAGCTGCCGGAAAAGACTTCGGATATGGTATCCGCAGACATGATTGGCTGCCTTGTATATCATGGAAGCGTTTATACGCGTGCAGCGGAGTTTGCAGTTGCGGACCCTGCCATTGCCGAACCCTTAGTGGGGGAATATATAGGAGAGGCCACGGGTACGCTGGATGAATGGTCGTCCCAGGAGGACTGGGCCACAGAATTGGCTTCCACCTATACCGGTCCCGTATATAAAGTCAATGGATACAGCGAAGATTTCCGCCTTTGTATATATATACATTCGGACGGCGAACAGCGATTACAGTTTTTTGACAATTATGATGGCATCCCGCTTCGAACCGGCGCAGATCTCTTTGAAACCCGCCTCCATATCCCGGGCAATGTGAATCATGTCAGCTATCTGACCCATTACGACTGGAATGAAGGCAATCGATCCAACGAACGTGTTTTTTTGGCTGAACACAGCGCTTCCCCCAATCGATCCGCCGAAAGCGATGCCACCGGTATGACGGAAGCGAAATTTGAAGATTTTCTGACCGAACTCTGCGCCTCCCCATTTATACGCATCGATCATCTCAGCAATCCGGATTTTTATAACGCCGAAAGCCAAGGACATTTATATTTGTATATGAACGATGGTACTATAGTGGAGCTGCAGCTGATCGAAGGCGGCTATGTCGGCATCCGGGGCTTAGGCTGGATTTTTGTTCAGATGCCCGGCGAACTGTTTGATCAGGTTCTGGCTGCCTGCCAGTAAATCTTTATGTTGAAAATCCAATCCTGTATAACAAAATGCCCCGTCAGCATCCCTGCTGATGGGGCATTGATCATATTAACAATTTGTTCCGTTTTATTCCTTGCGTTCTTTTAAAATGGTAGTAAGGATTTCCAGCAGCCTTTCCACATCGATGGGTTTGGCAATGTGCGCATTCATACCGCAGGCCAGCGCCTGTTTGCGGTCTTCCTCAAAGGCATTGGCCGTCATGGCTACGATGGGGATGTTTGCAAGCACCGGATCCTCCAGCGCCCGGATCGCCCGGGTGGCGTCGTAACCGTTCATTTTCGGCATCTGAATATCCATAAGGATCAGGGAATAATAACCCGGGGCGGCATTTTTCACTTTCTCTACGGCAATGGTGCCGTCCTCGGCTGTATCCACGATAAATCCTCTGTCAGTCAGAAGCTCTTCCGCGATTTCCCGGTTCAGCTCATTATCCTCTGTCAGCAGCAGACGCGTACCCGTGAAATCGTTGGAGGAATCGGCGTCAGATTCCTTCTGCTGTGTGCTGAGGGTCTTGTTGGTGGCCGAAATCAGAATATCTCGCAATTCGGAAAGGAAAATCGGTTTATTGCAGAAGGCATTCACCCCCGCAGCCCGCGCCTCTTCTTCAAAAGCGGTCCAGTCGTAGGCGGTGACAATGATGATCGGCGCGTCGTCCCCCACGATAGCGCGAATCTGACGCACCACTTCCAGTCCGCTTAAATCCGGAAGGAACCAGTCGATAATATAGGCATGGTATGCATCTCCCATCTCATGCGCCTGTCTGGCGTGCAGAACAGCCTCTTTGCCGTGCAGCACCCATTCGGAGCGCATGCCAATCTGCTGCAGCATTTTGGTAACGCTGTCGCAGGTGGAAAAGCTGTCGTCTACCACCAGGGTACGCAGGCCCTGCAGTTCCTGCACGATCTCCACCTTCTGCGGTTCCGTGCAGAGACGGAAATCCAGATTGATTATAAATTCCGTGCCTTTGCCCTGCTCGGAGTGCAGCTCAATGGTGCCGCCCATGGTATCGATGATATTTTTTGTAATGGCCATGCCCAGCCCCGTGCCCTGAATGCCGCTGGCAGTGGTATTGCGCTCCCGTTCGAAGGGCTCGAAAATATGTTTCGTAAACTCCGGACTCATGCCGATGCCGGTGTCTTTGACACGGATCTCATAGGAGCCGTAGCCTTTGGGCGCGTGGGGTTTCTGCCGGATGGTCAGCGCCACGGTACCGCCTGCAGGTGTGAACTTGATGGCATTGGAAAGCAGGTTCAGGAGCACCTGATTAACATGCAGCTTGTCGCAGTAAATGTTTTCGTCGACGACGTCCATCGTGTCTATAAAGAAATTCAGCTGCTTTGAATGCATCTGTGTCTGTATGATATTGCGCATATCCCGGAAAATATCCGAGATGGAACATTCCTTTTCCTCGATGTTCAGCTTGCCGGATTCGATCCGGCTCATATCCAGAATATCATTGATCAGGGAAAGCAGATAATTGCTGGAAGAAAGAATTTTTTTCAGATATTCCTGCATCCGCTCCTGGTTGTCCAGATTGGTTTGCGCCAAAGTCGTAAAGCCGATAATGGCGTTCATAGGCGTCCGAATATCATGGGACATGTTGGAAAGAAACGTGCTTTTCGCCCGGTCAGCTGCCTCCGCCTTCTGCAGTTTCTCGGTAAGCACCGCATGCTCGACTGCCTGATCCATGATCTGCTTTGCGTTACGCCGCATCCACAGGTAGTACAGGATCACCGTAAGTGCCATCAAAACCCCCAGCATAACGCAAACGTTCCGTACCGCAAAGACATTGGCGAAAACCTCTTTCTCCGGAATGTCTACCGCAATGGACCACTTGTTGACCCCGATGGGGGCATAGTACATATATTCCCAGCCGTCCGTTTTCTCCGTGCGGTAAACGACGTAGCCGGATTTTAAGTGAATCAGATCCTCCGTATATTCATCCCAGCTCTTTTCCCCTTTGGTCTTACGGGAGGATTGGTCAGCGGAAAAATCGGAAATGTTCCCCAGGGTTTCATGCCGTGTATCCACAAGGAAATCCCCGGATCTGGTATCGATGATATACACATACGCCCGACCATTGTAAATGTTGTCTACATTGAGGGATTCCGGCAGATTTTCCAGATCGGTGACGCCGTAAAGCAGGGCGACGGTTTCCCCGTCCTGTATCACCGGCACAAAATGCCGCAAAATCGGCTGTCCAGTGGAAAGATTGTATGTACGGTTGGAGATATGCTCGCCCAGCGGCGCTTCCTCTGCAAAGACGAGATTGCTGATTTCTGATTTCTCCATGATCGTACCGTCTGCCAGAAGGATGCGGTTATCCGGCAGCAGCACGCGCACATTCATGGTTTCAAGCAGCGGATTCATACTCTCCATGACTTCCAGCGTATCTTCTATGTCGAGATTGTCCGCCTGCGAAATAATGTTGACCGTCGCATTCAGGATATGGCTGTCACGTTCCAGCTTGGACGTAATCTCTTCGATCGCTGTGTTGGCGGCTTCCTCCAGCCGGCTTAAAGAGCGCTGCCGCAGTACCGAATTAATTCTGAAATATGCGGAGATCAGAAGAATAAAAACAATGGCAATCACAATGCCTGTAGCCGTCAGGCTTTTGTCTTTCTGCGCAGGTTTATCATGCGCTGTATTTCGAATCATGGGTACCGGTTCTCCTTTTTTCTGATAAACGATTTCCTGTCATTTGGTCAGAAAAGTACGTGTTTACTGAAAAATTATAGCAGGGCAGCGAAAGAATGTCCAGTGCATTATCCCCATGTGCACAACATTAAAAGACGGGCAAAGTACATATGCGTACTATGCCCGCCTTTGCTTCTTCTGTACGGCAACTGTCCCGTGAAGTGCATGGACTGTTCCTGCAAAGGGTGCAGCTGCCGTACAATTTTTGTATTTGATTTGAATTATACGCCTTTGGAGCTCTTTCTGTTCAGCTCGATGCTGGAATAGTTCTGTTTGGAAACATGTCCCTTCAAAGGCATGATCTTCTGATCGATGGCATCCAGGATCCACTCAGGCTGCGGGAAGAATTCATGATCATACTCAAATGCAGGTGTGATCCAGTTCTTTGCGCCCACAACAACCGGAGGCGCATCCAGATAATCAAAGGCCATCTGGGTGATATTCTGCGCCATATCGTTCAGGATGGAGCCTCTTGCGCAGGCATCACTGGCAAGGATGATACGGCCGGTCTTCTTTA
The DNA here is from genome assembly GCA_947630295.1 of uncultured Lachnospiraceae bacterium. Taxonomy (GTDB): domain Bacteria; phylum Bacillota; class Clostridia; order Lachnospirales; family Lachnospiraceae; genus CANRIM01. The sequence goes on along the minus strand of CANRGZ010000040.1, from coordinate 2,089 downwards.
CGGATTCGATGACCTTATCATAGTTGAAAGGCACGATGCTGCGGGCATCGATGACTTCAGCAGAAACGCCGTATTTCTCCTGTAAGGTATCCGCTGCTTCCAGCGCTCTGTAAAGGGTTGCGCCGATGGTCAGGATGGTAATGTCGCTGCCTTCTCTGCGGATTGCGGGCTCGCCCATAGGTACTTCATATGCGCCCTCAGGCACGCCTTCTTTCACAAAACGCTCGCCCATGTCGTAGATTCTCTGGCTCTCGAAGAAGACAACCGGATCGGTGCCGTTCAATGCGGAGTACATCAGACCCTTTGCATCGTAAGGCGTTACCGGGAATACCACTTTCAGGCCGGGGATATGGGCGCAAAGGCTGGTCCAGTCCTGAGAATGCTGTGCGCCGTACTTGGAACCGATGGATACACGCAGAACTGCGGGCATTTTCAGTCCGTCTGCGGACATAGACTGCCATTTTGCCATCTGGTTGAAGATTTCATCGCCTGCGCAGCCGATGAAGTCACAGTACATTAACTCGGTGATGACACGGCCGCCTGCCATGGCGTATCCGACAGAAGTACCGACGATAGCGGACTCACTGATGGGCGCGTTGAACAGTCTGTGATACGGAAGGGCTTCCGTCAGACCTCTGTATACCGCAAATGCGCCGTTCCAGTCTCTGACGTCCTCGCCATAGGAAATGAGGGTGGGATCGGTGTAGAATTTATCGATGATCGCCTCAAAAATACCATCGCGGATATTGTACTGTTTCAGCTTCGGAACCAGTTTGCCCTTGTCATCATAGGCATAACGGGCCTGCTTGGCAATCTTCTTCACCCGTTCATTTTCTTCCATGGGCATGCGTACGTCGCAGGGACGGTCTTCCATCTTCTCGATTTTCTGATTGGAGAACATGGCGTTTTCCAGGAAAAGCGGATTCTTTTCATAATCTGTATACGGAGAAATCTCCAGATCGCTGGCCAGCATGAAGGCTGCTTTGTTGCGTGCTTCCGCATTGGCGATACATGCGTCGATTTCTTCCTGGGTCGCTACGCCGGCTTCCACGATTTCTGCCGGGAAAATCTTGATGGGATCATATTTTCTCCACTCTTCGATTTCCTCATCGGTTCTGTAGGAATTGACGTCGGAAGTAGAATGTCCGGTAAAGCGGTAAGTAACCACATCCAGAAGGACAGGGCCTTTGCCTTCCTTGATCAGCTGGATTTTTCTCTTGTATGCGTCGATGACTGCCAGCGGGTTCCAGCCGTTGATTCTCTCTGCATTCATATTGGACGGTGTGATGGCGCCCAGTCTTGCCAGATCGTCATAAGCCATGGTCTCGCCCTTGGTCTGACCGCCCATGCCGTAATGGTTGTTGCTGAAGTTGTAGATGATGGGCAAACCGCCTTTGTAGCCGTCTTCCCAAAGCTGATTGTACTGATCCATGGCCGAGAAGTTCATGGATTCGTAAACCGGGCCTCTGGCTGCGGAACCATCGCCTAAGTTGGCAATAACAACGCCGCTCTTCTGGTTACATTTCTTAAACAGCGCGATACCGGTGCCCACAGGGCCGGAACCGCCGACAATGGCGTTGTTGGGGAAAATACCGAAAGGCAGGAAGAATGCATGCATGGAACCCCCCAGGCCGCGGGAGAAACCGTTGTCCTTTGCAAACAGCTCTGCCATCAGGCCGTAAAGGAAGAACTCTCTTGCCATTTCCTTGACGTCTTCGGTCTTCGAGTGGCTCTTGATGATTTCATAGTTCTTGCCGCCGTTGACTGACTGCATGATCTCGATCAGCTTCTCATCGCTCAGTTTACGAATGGCGGAAAAGCCCTTTGCGATAACTTCGTGATGGGAACGATGGGAACCGCAGACAAAATCGTTTTCATCCAGATAAAATGCTTCGCCGACTGCAGATGCTTCCTCGCCGGCTGCCAGATGGGCGGGACCCGGATAGGTAAATTCCTTGTTGTTGTAATTGCCGAATTTCTTGATAGTATTCAGCATGGTTTCAAATTCACGAATGGCCAGCATATCTTCGAAAATGCCCAGCAGCTCTTCTTTCGTAAATTCGTCTTTGACATCTTTGACCTTCTTGTC
>CANRGZ010000039.1 GCA_947630295.1 uncultured Lachnospiraceae bacterium | reverse complement strand
ACCGAAAACGGCATGACGGATATTTGTAACTATTGTTTAATTATTTGACTTGTCTACTTGACAGGGGGCTGATCATTTCCGCTCCCTTTTTGCATTATTATTATACTGCAAAAACTGCTGAAATACAAGACTGGTACTTATTTCCCGGAAGTGCTATGCTTTGTTTCCAATGCATAAAAAGGGGAGGAATTTCTGTGAATAAGGACTGGATGATGTCGCTGCAGCAGCAAAACCAACTGACCAAAGTTTTGGAAACGAATCAGAAGACAGCACAGTTTGGTCTGTCTCTGACGGCGCAGGATGCGGAACTGATTTTAGAAGAACGGAAAAATGTGCTGAAAGAGCAGAAAAGAGTGGAGTTTGGACAGGGCATAGTTCCTAAAATCATATTTGAATTCTGTGATTCGGATTATATTGACCAGAATAACTATGTGAATACCATAGTCCGGCTTCAGGAGATATTTTATTTATACAAGAATGAAATGCAGGATGAAATCACGGATGATGAACTCCTGCATTTGATGAAAGAGCAATTTGAAAAGCTTTGTTTCGGAGATTTGGAGTATCTGGAAGGGACATGCCTCGCGAATTTTGCGCAGGCGATTCGGGCAGGATATGAGGGTTATAAAGGCACGGACGGATACGGCGAATATGCCAAATTCGATGAAGAAAAAAGATGGGATTATGAATTATTTTGTCAGGCGCTGAGTGCGCTTATAGGATGAGGAAGGCTTATGATTTATACGATGGAAGAACTGGTGCCGATTGTAGGAAAACTGGCGGATAAATATACCTCCTGTGAGAGTACGTCCATCACATATGAAAAAGCGGATCAGCTGATGGAAGCGGTTTTATATTGTATTCACGAACTGGAGCAAGACGGCGACAATTTTGCTGTTTCTACAGACAGTATTTCCGCACAGCAGGCTTACGAGACAGGGTTCGGATGTGTTGAGCGTAAGGTAAAGAAAGCACTGAATTTATATAACGCCGTCCTGCCGGATTTCAGGCATTATGAGAATCAGTGTTTATATCGTTCTTTTGTTTTGGAATTACCCCATTTTTTTCAGAGATATGATATCCGGTTTGCACCGCAAGATACGATTCTGATACTGGATTATCCGGTGTTAAAGGATATTTCCCAATGTACCGGAATTGACAAAATATATGCGTATATACGGTGTATCTGTCTGGAACAGGAATTTCTTGGCCTCTTTCCTGTTGAATATGTAACCGGCATATTATCAAAGTATAAAGATGAAACCGACAATCTGTGCGAGGTCGTTTTGGTTGACGTGATCCGACATATCTTATTGAAACGGCCTTTCAATGTATCTGATTGGACAAAGGAGGATCACATACAGATACAGGCGATACTGATGGAAACGGCTGGTCACGGGGAAAGAAGCGCGTTGGAAGAAGTTTTTACGTCATTCGTCCGGAAATATTGTGGCGGTAATGTTGCACTTCTGAAATATTTACTGGGGGATATTCAAAATATGGAAGCCCTGATGATATGATCGTGTAGTTGAAAGCAGGGACTGTTTTTTGATATACTTAAAAGAACGTCAGGTTTGGAGGATGATACATTTATGAGTACAAAAAAGGTGATTAGAGGCGCCCTGGGCACAATCATCACATTGATGATCGTTCAAGCATTCGCACAATTCGCGGCAAGTTTGTTAGTTTTAATAAAAGTTCCGGCAGGCATATGCAATATTTTAGCCGGGGTGATCTATGTTGGATTATCGTACATTTTACTGAAACTGCTTGCGGAAAAATTACTGGCCATAAAAACAGAGGAACTGGGGATGCCCGGATTTTCCCTGAAAGCCGTGTGGATCGCGATCGCGATATTATTGCCTGCTGTTGTAAAGGCCGTTTATCTGCTCTTTTTTTCCGGAGAATATGTTTCTTCCGGCATGAATAACAGTCAGATCTTTGAAACATTAAGTGCCGGCATTGTTTTTACAGGGATTGCGGCAGGTTTTGTTGAAGAAATGGTATTTCGCGGTATTATTCTTCATTTGATAAAAGCAAGATGGAATATGACTGCGGCAGTACTGGTTCCATCCGTTTTGTTTGGATGCCTGCACATTATCGGAATGGATTTTTCCCTTGTAAGCTGTCTGATGGTTCTGATTGCGGGAACAATGGTTGGGATCATGTTTTCCATGATTGCAATTGAAAGCGGGTCTGTATGGAACAGCGGAATTGTTCATGCGATGTGGAATGTCATAATCATTGGCGGAGGCTTGGCAATAAACCAAAGTCCGGATAAATATTCAGTGATGACATATGTACTTCAGTCAAAATCATTTATGCTGACCGGCGGTGAATTTGGCATTGAAGCATCCATTGTGTCTTTGTCAGGGTATATTGTGGTGACGCTCGCTGCGATATGTATGATGAAGAAAAAGGCGTTAAATGGGTCGTAAGATCAAGCCTGTTTGATGGGGATGGGATGTTAATGTTGACTTGCTATTAAATCAAAGTTTAGAAGAAGTCAAATGAATATAAAATGGGATGGAATTCGAATAATTATACGGAGGATTTTCTTCAAAACCTGCTGCGGACAATACTAAGTCATTGCAAATGTATTGACTCAGCATTATCTATTTGCTATTCTAAAAAGGTAAAATGAAAATAAGCATATACGGGAGGGTGTTGCGAAATGGCAAGTACGATTCAGGTGAGGGTAGATGATGATTTAAAAATGAGATCAGATGCTCTGTTTAAAGATTTGGGGACAGATACCACAACAGCAATTCGCATATTTCTGACTCAGTCGTTGGCTGCAAATGGCTTTCCATTTGAAATCAAAAGAGCGAATCCTTATGAAGCATTATCGGAACAGGAAATATTAGACAGGTTAAAAAAATCCCGAGAGCATGCAGCACAGGGAATGTATAAAGAGGCGGCAGAAGTTTCACGTGATCTGAGGCAAAAATATGACATATAAAGTGGTAGTTACAAGGGATGCGGAAGAGAATCTGGATAATTTTATTAAATATCTGATTATTGAGAAAAAGAATATGCAGGCAGCAGAAAATGTATTAAATGATTTCGATACAACGATTGAAAGCCTGAAGCACGTGGCGGGAAGTTTAAAATTGTGTGAGAATCCCAAACTACGCCAGTTAGGATATCGTCGTATTAACTTCTTGAATCACAGATATTTTATGTTGTATCGTATCGTAGATCAGGTCGTATTTGTGGACAATATTTTTCATGAGTTGCAGGACTATGAAAATAAAATTGATTAACCCAAAAAAGAAATCAAGATTGTGAAGGATAACGAAATGAAATTAAAAAGGGTGCCGTATGATTTCACGATATGTTAGGTAGCGAATGCAGAGGATATCGATTTGGATCGAGAGTTTTCGTTTGTCGCGAAGACGGACGAAGAATTGTCTCTCGTATGTAAAACGGCGGACACGCCCCAACATACGATTGCCCGTGATGACGGTTGGAAAGGGTTTCGCATTCAGGGAACTCTGGACTTTTCTCTGATCGGAGTCTTATCGAAAATTGCAGGTATTCTCGCGGAAAATGGAATTGCCATATTTGCAGTATCCAGTTTTAATACAGATTACATTTTTGTAAAAGCGGACAAGTTTGACAAAGCCATGGAAGTACTTGCCGGGGCAGGCTATACAGTGGAATGAATTTTGGTTTGTGTGGAAACGCAGTGGAGAGGGAAAATCTGTCGATGTTTTTCCTGTCTTGATTGAATATGTTGACTTTTTTTAAAAATATGATATTATACTATTAGTGGTGAGTCCTACCGCAAAGTGGACTGCTAAAAGCGTTAGTAACTCTAATGGAGTTGCTACAAGATGGCTATGTGGAAACACATAGTCATCTTTTTCTAAGGGGACATATGAAGACAGATCTTAAATTATATAAAGTAGATATGAAATACATCCGTAATTTACATAATATAGATGATAAAGTGCTTTCAGTTTCGCCACAAACGGGAAAAGATAACCGAGTTTTTATTGGAGTTGTTATCATTTGTGGCGTTCATAAATATTGCATCCCCCTTTCTTCACCGAAAGAAAAGCATAAAAAAATGAAAAATTCTATGGACTTTTCCAAAATTGAAGTTGACGGAAAACTGTTGGGAGTTTTAAATTTCAATTTGATGATACCTGTGAATGAAGAACAATTACAGCTTGTTGAGACAGCAGTTTTCCGACGAGACAGAGAAGATATTCGTCATTATAAGAAGTTATGTGCGCAGGAATTAGAGTGGTGCCGGCAAAACAGTGAGACAATTTGGAATAAGGCGAATGTTTTATATAAGAAATATATTTCTGATGAGCCATTTTCAGGGAGAGCGCGCTGTTTGAATTTTGTCAAATTGGAAAAAGAATGTGAAAAATATAATTCTAATTATTGAGGTAATGTAAATGGCAAGAATAATAGAAAGTCCATATGAAGCATTAACGGAACAGGAGATATTAGACAGGTTAAAAAATCCCGTGAGCATGCAGCACAGGGAATGTATAAAGAGGCGGCAGAAGTTTCACGTGATCTGAGGCAAAAATATGACATATATAGTGGTAGTTACAAGGGAGGCAGAAGAAGATGAAATTCACGGTGTTTGGCGATCTTCACTATGATGAATTACCCAATGGGGATAAACAGATAGAAGAATTAATTAAGCATGTGAAAGTTGTAAACCCAGAGTTTATTGTCTCCTTAGGAGATTTGTGTGATGTGACAGATGCGAATACGGAACGAGTTCTGGACAAACTTAATTCTTTGGGGATACCTGTATATCATACGATTGGCAACCATGAAACAGATGCTTGCAGTTTGGAAAGTACATTAAAATTTCTGTCGTTAAATAATGCATATTATTCTTTTGAATTTGACGATGTTAAATTCATTGTTCTTAATTCCTGTTACTTTCAGAGGGCGGGTCAGGACATCGCCTACTTTGGCAGAAATTATAGAGAAGAGCATTCTGTATATCCGATTGTCCCAAAAGCAGAATTGGAGTGGATGGAACAAGAATTGAGTGATGGAAAAAAGTATGTCATCTTTTCTCATCATAGCCTGATAAATGATTTTAGGGACAGAGGAATTTTTAATAGAAAAGAAATTAGAAAGCTATTTGAAGATAAAGAGATACTTTTATGTATGAACGGACATGATCATGGAGATGATTTCAAAATGATGGACGGCATCCCATACTATACAGTAAATTCGGCAGGCTATGTCTGGTGCGGATTTCAGATCATGGATTCTGAGGAATTACGTCAAAAATATGGATATCTAAAGGGTTTTTTATTTTATAAACATGCGTTATACGTTGATGTGGAAATTGATGACAGTCAGATCCGTATTTGTGGGGTAGATGGGGAATATTTATCAGTAACGCCGGACGATGTCGGACTGAGTACGTATATTTGGAATGGAGTATCTATTAAACCCCGTACCAGTTCTGTTGTTATAGATTTGAAGTAATAATCTTTTATACGTCTGCAGAAACGCTTTGTAAACAAATCGACAGAGCGTTTTATAATTTCGAATCGGACAATAAAAGATAAATTTTTAGCCCGGTATTTCCCAGAATACAGGAATTAGAACAAAAAAAGATGGCTGTTATAAGACCGCCTTTTTCTTGGGAGGAACACGATGAATATAAAATGGGATGCGAATAAGTATACGGAGGATTTCTCTTTTGTTCCCAAATACGGGAATAGTGTTATTGCGTTGATTGACGCCGACAAGGGCAGCTCCGTATTGGATTTGGGCTGCGGCAATGGAGCATTAACAAAAGCGTTAAAGGATAAAGGCTATTTAGCGACAGGTCTGGACGCATCCGGGGAACTTTTGGATATTGCCAAAGAAAAATATCCCGATATTGATTTTATACAGGGCGACGCCACCGACTTTACGCTTTCCGAACCTGTCGATGTTGTGTTTTCCAATGCTGTTTTTCATTGGATCGATCAGGACAGGCAAAAGAATATGCTTCGGTGTGTACATGAGGCTCTAAAAAAGAGCGGTCAGTTTGTTTTTGAATTTGGCGGTCATGGGAATAATCAAAAAATACACGGTGCTTTGAAACGCGCTTTTTCGGAATATGGGTATTGCTATGAGATGCCGTTTTATTTCCCGACCATCGGTGCGTATGCGGCTTTATTAGAAAAAACAGGGTTTGAAGTTCATTTTGCCGTCCTTTTTGACAGGGTTACCGAGCTTAAAGGTGAAAGCGGATTAAAGGACTGGATCCATATGTTTGTTAAAACACCGTTTTCGATTGTTCAAACGGAGCAGGAGAAAGCAGAAATTGTGGATAAAGCAGCAGAGGCTCTGCGGAATGATTTGTTTATCAATGGAAAATGGTATGCCGATTATGTCAGAATCAGAATGAAAGCTGTCCGTTTATAGAATAAAAATCCCCTTTGACAAAAGTTTTTTGTCTGTGATAAGATACGACGGTTGGAAAAAGTGGATATGGAACAGTAAAACATAAACGACACAAGTAGTGCTTTGCATGTAAATCTGATTTCGGTACTTATGTTATCGCTTTCAGAGGCTGCGAGCCTGCCTGTGTCTTTTTTTATAGAATATTCCATGTTGATTTTTTTCCGTGATAATCAGAAAGAGAGGGAATAAGATATGCCTAAAAATCAGTTTCAGAGAATCGTGTTTGCATTTTTTACAGTTGTTGTGACCGTCCATGCCTATGTATTTTTCAGTTTGTATGTCGTAAACGGGAATACCTTAATGGAAGCGAATCACGCAGGAAGCGTGCTTGCTGCAATCCATAAGCAGGGCGGGGTCTCCATGTTCGGGAGAATGCTTCCGATCTGGGCAATTATCCTGATTGAATTTGCCTGTGCTTTCACATTAGAGATTGCGCTGGGAAGCCCGCTTTCTTTCAGGCTTGCCTCGAAAGTGTTTGACCCGCGCAGCACACATCCGGTTTTGTTTGAAACGGCAATCATCTGTGCAACGGTGGGGATCATGTGCCCGGCGATGAGTTTTCTGGCAGCATGGATGTATTACCCGTATTATATGGGATTCAGCATCGTTACCCTGTTGGCGAATTGGCTCAGGCTTGTGTGTTTCAATTTTCCATTTGCATTTTTTACGCAGTTGTTTTTTATCCAGCCTCTTATTCGCACGGTATTTAAGATACTGTTCGTAAAAGGGTGATGCAGATCAACTTTGAAAATAGAAGATTAGAAAGCAGGTGCTGATTGAAACGGGCATTGTCTTGTGTTACATTATAAAGGATAGTCGTGGAGCAAAGGAAGATGTGACTTTGCCGGATGGAATGAAAAGGGCAGTAACAAATGCGTATGTTCAGGAAACTTAAAATTATACCGGGTATTATCTTGGGCTTTATAAAAAACGGCGGCACAGCTTCTGTTTTGTATATTTTACTTGTACTCGTAAAATCGTTTATTCCTTTGATACAGACGGTTTCCGTAACCAATATCGTTAGAAATCTGAACAACAACAGATTTTACCTGTGGCTTTTGATGATTATTATGTGCCTCCTGTACTCGGATCTGCATTATAAAGTCATAGGTTATTTAGAAGAAAGTATAAAGTACCGTTTTTCCAGACGGATCGGCAATACGCTTCTGGATGTTGCCTGTGATATACCCTATATTCGATTTGAGAACAGTGAAACCTATAACAAGATTTCCCGTGCTTCCGATGGGGCCAATATTTCGTTTGCGGCCTTTAAACATACACTTACGGTTGTTGAACGGATCATTGAAATTTTTTCGCTTGAAATATATCTGATTCGTATTGCGCCGGGCGCGGCCGCCGTGGTCAGTATGATTTTGCTGCTTGGCATCTTCGTGTGCGGAAAGACGGCGGATCTGAGCTGGAAAAGCAAAATCGGCACGACGGAACTGGAGCGGGAAATCGACTATACATTTGAAACGCTGGTTGCACATGAAAATATCAGTGAACTGAAGTTATTCCGTTCTTATGTTCCGCTGCGGGATAAATATCTTCGGAAAGTGAATGAATTGTTTCAGATTCAGCGAAAAACAACGCTGAAGAATATGATCTTGCAGAACATATCGACCGTATGTCTGGCTCTGGCAGGGACCGGCATTCTTTTTGTCAATATGAACGCTTTGATTCACAGGCAGATTTCGGCCAGCCTGTTTGCCGGTATCATGGTCAGTCTTTTGAACATGATGGATAGCATCTCTATTTTTAATGTGAATTATTCCAATTTCACCAAAGCACTTTTTCATTATGAAAATCTTCAGGAAATGATCCGTTTTGGTCATGAAGATATTTTGGACGGCGACAGCCGGATATCGTCCGATAAAAACGAATACGCTGTCAGTATCCGGAATGTTTGTTTTTCCTATGATAAAGGTCTTCCGATGGTTTTGAATCAGGTTTCCTTTGATGTACATAGGGGAGAATGCATCGTTCTGGTGGGTGAAAACGGCTGCGGAAAGAGTACGCTGATCAAATTGATTCTGGGGCTGTATCCGCCCCGGCTTGGAAACATTTATGTAATGGGCGCACCTGCCGGCGATTTATTAAATACGCCACAGCCTGAGATTGCAGCAGTATTTCAGGATTGCATCAAATACAATTTGTCTGTCAGGGAGATTCTTTCCGCGGACAGAGCCATAGCGGAAGAAAAACTGCTTCAGGTTTTAAAAGCAGTTGGATTATATGAAAAGATAGCATCACTTCCATATGGGTTGGACACAGTTTTGGGAAAAACCTTTGTAAATGCGACGGATTTATCAGAAGGGCAGTGGCAAAAACTGAACATTGCCAAAGCATTATTAAGCGACGCCGGAATATTGATTTTCGATGAACCGACGGCAAGCCTTGATCCCATGGCGGAGGCTGCCTTTTATGATGAAATCGTCAAACTAAAAGAGAACAAAACCATCATGATTGTCAGTCATCGGCTGGGTATCGTTAGTGTGGCAAACCGGATTGTTATGATGGAACAGGGCCGGGTCATAGGGACAGGCACCCATGATGCCCTTATGAAGCAATGCAGCGCATACGCCCGCATGTATCATAATCAGGCAAAATGGTATGAGGAGGAGAAGAAAGAACCGAAGGTGCAGAAGGAGCAGGATAGATGAAAAATAGAGTTTTAAAAGATATGATGACAACCATCGCTGCTTCATTCAGACAGGCACCCTGGATCACATCCATATTGATGCTGCTTTCCGTTGTACTTGGTCTCATTCCCAGATTCTCATTGTTTCTGGTGGAGAAAATACAAACCTATGCCTTTTCTGCAGAGGAAAAATGGGGACTGTTTATATGCGGCATTCTTTTGTTGTGGGGGTTCACAGATCTTTGTCAGCAGCTGCTTGGCGAATTGCGCGTCTATCTTTCAATGCATGTGCAGATCCGCCTGAAGATGCACTTTTCCGGGACATTGATTAATTGTCTCATGGAGGCGCCGGCTGAAAATTTTGAAAATCCGGAATTTCAGAACAGCATAAAGCGGGCTTCTGAGGCGGCCAATGGAGAAACGCTGTGGAATTATATCTTAACCATTTTCTTTTTGCCGGTAAATATCATTTCAGCGATTTCTGTGGCAGCCTACATCAGTCATGAAAATATAGTTGTTCTGTTCTTACTATGTCTCACGGTTTTGTGTCATTTTATCTGGCTGTTTCTGTCGCAGAAAGAAGAAGTGGATCAGGAAATTCGATTAGCGGATAAAAAGCGAAGAGCATCCTATTATTATAAATTTTTCTGGAAGCGGGCAGAGAATCGGAATATCCGGATATATCGTCTTAAAACTTTCATGAAAGGGAAATGGAGCGAGGCAGCAGAAGAGATTTATGAAGAACGAAGAAAAGTCCGGAAAAAATATCTGTGGTTATATCTGATCGTTTTCCTGTTTCTGTGTTTAACATTATTTTTGGCAGTTCCCAGAAATCGATTTGCGGCAAATCCGGAAAGAATCGTTCCGACATTGTTGGGATTTGTTTGCTTTTTGGAAGCGGTATCGCTGGCTATGGAAGATATCGTGTCCCTTTTTTCAACGGAAAGCTATTTGCAGGATTATTTCTATATCACGAAGCGGATGCCGCATGAAAATGCGGAGGAAGAAAACACAGAGATGGAGAGTGTGGCGGAGGATGTCCTGGTTTCCATGCGAAATGTCTGCTTTGCCTATCCGGGAACCGACGGAAAAGAGGTACTTAAAAATATCAATGTTGATCTGAAAAAAGATGATATTGTGGCAGTGGTCGGCGAGAATGGCGCAGGAAAATCCACCTTTATCAAACTTTTGCTCGGCATTTATCATCCCACGAAAGGAAGTATCACTTACAGCAGGGATTTTGCAGAGAAAAGAGATGCGTTTGCCGCGGAATTTCAGAATTTTATCAAATACGAATATACGCTTTTTGAAAATGTTGGCCTGGGGGATGATGTTTTATACGAAGATGATCAAAAAATCATGCAGGCGATAAAGAAAGCGGAATTAGAGGAACTGGCGGAGACATTGCCCATGAAAGAAAAGCAGAGACTGGGCAAGCTGTTTGAAAACGGCGTGGATCTTTCGGGCGGACAATGGCAGAAAGTAGGTTTGGCGCGTGCCTGCCTGCGGGACAGCCTGATGGCGTCTCTGGACGAACCGACGGCAAATCTGGATCCCAATACAGAAGCAATGGTTTTTGATCTGTTTTTAAAGAAACATGACAACAATGCGGTGTTTTTCGCTGCTCATCGTATCGGGCCCGCGAAAATGGCCAATCGAATCCTGGTATTTCAGGACGGCGAAATTGTAGAGGATGGGACACATGAGGCATTGCTGGCAAAAGGCGGCGTCTACAGGAAAATGTATGATACGCAGGCAAAGTGGTATGAGATTAATCCAAACATTTAAATAACGCAATGTACTTTACATTAATTCCACATCGCGTTGGTGGTTGCCATTTTTTATAATACAAGGGAAAGAAATGAATTTACAACAGTTGAAATATGTCCTCGCAGTAGCAGAAACAAACTCCATTACAAAGGCGGCAAGGACGCTTTATATATCCCAACCCAGTTTATCCAATGCCATTAAGGAGTTGGAGGCTGAAATCGGAATAGTTATTTTTGTCCGCAGCCGGAATGGTGTGATTTTGACAAAAGAAGGAATGGAGTTTCTGGGGTATGCCCGACAGGTGATACAGCAGATGGAGCTGCTGGAAGACAAATATATTGCGGCGCAGCCTCAAAAAATGCATTTTGGCGTATCTACCCAGCATTACACGTTTACAGAGAATGCTTTTGTGGAGCTTGTGCAGCGGTTTGGACAGGAACGATATGAATTTTATTTTAATGAGGCAGGAACGCATCAGATCATAGAGGATGTAAAGAATCGAGTCAGTGATCTGGGGATTCTTTATTTGTCTGATGAAAACGAGGCAGTTCTTCGAAAAACATTGGAGGAATACAGACTGGAATTTGTTTCTCTATTTACTGCAAAACCACATGTATTCTTACAAAAAAATCACCCGCTGGCCGGGAAGCAAAAACTGAAACTTTCGGAATTGGAGCCGTATCCGCGTCTGAATTTTGTACAGGGCAGTTATGAGTCTTCCTATTATGCGGAGGAACTTTTCAGCACGCATGCAGTGGATAAGGAAATCCGGATCAATGATCGTGGCGCGATCGTAAATTTCATGTTGGGACTGAATGCTTACACTATTTCCAGCGGCATTTTCCCCAGATATCTTCATGGAGACAACATTGTTTCTGTGCCGCTGGACGAGCCGGAACATATGGAAATCGGCTATATTCATCCGGAGAAGCAGTCATTAAGTGAACTGGGGTCGGTTTATATTCAGGCGTTGAAGAAGTATTCCCCATCCAATTCATAGCCTAAGGCTATTAAAAATAATACAAAATAGGAGTTACCTATTTATTTGCCGCATCTGCTATACTTTAAGCAGGAGGTGGCGAAGAAAATGCCTGTTTATATAATCGGAAACTTTCTGATCTATTGTGTGATTAATGCATTTACGCCGGGACCGGGAAACATCCTGGCGCTGAATACGGTAACGAACTATGGCTGGAAAAAAGGCAAGCCGCTGTTTTTCGGTATTTTTGCAGGCTATTATGCCGTACAGATCATTTGTGCATTTTTTGTTTACGAGGTGAGTGCTTTTTCACCGGGCTTGATGCATATCCTCAAATACGTTGGCGCTGCATATATTCTGTATCTTGCGATCCATATCGCGATCAGTCGTCCGGCAGGTGAGGAGAGAGAAAAATCTGCCTCTTTTATGAAAGGATTTCTTTTACAATTTGTAAATGTAAAAATATATATGTTTGGAATTACGGCACTGACAGGTTTTATCGTAGATTACAATGCATCTCTGACGGCACTGCTTTTGTCTGAGCTTGTCATCGCTACCATAGGAACCATCGCCACCAGTGCATGGATTGGCGGAGGGCTTTTGATTCAAAAAATCTATCTAAAGTACTATAAAGTCATCAATGTTGTTTTGGCGCTTACCTTGTTGGAGTGCGTGTATAGTATACTTCGTTGAATCGTGGGAGGATCCCTATGAAATCATACAGAGATCAGCTATTTGCTTATATCAGGGAAAAATACCACGCCGCTCCGGAATATTTATGGCGGCGTTACCCTGGCTACGCGGTTTTTCGGCACAGCGATAACCAGAAGTGGTTTGCCCTTGTCATGGACGTGCCGGGCAGCCGGCTGGGACTGGACACGGAAGAAATGGTAGATATTGTGAACGTTAAAATCGCGGATCCGCTGCTTGTGGACGCGCTGGTGCAGCAGGAGGGCTATTTCCGGGGCTATCATATCAGCAAAGGAAACTGGGTTTCCGTTTCACTGTATGGCGCTGTCGGTTTTGATGAAATCTGCAAATGGCTGGAAGAAAGCTATCTTGCAACGGCTTCCGCAAAGACAAAGCAGGCGCTGAGACCGGCAAAAGAGTGGCTCATCCCGGCCAATCCGAAATATTATGATGTGGAAGCGGCTTTTTCTAGGGAAGAAGAAATCAACTGGAAACAGGGCAGGGGTATTAAAACAGGAGATACCGTCTTCATTTATGTCGCCGCTCCGGTATCTGCCATTCTATACAAATGCGAGGTAACGAAAACGGACATTCCGACGCAGTATGATGACGGGGCAGTGCATATGAAAAGTCTGATGCGGATCCGTTTGCTGAAACGCTATCAGCCGGAGCAGTTTACCTTTGACGTGCTGGGTGAAGCATATGGGATTCATGCAGTCAGAGGACCGCGGAGCGTTCCGGAAATTTTGAGCGAGGCATTGAATTGGCAGATGTAAGATCAAAAAGGAGATGAAGAAATCATGCAGCAGATCACAGTCAAAATTGAAGGTATGATGTGCGGGATGTGTGAATCCCATATAAATGACACCGTCCGTCGGGCACTGCCGGTCAAAAAGGTCACGTCCTCGCATACAAAAGGAGAGACGATTATCCTGACGGAGACGGATATCGACGAAGCCGCCCTTCGGGCAGCCATCGACGCAACAGGATACAAGGTGCTGTCGGTGGAAACAGGAGAGTATAAGAAAAAAAGATTGTTCGGTGGGCGAAGTTGATTTTGAAAAAAATTGATGATTAAACAAACTCCAAAGCGAAAAGCAAAATCTCATAAAAAAGAGTAGCAGGATAATAGGAGGACGAATCGGGTATGAAACGAGGTTCAGCTATCAGTGTTGGATTCAGCGTGGGAATATCCATGAGTATTCTTTTCGGCGTGATTTTCTGCAAGGTGTTAAAGAGCTATGCTGGTATTGGTGTTGGTATTTGCTTTGGCATTGCGCTGGGTGTTCTTACATTTGTGATATTTGGAGCTTATAGAAAAAAGGAATGAATCTTATGAATATCAATATAGCATTTTTACAAATTCTGCCGGGAAAGAGCCTTGATGAGAATTTTTCCATCGGGAAGAAGGCCTGTATCGAAGCAAAGGAAAAAGGGGCAGATATCGCTTTGTTCCCGGAAATGTGGAGCGACGGATATGCATTGCCCCAGGATGATGCGCAATTAAAGCAGCTGGCTATTGAAAAGGAAAGCGCATTTTTGAACGGCTTTCGTGCGCTGGCGGCAGAACTTCAGATGGCAATCGGGATCACGTTTCTTGAAACGCATTGTCCCAAGCCACTGAATTCCGTGATTATTTTTGACAGGAAAGGCAGGGAGATTCTCCATTATTCAAAGGTGCATACCTGCGCTTTTGACGATGAAATTGTATTGGATGGCGGAGAGGACTTCTATACTACAGATTTGGACTTTGGAAGGGGAACCGTAAAAGTGGGTTCCATGATCTGTTTTGACAGAGAATTTCCGGAAAGTGCAAGAATCTTAATGCTTAAAGGAGCGGAACTTATTCTTGCACCCAATGCCTGCCCGATGGAAATCAATAGGCTGTCTGCGTTGCGGACAAGAGCATATGAAAACATGGTGGCGGTGGCAACCTGCAATTATCCGAAGGGGCATCCCGATTGCAACGGCCATTCTACGCTTTTCGATGGGGTTCCGTGGCAGGACGGGAAAGTGAGAGATATGTGTGTGTTTGAAGCTCCGTCAGCGCCCGGCGTTTATGTTGCCGCACTGGATCTGGATCGACTCAGGACCCATAGAAGCAGCGATGTCATGGGCGACAAGTATCGGCATCCGGACAAATATAAGAGTTTAATTATAATTTAGAAAATAACGCCCTGTCAAAAGAACCGACAGGGCGTTTCAAACATTTTATCCTAAAAAAATCCAATATCATTTTTCAGAGCCGTATTAGCTACATTTTTCAAAAAGTTTTGAACTTAGAAGTCGGAAACTATTGTATTTTTAGAAGTTTCGGATATAATAGTATAAAAAAGTAGAGGAGGCACAGTATGGCAGAACTGATTAATCGACCGATGTATATAAATCAACTGATTCAACATAAAGATGTAGATCTGGTCAAAATTGTTACCGGAATTCGCAGATGCGGCAAGTCTTCTCTGCTGGATTTGTTCCATGTGTATCTGACGGAGCATGGCGTAGAAGATCGCAACATCATCCATATGAATCTGGAATCTCTGCGATATCAAAATCTTACCGATTATCTTGCCTTCTATGCATATGTCAGCGAGCAGATTCCGAAAGACGGAAAAACCTATCTGATATTTGATGAATTGCAGGCTGTAGAACATTGGGAAAAAGCAATCGAGTCGTTCCGTCTGGATTTTGATGTGGATATTTACATTACAGGATCCAACGCTTATCTGCTTTCCACCGAGTTTTCTACGCTGCTTTCCGGCAGGTATTTGGAAATCCGGATGCTGCCGTTGTCGTTTAAGGAGTTTTTGGATTTCTATGCGTTTGGTGTTGCTGTTACGCCGGAAGAAAAGTTTCAGCGCTATCTCCAGTTTGGAGGAATGCCCATTTTGAGAGAATATCATTTTAATGAGGCGCGGAGCAATCAGGCGTTGGAAGGGATTTATTCCACAGTGGTACTGCGGGATGTTTTACAGCGCAACAGACAGGCTGATCAGGAGATTTTGCAGAAAATCATACGGTTTTTGTGTTCCTACATTGGAAGTATCGTTTCACCGAATAGCATAGGCAATGTTTTATCCAATGAAGGGAACCTTCGAACAGGCGGAAAGAAAAATGTGGCCGGTAAAACCGTAGAAAAATATATTTCCATGCTGCAAAGCGCATTTATTTTTTACTCTGTCGGAAGATATGATGTGAAAGGGAAAAAACTGCTGAAAACGCTGGGAAAAAATTACATTTGCGATATGGGGTTTCGAAATCTGCTGCTGGGATATCGGAATGCAGATCAGGGACATATTCTTGAAAATATTGTATTTTTGGAATTATTGCGCCGGGAGTATCGGGTATACATTGGCAAAGTGGGAGAAACCGAAGTTGATTTTGTTTGTGAAAAGGCAAACGATAAATTGTACATTCAGGTAACAGAAAGTATGCAGTCTCCGGAAACCCGGGAGCGGGAACTGCGTCCTTTGCGCATGATACCGGATAATTATGAAAAAATGATTTTATCAATGGACAGAAATTATATCACTTCTTACGATGGAATCAAATCGCTGTATCTGATAGACTGGCTGGCGGATTCTAATCTGTAATTATCATAGGGAAATTATGTGTGCAAATTTTGAAACGGTTGTATTTTTAGAAGTTTCAGGTATAATTGAAAATAACGGGAGACTTAGCGCAGGCATTTTCTATTCTGTTTAGAAAAAAATGGGAAAAAAATGAATGATGAAGCAATCTTAAGCAGTGACAAAAATTTTACTTCTTTTTCTTATGGAAAACATATAATACGTTTCAGGACATCCCCACGACTGGAAAGGTATACGAGAATCGTAGAGTGGGATCACGGATATATTGTTGTTATGGCAAAGTATGAAGGACATGAGGAAGAAGAAGAATATATCGATTTGATCCCCATTTTAAAAAATTTATATTTTGATCCGGATGAGTTCCTGGCGCCCATTAAGAAAGTGAGGATACGTTATGTGTAATATTGAAAAAGTGGCAAATGCAGCAAATTTTATAGTGAATGGTTATGCTTTTACCAAACAAGGAGAATGCGTTAGCGTACTGAATTTAAATCTTCCGGACAGAGCAGCAAATATTACAGAATCCGGGGAAGTTTTAGAGACAAGCATGGATGATATAGAAATGGATATCGTGTTAGATTATTATAGGAATAACAAAAAGTATATGGAGGTATAAAATTGCCAAAGTATTATGAATTTAAGGTTTGTGGTTATTTCCTTTATTATACTTCACATTGTATCATTGAAGCTATGCATGTGCATGCAAGCGACAAAAAAATGACGGAAGCCGGGTCTGCAAAGTTTTTTGTGAAGCGTAATGGTGAAACGGTGGTGACGGAAAAGGGGATTCTGTCGGAATATGAATTACGAGTCATCAGAGAGTTTATAAGTGAACATTATAAGGAAATGTATTTAAAGTGGATAGAAAAAAGTACTACCGGATTTTATGAAGGATAGATGATCTGTATCCTCCCGATCAATTTGAAATCGTGGAAGATGAATATTAGTCGGGTTTGTCAAGTAAAGTGTGTAATTTTTTTTATTTTTTTCGGCGGTCTTCATGGCCGCCGATATTTGTCTATTGAT
>CANRGZ010000038.1 GCA_947630295.1 uncultured Lachnospiraceae bacterium | reverse complement strand
CGATCACCGCGGACGAGATATTTTTCTGACGCATTCTGCTTCTCCTTTATCCTACACCGATATATAAATAAATCCACATATTTCTTAAAATTTTTTGTTTCTCCGTAACAAAGGCGATATGCTTTTTCGCTGTTTCGCAAACAAAAGCGGCTTCCTCGTCTGTGCCCGCTTCATTCGAAAATGCATTTTTCTCACATATCTGCAAAAACTGCTGCAGCTCTGCCTGCTGCCCTTCATCCAGCAGCTGCCGGTACTTCGAAAAAGTTTCTTCCGGATTTTGTCCGCTGCACAAAAGCCTGCAGGCGCGCAGCACGCTGCACAAATAATCGTAAGCAGCCAGAACTGCGGCTTTTTTGTCTTCGCCTTCCATTTTCCCTTTTCGTTTCCGTATGATCCTGCCCCGGCGGACAAATATCGCCGTAACAGCCAGCACAAAGACAGCCGCAATCAGGAGTACACAGCGCAGGATCCGGCCCCGCAGATCCGCGGCGGTGGCTCCCTGATTGGGATACGCTGTACCGGCGGCAGTCCCCGCCTCTCCGGCATTTTGGGTCGAGTTGGCTTCCGGATGGGGATTATTTTCCGCTGTCTGCGCCGGAAACATCATATTTTCAAACGATGGCAGCACCTCTACCGGCATCCATCCCACCCGGTCCAGATATAGTTCCGTCCACGCATGGGCTGCCCGCGGACCAAAGGGCGTAGATGTATCGCTTTTCATCTGCAGCGCATTCACCGGAGTAATCAGATAGCCTTCTACGTAGCGGGCCGGATAGCCCAGCATACGAAACAGCAGCGTTGCCAGTGTGGCAAAATGAATATCCCTGCCCTTTTTCTCCTGCAGCAGTGTTTCCGCAGCCGAACCGCTGAAACGGGGCAGCGTTTCATCCGGGTCATATTCCAGTTCTAAATTCAGTATTTCCTGCACCTTCTGGATCGCCGTCCTGTAATCCTTCAGATCCGCAGCGTTTAACTGGTACTTCTTCAGCAGCGCCTGCAGCGCTTCCTTTTCGCTTTCGGGAACATTCCGATAGGTTTCATTGACATAAACCCCGTAATTTCCCTCTGCCAGCAGATACTGATCGTATGCTTCTCCGGAGAGGGTGGGAATAATTGTCTCTTCAAAATCAAGCATCTCCGTGTAAGAAAGTCCGCCGACGGTAAACCCATAGGTCTGGGTCTGCTTTGGCCGCCGCAGCAGCGCATCTGCCCGGAACAACACTTCCTCCGGCTGATCCAGAGAAGCTGTCCCGTAAGGCAGCAGCATATACTGATCACCGCTTCCTGCAAGGGTGATTTCCACTGTATCGGCTGCAGTTTCAGTTTCCTCTGCCTGCATCTGGCTGATTTCCGAAAGACGGGCGCTTTGGTACAGTGGAGAAAATGCATTCTGCTCGAACCGGTAAAACAGTTCCCGGCTGTCATAAACCGCCCGGTTGTCCAGCGTCTCCCATTTTTCACCGTCAAACGCCGCGCCTACAAAACCTTTCAGGTACATCATCTGCGGATGGGACATACGAATATAAAAGGCCGTCCCGCCCTCCGCCGCAGGTTTTCTTCCGGCAATCACGCCCTGATTCCACCCTTCGACGCTGTTTTCACTGTATTGTTTTGCCCGCAGAATCCGTTCATAGGGCGATGCTTCACTTAAAAGCGGACGGGCGGCATGTTCCGCAAGCTGCAGGGCGCCGAACATTAACAACAAAGTCAGTGCAAAAGGCAGCGCAAGGGAAAGCTTTGTCCGCCGGGAAGCCGTATAAAACGAAACAGCAAAAACAGCAAAAAAACAAAGGGCCGCTTCCGGGATGCCCATCTCCAGCCGGTGCCAAACCGCAAAAAAGCCGATAACCAGCGCAAAAAGATTGATAAAAAAATATTTTCCTTCAAAAACGGTAAAAGCGCTGACAGCCGCAGCCAGCCCTGCGCCGAAGAAAAGCGTAAACGTGGCATACAGGGGATAGGCACTTTCCGCCGCCGTAACCTGAAACTTCTCAAAAATGGTGAGATCACTGCGGCCGATGGTGTCCGCAATCTGATTGATACAAACCAGCAGGCCGTTGACCGCATAATCATTTCCAATCAGAAAGCCGAATAAAAACAGCCCGAATACCGACGCCAGTATCACATACAGTGTTTCCCGTTTCCGCCATTCCATCCAGAAGAGCAGGCAGACGAGGGCGCCGAACCCAAGCACCGGCATCAGATAACAGGAAATGCCGCCGATACGCACAAACAATAAAACCGCAGCTGCCATCAGCAAAATACAAAGCACCAGTTCCAGAAAACTGATTTTCGTCCGCTGCCGGCCGCCCGGCTTTTTTTTCGATATGTGATTTTTACCTGTTTTTACAGACAGGAATAATCCATTGTTCATTCGGTAATTCTCCCTGGTCACAGGACAATGCATCTGTTACATATGCCATGATACTGACAGCTTCTTCCGTTCTGACCGGATCAAAATCCCTCAGACTGTGCCGGTCACTGATCCGAAAACGAATATCCAGCAGCGCATACAGCGCCTGCTGCAGCACCTGATGATCCGTCACGGATATTTCCTGAAACGCCGCTTCTGCCTCCGCATAAAAAATGAATTTATGCGGAATGCCCATATTGCACAAATCCGCAGAAAGCTGATAGGCGGTTTCGATTCGTTCATCCGCAATCTCCGCAAACTGCGCCTCGCTGCTTTCATCGATGGATGTTTCTATAAAAATGCCGGAATATACCATACCGGCCCGGTTGTCGTCTCTGGCAAATATATCCTCCGTTTTCGTGGACAGCTTCCAGTGAATATAACGGTAGGACATTTGCTCCGTATACGCCGTGATTTCCGTTTTTTCATTGCCCCTGTTCCGGCCGTTTTCCGCCTGCATCGCGTAAGCCGTATTCTGAAAAGCAATCCGGTCATATGCGGGTACAACATAAATTTCTTCTGTCTCTTCCGCCGGCATCCGCGCAGAAAAAACGCCGAAAAGATCCATGCAGCAAACCCCGGTCAGGCACAGCTGCACCTTCCCGCAATGCACAGATCCCAGCTCCAGCGTGATCGTATCGGTTTCTTTGGGTCCCAGATAAAAACTGACTTCCGTCTCCTGTACTTCTTCGGTCAGCGTATTTCGGGATCGAAATATGCATCTTCCCCGGAAAACAGGAAGTATAGCCCCATTGGCAACATGCAGTTTCAGCGTAGTTTTGCTGCCTTTGCTCATTTGTTCCGGTCCGCTGATGCGAAACGAAAGTTTCTTTCGTACCAGCACCGCTCCCAAAGCGGACACCGCGAAGACCAGCGCCGTTGCCGTCAGCAGAAATACCGCGGCTGCATTCCATGCGAAACACAGATACAGAATCACCAACAGACACCACAGAGAAAACAGGATTCGCCGCTTAAGCATCTTCTTCTCCGATCTTCGGCGCCTCAATTTCACTTAAAATCAGATGGAGCACCCGCTGTGCACTGATGCGCTTCATTCTGGATTTTGCATTGAGAATCACACGATGTGCGCAGACGTCAACGTAGCACTTCTGCACATCCTCCGGCACACAGTAATTTCTGTCGGCCATATAGGCAGAAGCCTTGGCCATCCGCATCAGCGCCTGCACACCCCGGGGCGATACGCCCAGTTCGATATTACCCTGTCTGCGGGTTGCCTCACACAGACGAATAATATAATCCAGCACCGCATCTGAAACGAAAACTTTGGCAGCCTCCTGCCGCATCTGCAGGATTTCTTTGGCATTGGAAACCTTTTTTACCGTTTGCATCGGATTGTCCGACTCATAGGTCCGCAGGATTTCCATTTGTTTTTCCCGATCCGGATATCCTACGCTGAGACAGATCATAAAACGATCCAGCTGGGATTCCGGCAAAAGGGCGGTTCCGGCTGCCCCCACCGGATTGGAGGTAGCAAACACGATAAAGGGGTCCTGCAGATCGTAGGTTTTGCCGTCCACCGTCACCTTCTGTTCCTGCATGGCCTCCAGAAGGGCCGACTGGGTCTTGCTGTAACCCCGGTTGATCTCGTCCGCCAGCAGAATATTGCACATGGCAGCGCCGGCTTTAAACTCAAATTTTCCGGTATTTCTGTCGTATACCGTAAAGCCGGTAATATCTCCCGGAAGCACATCCGGATTAAAGGATACCCGGTTGCAGTTCAGTTCCGTGGCCTTTGCAAAGGCCGTGGCCAGCGTGGTCTTACCGACCCCCGGAATATCTTCCAGTAAAATATGACCGCCCGCCAGCACCGCCATCAGAACCTTGTCAATGACATCGTCCTTTCCGATCAAAACTTTCTGAATTTCTTCTTTAATCTTTCCGTTCATCTTGGGATTTACCTTTCTATTTTGTGAATCAGCAGACCGCTGCGCAGTTTCGGTTCAAACCATGTGGATTTCGGAGGCATCAGTCGGCCCGCATCCGCCACTGCAAACAGTTCCCCGATACCGGTGGGATACATGGCAAAGGCCACCGTATCGGATGCGCGGACACGTTTTTCCAGTTCCTCTAAGCCCCGGATCCCGCCGATAAAAGAAATACGCTGATCCGTTTTCGGATCCGTAATTCCAAGCAGCGGCGCCAGAATTTCATTCTGTAAAATGGAAACGTCCAGCCCGTCCACCGGATCGGTGCTTTCAATCTGCGGTTTTGCCGTCAGGCAATACCAGGTATCGATCAGAAACATGCCGATTTCCCCTTTTTTACGGGGCCGGTAGGCCTCGGCGCCCTTGTTTTCTATTTCAAATTTTTCTCCCACTTTGTCCAGGAATGCCTGTACGGAATACGCCGCCAGATCTTTTACCACCCGGTTGTAATCCATAATCATCAGCTCCGAATCCGGGAACAGCACCGACAGGAAGTAGTTGAACTCTTCTTCTCCGGTATAATCCGGATGGGCCGCTCTGCGCATCAGACCGACCCTGACCGCGCTTGCCGCCCGGTGGTGCCCGTCTGCAATATAGAGATGGTCGATGGCTGCCAGCGCTTTGGTGACGCCTGCAATATCCGCATCCTGATCGATAATCCATACCGCATGACGGATGCCGTCTTCGGAAACAAAATCATACAGCGGTGTTTTTTCCTGATTTTCCGCAATGATTGCCGCAAGCACCGCATCCGACCGGTACGCAAGAAAGATGGGACCGGTCTGGGCGCTTAAAGCATCCACATGGCGGACCCGGTCCTCTTCCTTTTCGGCTCTCGTGTTTTCATGTTTTAAAATCACGCCGTTTTGATAATCGTCAATGGAAGCGCAAAGCACCAGTCCCGTCTGTGTCCGTCCGTTCATGGTCAGGGCGTAAATATAATAGACTGGTTTTTCCTCTTCCACAAAGTATCCCTGCGACCTCATTTCCTGAAACAGACGGTTTGCCTGTTCATAGACCTTAGGATCATAGGTATCGACGGATTCATCAAACGCGGTCTCCGCCCGGTCGATCCGTAAAAAAGATAAGGGCCTGTCTTTGACCGCCGCACAGGCCTCGCTTCTGTTGTAAACGTCATAGGGCAGCGCCGCTATATCGGCGGCATAGGCCGCGGCGGGACGACAGGCCGCAAATGGTCTGACTTTTGCCATAAAAAACTCCTTTCCGATTCGACTGTGGGAAAAAGTGATTACGGATTGTTACGCTGCTTCGCAGCTTCCACAATCCTACCCAACATTCGGAATCCATGGGACCTGCCCCACTTCTTCCTCATGTTGGGGCGCGTCATAAAGCTTCTCACCCAACGGTATGCAAGCATACCGTGGATTCGAGCTTTTGACGCTGTAATCATAAATACCCCGCAGCATAGTGCTGCGGGGTATACAGACTTATTGTATCGTTCTGACTTTGATGACACCCGCAATGGATTTCAGTGCTTCCAGCGCTTGTTCTGTTGCCGGTTTATCGATATCGATCAGTGTATACGCAAATTCGCCTCTGCATTTGGAAGACAGATTGGAAATGTTTTCATTCACACTGCCAAAAACATTGGTGAACTGTACCAGCATGTTGGCCACATTCTTGTGGAAGATCGCGATTCTGCCGCCGGTCTTGCTGCAGGGGCCCAAATCCACCTTCGGGAAATTGACACTGTTGTTGATATTTCCGTTTTCCAGATAATCCTTCAGTTCCTTCACTGCCATAACAGCGCAGTTGTCTTCCGACTCCGCCGTTGAAGCGCCCAGATGCGGCGTAATGATACAGCCGGGTGCGCCTGCCGTAATGGGATTTGCAAAATCAGAAACATAAGCCCTGATCTTCTTTTCCTTTAAGGCTTCTACCATATCTTTTTCATTGACCAGCACATCCCGGGCAAAATTCAGAACCACGGCGCCTTCATGCATCAGCGCGATGGCATCTTTGTTGATCATGCCTCTGGTTTCATCCAGAAGCGGCACATGAATCGTAATGTAATCGCAGGTGGAATAAATATCATTGACATTGTTAAAATGTACGATCTTTCTGGAAATCTGCCATGCCGCGTCCACCGACATATACGGATCATAACCGTACACGTCCATGCCCAGCGCCGAAGCTGCATTGGCTACGCGGATACCGATGGCGCCCAGTCCGATGACGCCCAGCTTCTTGCCCCGCAGCTCACAGCCCGCAAACTGCTTTTTGGCCTTTTCCATGCTCTTTGCGATATCAGGATCCCCTGCATTGTCTTTGACCCACTGGATACCGTCCACGATACCGCGGGAGGCCAGCAGCATCCCTGCAATCACCAGCTCCTTGACGCCGTTGGCATTGGCCCCCGGGGTATTGAACACGACAATACCTTTTTCCGTACAGCGATCCAGCGGAATGTTATTGACGCCGGCACCGGCTCTGGCAATGGCTTTCAGATTGTCGGAAAATTCCATTTCATGCATGGAAGCGCTGCGCACCAGAATGGCATCCGCATCCTCTGTATTATCACATTTTTTGTAGCAATCGTTAAATTTATTCAAACCCACTTCCGCAATCGGGTTCAGACAGCTGTATAAAAACATAATTTTCTCCTCTTAATTGTTCTTTTCAAATTCCTTCATAAATGCCACCAGCTTCTCCACGCCTTCAATGGGCATCGCATTGTAAATGCTGGCGCGCATACCGCCCACGGTACGGTGCCCTTTCAGGTTTTCAAAGCCTGCCGCTTTGGATTCCGCGATGAACTTCGCATCCAGATCCTTATCGCCGGTAATAAACGGCACGTTCATCAGCGAACGGTCCTCTTTTCTCACCGTTCCTTTAAACAGGGTACTTTCATCCAGGAAATCATAGAGAATTTTTGCTTTCTGGATGTTGATTTTCTGAATGGCTTCCAGTCCGCCCTGTTTTTTCAGCCACTTGAAGACTTTGCCGCAGATATAAATGCCGTATGCAGGCGGCGTGTTGTAAAGAGAGCCTGCATCTGCATGGGTTTTGTATTTCAGCATCGTAGGCGTCCCCGGCAGCACATCGTCCGTAATCAGGTCCTCCCGCATGATCACAATGACAACGCCGGCAGGACCGATGTTTTTCTGTACGCCGCCGTACATCACTGCGTATTTTGTGATATCGGCCGGCTCTGACAGGAAGCAGGATGAAACATCTGCAACCAGATCTTTTCCCTTTGTATTCGGAAGTGTTTTGAACTTGGTTCCGTAAATAGTATTGTTTTCGCAGATATAAACATAATCCGCATCCTTGCTGATGGGCAGATCGCTGCAGTCGGGGATATAACTGAAGGTCTGATCCTCCGAAGATGCAATTTTGTTTGCCGTTCCGAACTTGCAGGCTTCACTGTAAGCCTTCTTCGCCCATTGGCCGGTCACAATATAATCCGCCACCCTGTTTTTCATCAGATTCATGGGGATCATGGCAAACTGCTGGCTGGCGCCGCCCTGCAAAAACATAACCTTATAATTTTCAGGAATGTGCAGCAGATCTCTCAGATCCTGTTCCGCCTCCGTAATAATCGACGCATAGATCGCAGATCGATGGCTCATCTCCATAACGGACATGCCTGATCCGTGATAATCCAGCATTTCAGCTGCCGCCTCTTTTAAAACTTCCTCCGGAAGTACCGCAGGACCCGCAGAAAAATTATACACTCTGCTCATTTTCATTCCTCCTGAATTCTTTTCAATATATATATTTTATTTATTATCCTTTTTAGTATCTTTTTTTGTTTCTTTTTCTTCTTCCTGAGGCATATTTTCTTCTGCCTTTTCTACCTGTACGATGGATGACTTCTGCATCGGGATACGGCAGTTTTTGTTGTTTCCGAATTCCACAATTACGGTATCGTCCGCAATATCAATCAATACGCCGTAAAATCCGCCGGATGTGACGACGCAGTCGCCCACCTGCATTTCGCTCAGCATCATACGCACACGCTTCTGTTCCTTCCGCTGCGGACGGATCAGAATAAAATAAAACACAAGGCCGATGATGACCAGATAAACCAGCATGCCCACGCCTGCTGTTCCTGCACTTGCCAAAATGAAATGATTTAACATGAAAGGTTCCTCCCTTGTTCATAGTTCACAGCTCAATAGACTAAATATACATGAAGCCTCCCCGTATTTCAAGATAAATTTTTAACAAAGTTCACCCTGCACGGCAGATAATTTTCGTTTTTTGTACTCCGCGAAACAGCCGCCGTCAATGGCGTCCCGGATTTCCGTCATCATCTGATTGTAAAAATAGAGATTGTGCAGTACGCAAAGGCGCATACCCAGCATTTCTCCCGCTTTCAGCAGATGACGGATGTAGGCCCTGGAATAGCTCCTGCAGGCGGGACAGCCGCAGCCCTCTTCGATGGGACGCATATCCCTTTCGTATTGCTTATTAAACAGGTTTAATTTGCCGGAATTGGTATAGACGTGGCCGTGCCTGCCGTTTCTGGAGGGATAAACACAGTCAAAGAAATCGATGCCGCGCTCCACGCCTTCCAGAATATTGGCCGGGGTTCCGACACCCATCAGATATCTGGGCTTGTTTTCCGGCAGATGCGGCAGGGTCAGGTCCAGAATTTCATACATCTGGGCGTGGGTTTCGCCTACGGCCAGGCCGCCTACGGCGTAGCCGTCCAGATCCAGTTCGCTGATACGCTTTGCGTGCTCGATCCGAATATCCGCAAACGTCGTGCCCTGATTGATGCCGAACAGCATCTGATGGGGATTGATGGTATCCTCCCGCCCATTTAATTCCCGCAGTTTTTCTCTGCAGCGGATCAGCCACCTGGTGGTTCTGGCAACGGAAGCCTCCACATAGTCTCTGGAAGCGTCATGGGGTGCGCATTCATCAAAGGCCATGGCTATGGTAGAGCCTAAATTGGACTGAATCTGTATGCTTTCCTCCGGTCCCATAAAAATGCGCCTGCCGTCAATATGCGAATTGAAATAAACGCCTTCTTCTTTGATTTTGCGAAGGCCTGCAAGAGAAAATACCTGAAACCCGCCGCTGTCCGTCAGAATCGGCCGGCTCCAGTGCATAAATTTGTGCAGTCCCCCCAGCGACCTGATCAGTTCGTCGCCGGGTCTGACATGCAGATGATAGGTATTGGACAGTTCCACCTGGGTGCCGATGGTTTCCAGATCCATGGTGGACACGGCGCCTTTGATGGCTCCCGCCGTTCCCACATTCATAAATACCGGCGTCTGTATCGTACCGTGTACGGTCTCAAAAGACCCTCTTCTGGCCCTGCCCTCCTGCTTGTGTAAATGAAACATATTTTAATCCTTTGCCGCAAATAATTTTTTCAGATCCACAATCACTGCGGAATTGGGTGCGCTGATCTTCACTGGTTTCGCGCACATGGAAAACAGCTTTTCCTGATAATCCATCCGGAAGGTGGTAATGGAATTTTCATCATGGTTCACTGCATAGAGATACTTATGATCCGGAGAAAGCAGCGCATCCTTCGGATATTTCCCGCTGATGGGCAGTACGCAGTAAAGAATCAGCGTGCCCTCCGGCTCCCGCTCATAAAACGCCACTGTATTGTCGCCGTCATTGGAAACAATCACATATTTTTCTGACGCGGCAAGACGCAGCGAACAGGCATAGGTGGCCGCGGTATGATATACGCCGATGGTGGAAATCTTCTGCAGCAGTGTAAATACCGGGGTATTGTCCTTTTCCTCATAACGATAAACGGAAATCTGCTTCATGCTTTCGCTTAAAATATATGCATTTTGTCCGTCCTTCGTAAATACGATACGGGCCGGATCATAATCCAGATCACAGCGCAGCACATCCGACAATTCCAGTCCCGGCAGATCCGGATCCACTTTATAGATCATCACCTGATCCAGACCGCTGTCTGAAGCGCAGAGATATTTATCATCGCTGGTCAGGTTGATACAGGTCACATGTCCCATATCGTTGCGGTTAATGCCGGTACCCGGATTTCTGTGCCGTTTCCGGTCCACAACGCTGCCGATGCTTCCGTCTTCATTTAAAGACAGCATGGTAATCTTGCCGTCGTGAAAACCGCCGGCAAACAGATATTTCCCCGCGCTGTCACAGCACAGATAGCACCCGCGCATCGCTTTGGTGGGCACTTCATTCATCAGGGTCAGCGTACCGTCTTTTTCGATCGCATAGGCAGCCACGCCCATATCCGTGATGGAATAAATCACCGGTTTCACCGGCGAACGCAGCAGATATGAGGAATTCGACGCCTCGGCGCTGCCTGCTTCCGACAGTTTCCCAGTTTCTTCATCCAGTGCAAAGATATGTATGCCGTCTTCTGTTTCATCCGTGTAGCAGCCCACATACATCATCCACTTTGCCATTGCAATACCCTCCTTTTTATTTCCCCATCCTTGTTTAGCTATCGTACAATTTCCGGAAAGCCGATCTTTTTCCGCACTTTTCTGAGGGTTTTTTCCGCATAATACCGTGCGGTTTCCGCATTTTCCTTAATCAGTGCGTCCACATACGCCTTGTCTTTGGAAAGCCTCTCATATTCCTGACGGACCGGATCCAGTTCGCTGCAGACTGCCTCGCCCACCGCGGTCTTAAACTCGCCGTAGCCTTTTCCCGCAAACTCCTTTTCCACTTCTTCCGGCGTCTTTCCGGTCACGGACGTATAAATATCGATCAGATTTTTGATGCCGGGCTTGTCGTCCGAATATAAAACTTCGCTGCCGGAGTCTGTAATGGCCCGTTTGCATTTCCGCATGATCGTGTCATGATCATCCAGAATGTAAATGCAGCCGTTGGGATTTTCGTCCGATTTCGACATTTTCTGGGTGGGATCCTGCAGGGATTTGATCCGTGCGCCGTGCTTGCCCAGATAAGGCTCCGGCACCGTAAAAACGTCGCCATATACATGGTTAAACCGCAGTGCGATATCCCTGGCCAGTTCCAGATGCTGCAGCTGATCGTTTCCCACCGGGACCACATCCGCCTGATACAGCAGAATATCCGCCGCCATCAGCACCGGATAGGTGAAAAGTCCTGCGTTAATATTGTCCGCATGCTTGGCGGATTTGTCTTTAAACTGGGTCATACGGTTCAGCTCGCCCATATAGGTAAAGCAGTCCAGCATCCAGGCCAGCTCGGCATGGGCGCTGACATGGGATTGATAATAAATACAGTTTTTCTTTGGATCCAGTCCGGAAGCGATGTAGGTCATCAGTACGTCCCGGGCGTTCTTCCGAAGCGCCGCAGGATCCTGCCGCACCGTAATGGAATGCAGGTCTGCCACGCTGTAAAAGCAGCGGTACTCTTCCGTCAGTTTCCCCCAGTTTTTCAGTGCGCCTACATAATTCCCCAGGGTCAGCTTTCCTGTGGACTGCATCGCACTGAATAATATTTTTTCTCCGTTCAGCATAGTTTCCTCTCTCCAATCAATTAAATCTTTTCTTTAATTCCCGAAAAAATCTTTACGCTGTGCCCCGTCAGCAAAACACTGGCACTTTTGTCCGTCTCACAAGCCTCGGCAGCACATTCTGCTTCCGCCGCAGTATCCATCTGCAGCTTCCATGTGAAGCCTTCCGGCAGATGGGGCATGGCAAGATGCTTCGGTTCTTCTTCAAAATTGACACATACATATAAGTACCGGTCTTCATTGGCAAACAAAAAACCGGCATGGCGGCTGACGTTGTCCAGTGCCGCGTCCCAGGCATAGCTTCCGTGTACCGAAACTGCCGGAATCCCCCGGTAATTGATCCGTGACTGCTCCATCGTTTGCGGAAACAGTCCGGTCTGCATACGAAGGGCAATCATATCCTCCACGGTTTTTTTGAGTTCCTCCGAAAAGGGACCGCCGTACTGAATCCAGGAAATCGCATTGTCCTGACAGTAAGCGTTGTTGTTGCCGCCCTGGGAATTTCCCTCCTCGTCTCCCGCCAGAAATATGGGAAGGCCGTTGGAAAGGAACAGCATACATATGGCGTTTTTGATATATCGAAGCCGTTTCTGCAAAATCTTCGGATCCTCTGTGGCGCCTTCGACGCCGCAGTTGTCGGAATAATTGTAATCTTCTCCGTCTTTGTTGGATTCTCCGTTGGCTTCGTTATGTTTTCTGGAATAACTGTACAGATCCGCCAGTGTAAAGCCGTTATGGGAAGCCGCGCAGACCAGGTGGGTAAAGGGATCCTGCCGGTTGGTCAGAAGATCTGCAAAACTGCGCAGTCCGTCTTCGTCTCCCCGCAGCATTTTTCGTAAATACACCCGGTAGGCGGAATTATAGACCGCGATCCGCTCCGGATTGGTATAAGGCAGACTGCGATCCAGTTCATACACATACAGTTTTGTTTTCTTTAAATATTTCTGGTCGGAAATCACCTTGAGATACCAGGAATTGACATTCAGGAAAAAACCGTCCACATGGAAATGCCGGACCCAGTGATTCAGCGCATCCAGCATCACCTGGGTATCCCCGTCCGGATCAAAATGCATCATCATTACGATTTCCATTTCCCGGGCATGGGCGGCATCAATCAGGCCTGAGAATTCCTGATCCGCATCCTGTGTTCCATAGTATGCTTTCGCATGAAAATAATCCCCGGACTTAAATCCCCAGTAATTTGCCGCGCCAACCACTTCTTTTTCTTTCAGATTGACGTTGGACGGTACACCGTAGATTTTTAAAGGCGATGCCTGATATTCATAGACAGGCATCAGGATCAGCTGATTAAATCCCAATGCTTTGATATCGTCCAGTTTTTCAATGACACCCGCAAAAGTACCTTTATATTTCACGCCGGAGGACGGATCTTTGGTCAGTCCTCTGACGTGACACTCATAAGCCCGCACCTCATTTAAGGCCAGGTGCGGCGCGCCTTTTTTATTTGTATGACTGCTTTTCATATTTCCTGCTTTCTGTAAAAAACAACTTGGAAGCCTTGTTATTATATCAAAAAAACAGACCGATGTATAGCGAAAAAAGAAGAATCTGCAAAAGAAAAGAATTGGCAAGCGGCAAAGATTGGTGTATGATGTAACACGATGAATTGAGAAAAGCGGAAAGGAAGCCAAGCTTATGTCCGACATTATGACAAATATCAATCTGAGCAGCCAGAGCAATCTGCTGGAATTTGATCCCTATGAATACAATCTGCAGGATGTGGCAAATCCCGAATTGTTCCGGGAGATTTACCCCTACTCCGAAATCCCGAAAATTGCTTATAACCACAGGCATGTGCCCATCAATATGCCGGAGCATATCTATATCACGGATACCACCTTCCGCGACGGACAGCAGTCCCGTTCTCCCTATACTGCGGCGCAGATGATCGAAATATACAAAATGCTGCACCGGCTGAGCGGCGAGCAGGGCATTATCCGCCAGACGGAATTTTTTGTCTACTCTCCCAACGACAGAGAGGCGCTGGAACGCTGTCTGGATCTGGGATATACCTTTCCGGAAATCACCACGTGGATCCGCGCTTCCAAACAGGACTTCGAACTGGTAAAAAACATCGGCGTCAAGGAAACCGGCGTACTGGTTTCCTGCTCCGATTATCATATTTTCAATAAAATGGGACTGACCCGGAAACAGGCCCTGGACAAGTATCTGGGCATTGTGAAAGACTGCATCGAATCAGGTCTACGGCCCCGCTGCCATTTTGAGGATATCACCCGGGCCGATTTTTACGGTTTCGTAATTCCTTTCGCCATTGCGCTGCGCAAGCTGTCGGAGGAAAGCGGCGTGCCCATCAAAATCCGGGCCTGCGATACCATGGGCTTCGGCGTGCCTTATCCTGGCGTCGCCCTGCCCCGCAGCGTTCCGGGCATTATTTACGGTCTGCAGCACTATGCGGGATTTACCAGCGATCTGATCGAATGGCACGGACACAACGATTTTTATAAAGGCGTGGTCAATGCGTCCACCGCATGGCTCTACGGCGCCGGCGCCGTCAACTGCTCTTTGCTGGGCATCGGCGAACGGACCGGCAACGTACCGCTGGAAGCCATGGTTTTCGAGTATGCTTCCCTGAAAGGCAGCTTAGACGGCATGAATCCTGCGGTCATCACGGAAATCGCCGACTACATTGTGACCCAGACCGGCTATGACCTGCCGCCCATGACCCCCTTTGTGGGCCGGAATTTCAACGTGACCCGGGCAGGCATCCACGCCGACGGCCTGATGAAAGACGAGGAAATCTACAACATCTTTGATACCACGGCGTTGTTAAACCGGCCGCCGCTGGTAGCGGTCAGCTCCGTTTCCGGTCTGGCCGGCATCGCCTGCTGGATCAACAATTATTATCACTTAAACGAGGAAAACGCCGTAACGAAAAAACATCCCTGCGTGGCGGAAATCAAGAAATGGGTGGATCAGGAATACGCCAACGGCCGGGTTACATTGATCAGTGATGAAGAACTGGATTCTCTGATGCGGGTCTACGGCAAGGACGTATTAAACGAGGCCGGTGTGCATCATTCCCATTATCACATGGAAAAATAAATCATGGTTAAAAAAACGCCCTGCATTTGGCTGCAGGGCGTTATATTTTGCGGGATTATTCTCTCACATCTTTGATACTGAAGCTGACCCGTCCCATCTTGTCTTTTCCGAGACAAACCACCTTCACTTCGTCGCCGATGGACAGTACGTCTTCTACCTTGTCGATCCGTTTCTTGCAGATCTTGGAGATATGCACCATACCTTCTTTGCCCGGCGCAAATTCGATGAATGCGCCAAATTCCTTGATGCTGACCACCGTGCCTTTGTAAATCGCACCGGCTTCAAACTCCGTTACGATCATCATAATCATTTCGATGGCCTTATGGATCATATCCATATCCGTGCCGCAGATATCCACCGCGCCGTCGTCGGTAATATCGATCTTGACGCCGGTTCTCTCAATAATCGTATTGATGGTCTTGCCGCGCTGACCCACAACGTCGCCGATCTTCTCCGGATCAATCTGAATCTGCTGAATCTTCGGCGCATAAGGACTGATCTCCGGACGGGGCGCATCAATGGCCTTGGCCATAACTTCATGCAGGATGTAAGTTCTGGCTTTTTTGGTCTTTGCAATGGCTTCTTCTACAATAGGTCTGGTGAGGCCGTGGATCTTGATATCCATCTGAATCGCGGTAATACCGTCGTCTGTACCGGCCACCTTGAAGTCCATATCGCCGAAGAAGTCTTCCAGTCCCTGAATATCGGTCAGGACGATGTAGTCATCGTCTGTATCGCCGGTCACCAGGCCGCAGGAAATACCTGCCACCGGTTTCTTGATGGGTACACCGGCCGCCATCAGTGACATACTGGAGGCACAGATACTTGCCTGGGATGTGGAACCGTTGGATTCCATGGTTTCCGAAACGGTACGGATGGCGTAAGGGAATTCCTCTTCTGAAGGAATCACCGGCACCAGCGCTCTTTCCGCCAGCGCGCCGTGTCCGATTTCCCGTCTGCCGGGTCCTCTGGAGGGTTTGGTTTCTCCCACGGAATAGCTGGGGAAATTGTAATGATGGATGTAACGTTTGGAGGTCACCAGCTCGTCCAGACCGTCCAGACGCTGTGCATCGCTCAAAGGCGCCAGGGTGGTTACATTGATGATCTGGGTCTGTCCCCGGGTAAACATAGCCGAACCGTGCACTCTCGGCACAATATCCACTTCTGCCGCCAGCGGACGAATCTCTTCGATCTGTCTGCCGTCCGGGCGCTTGTGGTCTTTTAAGATCATCTTTCTGACGGTCTTTTTCTCATACTGATAAACGGCTTCGCCCAGCAGCTCGATCCAGTCTTCATGCTCCTCGGCAAAGGCTTCCGTCAGTTCTTCGGTGATCTGGGCGATATTTTCCTCTCTGGTCTGCTTATCATCCGTAAATACCGCTGTTTCCATCCGTTCCGGCGGTATGAGGCGCATGATTTCTTCTGTCAGCTCCGTGGGAACCGCGCAGGAAACATAGCTGTGTTTGGGTTTGCCGCATTCTGCGACGATCTGCTCGATAAAAGCGATAATCTGCTGATTCAGATCATGGGCAGCGTAAATGGCTTCCACCATTTTATCCTCCGGCACCTCTTTGGCGCCTGCCTCGATCATAATGACCTTTTCCTTTGTGGAAGCGACTGTCAGCTGCAGATCGCTGACCTGCTTCTGCTCTGCCGTCGGGTTGAAAATCAGTTCCCCGTCGATCATGCCCACCATGGTGGACGCGCAGGGGCCGTCAAAGGGAATATCCGAAATGCTGGCTGCAATGGAAGAACCCAGCATCGCCGTCAATTCCGGCGAGCAGGTGGGATCCACCGACATCACCAGATTGTTTAATGTAACATCGTTGCGGTAATCCTTCGGGAACAAAGGACGCATGGGCCGGTCGATAACACGGGAGGTCAGCACTGCGTTTTCGCTTGCCTTCCCCTCTCTTTTGTTGAACCCGCCGGGGATTTTGCCTACGGCATACATCTTTTCCTCATATTCCACGCTCAGCGGGAAGAAATCGATGCCCTCTCTGGGCTTATCGCTGGCGGTTGCCGTGGAAACCACAACGGTATCGCCGTAGTGCATGAAAGCGGCGCCGTTTGCCTGTGCCGCAACGCGTCCGATATCCACCGTCAGCGTTCTGCCTGCCAGTTCCATTGAGTAACTTTTGAACATAATATCCTCTCCTTTTCTTTATTTTACAAAGGAGCGGTCCGAAACTACTGAAAAACACACTTCGCAAATATGCTTTTCAGAAGTCTCGGCGGCCTGTCTCCTTTGTTTTTTATTTTACACAACAAAACGGAATTTGCCATAGCGTAAGCCAAAAAAACCTGCACTGTACAAATTCCGTTTTCCGCGCCGGCAACGCCGGATCTTTACTTACGAATACCGAGTCTTTCAATCAGTGTACGGTATCTTTCAATATCAACCTTCTTCAGATATGTCAGAAGACCTCTTCTCTGACCTACCATTTTCAGAAGACCTCTTCTGGAATGGTGATCCTTTTGATTTTTCTTCAGGTGCTCGGTCAGTTCCTGAATACGCGCCGTCAAAATCGCAATCTGCACCTCGGGCGAACCTGTATCGCCGGGGGTCCGGGCATATTCGTTGATAATTGCAGTTTTCTTTTCTTTTGAAATCATGTGATATCCTCCTGTTTTTTTAATCGCGGCATACCAGGTAAGGGTCGGAGCGTCCGGATACCGGGTATTCGCTTAAATCAGCGCGATAATCATATCATACCGTCGGCTGTATGTCAATTTCTTTCAAAGATTCTTTTGCACAGGCAATGTAGGGTTATAATTGATGTGACACTTTCTGCTGTACAAAGACGGTTGAGTCCTATAGAATGTTAATCACCACAAAA
>CANRGZ010000037.1 GCA_947630295.1 uncultured Lachnospiraceae bacterium | reverse complement strand
GTAGATGCAGACGGTAATGCAGCTGTTGTACAGTATTATGGTACGGATACAGAAATCACTGTACCGGATAAGATGGGTGAAGCGACAGTCACCACCATTGGCGGCGGCGGCGGAAATATCGCCCTTGGAAGCTGGAGCGGCAATTCAACAATTACGAAAGTAACGATTCCTGCTACAGTTACAAAGATCAATACCGCAGCATTCTGGAATATGTCCGCATTAACCACAGTGAACATTCCGGCGAATGTTACGGAAATTGGCACGCATGCATTCGGCAAAACCAAACTGGCTGCTGCTGAACTGCCCGAAACCCTGAAATCCATCGGAGAGCAGGCATTTACTGAAACTAAGATTACGGAAATCACCATTCCGTCCGGCGTAACGGTTCTGCCGAAAATGCTTTTCGCAAAATGTTCGGAACTGAAGAAAATAACCATCAAAGGCGATGTTGAAACAATTGATGAAAAGGCATTCCAGAAATGCCCGGCGCTGACAGATATCACTTTTGAAGGCAAAAACGTGCCCGCACTGACAGACAACGCAAAAGCACATATGGAAGAAGTATTCCAGGAAAACGTCAACCTGACAATCCATGTGCCGACAGGCAAGAAGGCAGATTATGAGGCAGCCTTCGGCGATGCTCTGAAAGTTGCAAAAGACGGAACGGAAGCAACGATTCCGGTTGTTGAAACAGAAGCGCCCGTTGATCCTACAAAGACCTCCGGCGACTGGAAGTACATTGTAGAAGAAGACGGCACAGCTACCATCGTTCAGTACATCGGTACTGCAGCAGAAATCACTGTTCCGGAAAAGATCGATGATGTAACAGTAGCTGCCATTGGCAGCGGCGGCGGAAATATCGCCCTCGGAAGCTGGAGTGAAAATAAAACCATTACGAAAGTAACGCTTCCTGCTACAGTTACAAAGATTAATACCGCAGCATTCTGGAATATGACTGCACTGACTACAGTGAATATTCCGGCGAATGTTACGGAAATCGGCGATTATGCGTTTGGTAAAACCGCACTGGCTGCTGCTGAACTGCCTGAGAAGCTGACCAAACTCGGCGTACAGGCATTTACCGAAGCCAAGATCGCGGAAATCACCATTCCGGCCGGCGTAACGGCTCTGCCGAATATGCTTTTCGCAAAATGTCCAAACCTGAAGACGGTAACCGTTAAAGGTGATGTGGCAACCATTGATGAAAAAGCATTCCAGAAATGCCCTGCGCTGACAGATATCTACTTTGAAGGTAAGACGGTTCCTCAGCTGACAGACAATGCAAAGGCAAAAATGGAAGAAGTATTCCAGGAGGATGTCAACCTGACAATCCATGTACCTGCAGGCAAGAAGGCAGATGTTGAGGCAGCCTTCGGCGATGCTTTGAAAGTCACAAAAGACGGAACGGAAACAACCATTCCGGTTGTTGAAATGGAAGAACCGGTTGAAGTGCTTCTCGGCGATATCAACAATGATGGTGATGTTACCGCAGACGATGCTTTGCTGGCATTACAGCATGCTGCCAAGATCGCCACACTGGAAGGTGAAAAATTCACCAGAGGCGATATCAATGAAGACGGTGAAATCACAGCTGACGATGCATTAGATATGTTGAAAGTTGCTGCAAAGATTCCGCTTGAGTAATTCTTCAGACAGTAACATATAGTATTAACCAATTTAAGGGGAGGCGTTCCGTTACGGAGCGTCTCCTCTTTCAGTTAATAACAACAGACTAAGGGAAATGCTCCCAATAAAGCGCGCTTAAAAGTGCAATTCCGTGTAAAACTATCGTTGTATAAAAGTGCAATTCCGTGATACAATATGATGTCCATACCTGTGAGAATGCTTTTATATGGCTGACGGAAGCAATGATTTCTAATGTTTGTTATAATACCACGAAACCAACAGTCGGCCTGGCTATGAGCAGTGAACACATGGCCAGAAAGTGTTATGAGGAAAGAGGTGACTTACATGCGTATTTTACTGGCCGAAGACGAACGTGATCTGAACCGGATCATTGCGCAGAAATTAAGCGGTGAAGGCTACAGCGTAGACAGCTGCTTTGACGGCGCCGAGGCCATGGATATCCTGTCTTATACCGATTATGACGCCGTCATTCTCGATCTCATGATGCCGAAAGCAGACGGCTTTGCCGTGCTGCGCAGTTTGCGGGACGCTGGCAAAACCACGCCGGTGCTGATTCTGACCGCAAGGGACGCGGTGGTGGACCGGGTCAAAGGCCTTGACAGCGGCGCAAACGACTATCTGATCAAACCCTTTTCTTTTGAAGAACTGGCCGCCCGGCTGCGCAGCATGACCCGCGCCGCCTTCGGACGGGCGGACAACCGCATTCAGGTCTGTGATCTGGTGCTGGACAGCGTTTCCCACAGCGTGACCCGGGCCGGAAAGGATATCAGCCTCTCCGCCAAAGAATACGCGCTGCTGGAATACCTGATGAACAACCGGGGCATCGTTCTTTCCCGGGAAAAAATCGAAAATCACATCTGGAACTTTGATTATGAAGGCGGCACCAATGTGGTGGACGTCTATATCAGCTATCTGCGTAAAAAAATCGACAGCGGCCATGCGGTGAAGCTGATTCATACCGTGCGGGGCCGCGGCTATGTGCTGAAGGAAGGAGCGGAAAAATGAAGCGGCTGTCCATCCGTGCCAAAATCACATTCTGGTTCACAGCGGCGCTGCTGCTCATGGTGCTGTTTTCCTATGTCATTCTGCTTTCCGTCAGCAATCAGATCCTGCAGAAAACCATCCGGGACAATCTCATCGAAACCGTGGAAAATAATTACAACGAAGTCCGGTATTATCCCAATCTGGACAATGCGGATCAGAACAAAGACGCCAGCCGGTTTCTGGCCTTTGAAAAGGGTTATCTGGAAGTGGACAGCGATTTTCTGCACGAAGTCAATCAGGTCTATACCGCCCTGTATGACGAGGATCAGACCCTGATTTACGGGGAAAACCCCATTTCCAAAATTACAGCTGCACTGGACTTTGCAGATTCCCGCATCCAGCGGGCCAAAGCCGGCGGAGTACTTTATTATACCTTTGACCGCAGGCTGACCGGCGAAGGGCTGGAAGGGCTCTGGATGCGCGGCGTGGTGGCCTCCACACAGGGCACCTCCCAGATGAACCGCATCCTGCAGCTGTCGCTGATCATCCTGCCCTTATTCTTCCTGCTGGCCTCCGTAGGCGGCTATGTCGTGGTACGCCATACCTTAAAACCCATCCGGGAAATTTCCGAAACCGCCGCGAAGATCGGCCGGGAAAATGACCTGAAACAGCGGATCCGTTTGAAGTCCGGCAGGGACGAGCTGCACCAGCTGGCAGACACCTTCAATGACACCTTTGAAAAACTGGATCAGGCCTTTGAAACCCAGCGGCAGTTTATCTCCGACGCCTCCCACGAGCTGCGCACCCCCATGACCGTCATCCGGGCGCAGTGCGAAGCCGCGCTGGAACAGCCCCAGACGCCGGAAGCGTACGAAAAGGCGCTGCAGGTGATCGAGCGGCAAAGCGGCAAAATGTCCCGGCTGATCAACGGCATGCTGGATTTTACGCGGCTGGAAGCCGGTACGGAGAAATATCAGAAGGAGGCCTTCGATTTCAGCGCTGTGACCGCCTCCATTGCTTCTGATATGGCGCTGATCAAAGACAAAGGCATCGCTCTGTCCGCCGATATTCAGGAAGACATTTCTTTTTGCGGCAATGCCGAACTGCTTTCCCGGCTGCTGATCAACCTGATCAGCAACGCCTACCGCTACGGCAGAGAACAGGGCCATATCCGGGTCTGCCTGCAGGCGAAAGAAACGGAGATTCTTTTGTCGGTGGCAGACGACGGCATCGGCATTGCCCCGGAAGATCAGGAAAAAATCTTTGGCCGCTTCTATCAGACGGATCCTTCCCGTTCCGGCGAGGGCGTCGGCCTGGGGCTGGCCATCGCTGCGGAAATCGTGCAGTTTCATCAGGGAAGCATCCGGGTGGAAAGTACGCCGGGAAAGGGCAGCACTTTTTATGTGACGCTGCCTTCCGGCCCTTTGCAGGACTTAAAAAAACCTTAAGGGAAGCTTAACCCCTTGCCCTGCTGAATGTTAAATTAAATATCGCTATCATGGAATGGATTTTTAAAAAAAGGAGACAATTATGAGCAATGTCAAAAAAATCCATTCCTTTTATTTCAAAGACAGTGAATCTGGGGTTCGGCAGTATTTTCGCCGCCATCATCCTGATCGCTCTGGTTTCCCTGGCCCGGCTGACGGCGTCCTATCACCGGCTGGCCCCCTTCGTGCTGGCGTTTCTCTTTCTTTTGGCCTTGCTGCTTTGTTTCCTGGCGGGACGTCTGGAATCCCTGTTTGCAAAACAGATCCGGGCATCCCGGCATTTTGAAAAAATCACATTTGCCGGAATGCTGGCCTTTTTGATCCTTGCCCAGATTGCTTTCGTCCTGTGTTTTGATCTGACGCCGAAAAATGATCTGAAACATCTTTGTACCGCGGCCGAAAATTATGTGCGCGGCGGGCTGCCCCATCTGTATGACGGGCTTCCTGCCAGACATCAGCATTACTTCGCGGTATATCCCAACAATCATCTGTTGTTTCTGCTTCTTGTGGCGCTGCAGCGCATCAGTGTCGCGCTGACGGGGCAGTGCAGCCTCCTGCTGCCCACCCTGTGGAACCTGCTGGGCCTGAATCTGTCCTGGGTGCTGATGTATGGCTGTGCCCGCCTGCTGTATCCGCCGAAGAAAGCCCTGATCTGCGGGCTGCGGGGACTGCTGTTTCTGCCCATCATCACCTATACGCTGTATTTTTATACAGACGCCATGGCCCTTCCCTGGGTGACGCTTGCCTTTTACCTCTATCTGCGATGGCGGAGAGACACCGAACATGGCAAATCCGGCCCATTCCGTTTTTTACTGCCTGTGGCCTGCGGGCTGGTGCTGGGCGTCGCCTATTCCATCAAAGGAAGCGCAGGCATTTTGCTGCCGGCTTTTGCGCTGGATCTGCTGCTGCGCCGCATCCGCTGGAGAGACCGCCTGCTGCCGCTGTCTGCCATCACCCTTTCTTTTTTGCTGTGCGTCCGGCTGCTTTCTTCCATTTCCACAGGCGTCCTGGGTCTTTCATCGGAAGAGCTCTCCCTGTATCGCTTTCCACTGATCCACTGGATCATGATGGGCGCGGATGGAAACGGCGGGTATCAGCTGGAGGATTTTCTGTACACCGGCAGTTTTCCGGGCTATCACAATAAAATCCGGGCCGATCTGCTGCGTCTGGGGCAAAAGCTCCACGATCAGGGAGCCCTTGGTTTTCTGCACCATCTGCTTACAAAAATCGGCTATACCTGGCGGGACGGCACCTACATGACCGGCTATTATATGCCGGAAACTTTGCTTTTTCGAAAGCTCCCCTTTCTGATTTACGCCACCCTGGCACATTTTACCCTGCTGCTTTCCATGGCCAGGTCCTTTCTGACAAAACGAAAGCTTGCAGACGATGCATTGTCCGCAAGCTTTGTGTTAAAAATTATTTTGATGGGGCTGGTCACTTTTTTGCTCCTGTGGGAAGCCAGATGCCGCTATCTGGTCAGCTTTTTCTTCCTGTTCGCCCTGCTTTAATCGTCCCAGTCGGAATCATATTCCAGAATGCTGCCGTCCGTGGCATTGATGGTATATTCGTACTCCATACGGTCTTTGTAAAATTCAATTTCATAGACGGTATAGCCGTCGTCGTTTTCCAGTTTTGCTTTGGAAAAACGAACCTCGGAAACGGAAAGTCCCGCATGGCCTACGGCAATGGACTTGGCCTGATCAATGCTGATATAGGAAGCCGCGCCGGGATTTTGTGCCGGCGGCGACGTAATCTGAACCGGCGGCGTGGTTACCTGGGGCGGCGTAGTCACCTGCACCGGCAGTTCCGTAATCTGCGGCGGCGTGGTTACCTGGGCCGGAAGCTCCGTTACCTGGGGCGCCGCAGTTGCCTGGGCCGGCAGTTCCGTCGCCTGGGCCGGCGTAGTGGTCTGGACCGGCGCTGTGGTGGGCGCCATCTGCATAATGACTTCCTGTTCCTTCTTTACCACCGTGCCGTCAGAGGCTTTGATCCAGTATTCATACTCCGTGCCGTTTGCAATAAAATCCACCTCATAGACGAACTGCCCGTGCTCGAAATCAAATTCGGTGCGGACGTTTTCTGCGGAAACCGGATCCACACCCGCATCTGCAAAGGCAAAGTTTTTGGCATTTTCCGCGCCGATGGAGGTGCTTTTCGCGTAGGCGTTGGCCACCAGCACCGTCCCGGCTGCCAGAATACTTATGATGACTGCGATGCACAGAATCGTGACCGCTGCTTTTTTCGGGGAAGAAAATAAAGATTTCAGCTTTTTCATATCAGTAATCACTCCTTTTTTGTTTTCTTTACCCGTATGATACAATACGAAGATGAGAAAAACATTAGAAGTATTCTTATTTTTTTATTTTTTGAAAACTGCATGAAAATTGAACGGTTCGTCTTGAGAACGCATCGCAAAAGTGGTATGCTACATACTAAAGTATTTTTAAAAAGAAGGCATTTGGAATGAAAACAGGCATTATCGATACAGGCGGCGGTATGCGCGGCATTTTTGCTTCCGGCGTACTGGACGGCTGTATGGAAAAAAACATGCAATTTGATCTCGCGATCGGTATTTCCGCCGGCAGCGCCAATCTGGCTTCCTTTCTTGCCGGACAGAAACAGCGCAATTACCGCTTTTACACGGAATACGCCAGCCGGAAGGAGTATATGAGTTTCGGAAATCTGCTGCGCAAGGGTTCCTTCATCGACATGGAGTACGTTTACGGCACTTTAAGCAATTCCGGCGGGGAAAATCCGCTGGACTATGAAGCGCTGATGGCCAATCCAACGCAGTATCTGGTGATTGCCACCGATGCAGAGACCGGCGCTCCCGTATATTTCGACAAATCCGACATTCCAAAGGATGATTATTCGATATTTAAAGCATCCTCCTCGATTCCGGTGGTTTGCAAACCCTATCCGCTGGGAGACGCGCTGTATTATGACGGCGCTTTGGGCGATCCGATTCCTGTGGAAAAAGCCTTTTCCATGGGCTGTGACCGCGTCATTCTGATTTTGACAAAACCGAAAAATGTTCCGCGGACGCCGGGTAAGGATACGAAACTTGCGGTGGCCATCCGGCGCAAATATCCGAAGGCCTCCCAGCAGCTTCGGCTGCGCGCCCGGCATTATAATGAAGGGGTGGCCCGGGCAAAGGAATATGAGGCCCAGGGCAAACTTCTGATCATTGCTCCGGATGATCTCTGCGGCATGGACACGCTGACCAGAGACCGCGCCGCCATGGATCAAATGTATCAGAAGGGGCTGGCCTGTTCCGAACAGATACAGGATTTTTTATCCCATTGAGATAAGAGGTGTTCTCATTGATTTCAAGCATATTTGCACCGATCCGGCTGCAGTCTCTGCTGTTTACCGTGCCGGTGATCCTGATG
Source organism: uncultured Lachnospiraceae bacterium (assembly GCA_947630295.1). Lineage (GTDB taxonomy): Bacteria > Bacillota > Clostridia > Lachnospirales > Lachnospiraceae > CANRIM01. The sequence continues at coordinate 10,432 of CANRGZ010000037.1, read as the reverse complement.
GCTATCGTCTGTCACGAATGCGCCCACGGCTGGGTTTCCTATAAGTTGGGCGACCCCACCGCGAAAAACGCGGGGCGGCTGACCCTCAATCCCCTCAAACATCTGGACCCCATCGGCGCCCTCTGTATGCTGCTGTTCCATGTGGGCTGGGCCAATCCGGTTCCCATCAATCCGGCCTATTACCGGAACCGGAGCCGGGGATTGATTTTAGTTTCGCTGGCCGGTCCCTGCAGCAACTTTATCCTGGCCTTTCTTTCGCTGCTGATCGAAGGGCTGCTGTCGCGCTTCGGCTCCGACAATTCCACCGTGATCTGGGTACTGATACAGCTTTGCTATTATTCCGCCATTGTCAATCTCGGACTGGGATTGTTCAATCTCATTCCCATTCCGCCGCTGGACGGCTCCAAGGTGCTTGGCGGTCTGTTTCCCCGGGTGGAGGCCTTTTTTCAGAGATTCGGGAGGTACTGGAGCCTTGTGCTGCTCCTGTGCCTTTTTACCGGAATATTAAGCCGGCCGTTGTCCCTGCTGAACAATCTGCTGTTTGAAGGCATGTGGAAGCTGGTCAATCTGCTGCTGAGCGTGGCAACAAAAAGCGTGGTTTAAGATGCGGCGGTATTGCGGGAAAATAAACAGAAATTTCAAAAGAGAGGCTTCGGAAAGAAGTCTCTCTTTTGGGTTTTTATCAGAATTTTCAAATTTAGTCAAATACGATTTGCCAAATCATACTTGACTATTTTTCCCTCTATGATATACTGTATCTATCTTATGGAGGTAGAGCTATGTTTATCGGCAGAGAACGGGAACTGGATACGTTGAACAGGCTGTATGCGTCAAATAAATTTGAATTTACGGTTATATACGGGCGGCGGCGTGTTGGAAAAACGGCGCTGATCAATCAGTTTATCCGTGATAAAAACGCCATTTATTTTATGGGTGTTGAGAGTAACGCCAGGCAGAATCTTGAAAATTTCAGCAGAAGTATTTTGGAGTACCGCACCGGAATCGAAACAGAAAGCGCGTTTCTCTCCTTTCAGGCGGCTTTGGAGTATGTATTCAGACTGTCCGAAAAGGAACGGCTGATTCTCGCTATCGACGAGTACCCTTATGTCGCCCGGTCTGACAAAAGCCTTGCCTCCACGCTGCAGCTGCTGATCGACAAATATAAGGACAATTCGAAGCTGATGCTGATTCTCTGCGGTTCGTCCATGTCCTATATGGAGGATCACGTCCTCGCTTACAAAGCGCCGCTTTATGGCCGCCGGACAGCGCAGATGAAAATCCTTCCCTTTGACTTTGCGGAAACTTGCCGGTATTTTAAGAACTTCTCTGATGCGGACAAGGCACTGATCTACGGGATAGCCGGCGGTACGCCTCAGTATCTGCTGCAAATGAATGACAATCTCAGCATCGAGGACAATATCAAAAACACGTTTCTGAATCCCAGCTCCGCGCTTTTTGAGGAACCGGAAAACCTGCTCAAGCAGGAAGTGCGGGAGCCGGCATTGTATAACGCCATCATCACGGCGATTGCCAACGGTTCTACCCGGTTGTCGGAGATTTCCGGCAAGGTCGGTGAGGACACCAATGTGTGCTCCACCTATGTAAAAAACCTTGCAGCGCTCGGTATTATCCGAAAAGAGACGCCTTACGGCGAAAAGGCATCCCGGAAGACGATTTATGTAATCGAGGACAACCTGTTCCGCTTCTGGTATCGCTTTGTGCCGGAAAACAATTCCATCATCGCCCGCGGCGCTGCCGATCTCGCTTACAAGCGCATCGCGCCGTTTCTGTCCGACTATATGGGCAAGGTGTTTGAGGAAATCTGCAAGCAGTATCTTTGGAAGCTGCTGCTTGCCGGAAAATGCCCGGTGCAGTTTTCCTCCCTTGGCCGCTGGTGGGGTAACGACCCTAAGATCAAGCAGCAGACAGAAATCGATATTCTTGCCGAACAGGACAAAAACATCGCACTTTTTGGCGAATGCAAATGGACGAATGAAAAAGTCGACCTCGGCGTGCTGGAAACACTGGTAAAGCGCAGCGAACTATTCCCGTATCAACACAAGTATTTCTATCTCTTTGCTAAGTCCGGCTTTACCAAAGGATGTATGGACAGGGCAAAGGAAATGGGCAATGCAGCGCTGGTGAGGTATGAAGATATGTTCAGGGCTTAAACACACCATTTCCGATTTCTTACGAAAACCCAGCCATTTTTGTATCTAAATAAAAAATCCGCAGAACAGAGTCTTTCCTCCATTCTGCGGATCATTTTATGCTTTTCATTTTTTCAAAGTCACGCTGCTTTTGTGTAATCGATTACGAAAATCGTGCCCTCTGTTTCCGAATAAACAGAATATACGCCAGCACCAGCGCCGCCGCGGTAATGACCCAGCTGACCGGATATACCATCATCAGCGTAAAGAAGGTGGGCGCTTTCCGGAATATCACATAGACCCAGAAAATTCGTGTACCGCACACCCCCGCAAAAGTCAGCACCGCAGGCACAAGGGAATATCCGTAGCCCCGCAGCGATCCGGAAATCACCTCCATCACCGCATTGATGACCTCGGCTGATACAATAAACCGCAGCCGTACCATACCGATTCTGGCAATCACCGCATCCCCATTAAAAATCGCCAGCAGCGGCTTTCCGAACACAAGGGCCAGCAGGGAAACCACGGCTGTAATACAAAGATCCAGAATCAGGCTGATCCGCGTAATCTTACGGCACCGGGACAGATTGCTCGCCCCGTAATTTTGTCCCACAAAAGTGGTTGCCGCCTGTCCGAAAGCATTGATCAGATAATTCACCAGCACCTCGATATTGAAAGCGGCGGAAGACGCCGCCATCACATCGGACCCCAGACTGTTGATGGCCGACTGAATACAGATATTGGACAGGGAAAATACCATGCTCTGCAGGCCTGCCGGCAGTCCGATCTGCACGGTTTCCTTCAGTTCTCTCGGATAAAACCGGATTCGTTTCACCTGAATCCGGATATCATCTCTGCGCCTGCACAGCAGCACAAACAGCAGCGACGCGCTGACCAGATTGGAAAGCACCGTCGCCGTCGCGACACCGTCAGCGGTCATCCCGACCACACAGACAAAAAACAGATTTAAAATCACATTCAGGACGCCGGAAATCACCAGACAAATCAGCGGCGTCCGGGTATCTCCCTGACTGCGGAAAATAGCCGCCTCAAAATTATAAAGAAAAATCACGGGCATGCCCAGCAGGTAGATCCGCAGATAAGCCAGCGCCATGGGAAAGACCGTATCCGGCACCGACATCACCCGCAGCAGCGCCGGCGCCAACAGTTCTCCCGGAACCAGCACCGCCAGTCCGCCAACCAGAGAAAACAATACCGCGCTGTGCACGCAGCGCTGGATCCCTGCCCCGTTCTTCTGCCCCGTGAATTTTGAGATCACAACATTTGCACCCAGCGCAATGCCGGCAAAACCATTGACCAGCAGACTGATAATGGCGCTGTTGCTTCCCACCGCCGCCATGGCGTCCTTTCCGGCAAACTGCCCTACCACGGCCACATCCGCCGCGTTAAACAGCTGCTGCAGCATCCCGGTCAGTGCCAGCGGAATGGCAAACCAGAGCAGCTTGTCCACAATACTGCCCTGCAGCATATCGATTTGTTTCTGTTTCCCTACGCTCATCCTCTTCGCCTCTCAAACTTCTTTCCGCGATTGTTGTCAGGAATTATTTTAGCATTGAATCTCATGGGAATCTATGTCTCTTTTATCTAATAATTGCAGAAAAATGTCCTGCCCTTTGAACTCTTTTTTACACAAAATAGAAAGACATTCACAAAAACATGGCCATGTATACCGGCATATAGCATTCAAATTCAGTCAGGCAATATTGGCCAAATCATACTTGGCTAAATTTCTTTCTGTGCTATACTGTATCTGTATTCCCGCGTATTTGTATCTCTTTGCCAAATCCCGCTTTACCAAAGGATGTATGGTCAGGGTAAAGGAAATGGGCAATGTGGTGCTGGTGAGGGATAAAGAGATTGTCGGTATTGAAAATGCAGAATTGCGGAAGCAGATAAATCAGGAAAGGAAGGACATGCAATGAAACGTTATTGCCATACGGTGCAGTATTACGAGACAGACCGGATGGGCATTACCCATCATTCCAATTATATCCGCTGGATGGAGGAGTCAAGAATCGATTATCTGGCGCAGATCGGATGGCCCTATGCAAAGATGGAGGAAATGGGGGTCTCTTCCCCGGTTCGGCGGGTGGAATGCAAATATAAGCGCAGTACTACCTTTGACGATACCGTATATATCGACGTTTCGGTGGCGGAATTTAAGGGCGTGGTGCTGCGGCTGAATTACCGGATGGAAAAGGCCGACGGGTCGCTGGTGTGCGAGGCGTATTCCGAACACTGTTTCCTGGATGCCGGAGGAAAAATCCTGCGGGTGGATCAGGCGTATCCGGCACTGTATGCAGCGTTAAATGAAGACAAATAAAAAAAGAGCGGATGCGTGACATGACGCATCCGCTTTATGATTATTCCTGTTCGGATGCAGCCGTTTCTTTCGGCCTGTCATCAGCAGGGGCTTCTTCCGGTTCTGCATCACCGGCAGGCGCCTCCTCTGCAGGGGTATCCTTGCCTGCACTCTTTCCCGAAGAAAGGAAGCTGAGGTACACGGTGTTCAGGATAATGACCGCTACGGAGGCCACCAGACACAGCAGCAGGACGGCGTCGATGGTATCTAAGATGCCGGCAATGTCCTTGATCTGCACCCGGTATTTGATGGTGTAAAGCTCCGTGCAGACCGACGCGAGACAGAGGGAAAAGCTGAGGGCCGAAAAGGTAAAGGGTTTTTTCAGCGGTTTTTTCCGGTTTCGAAGCAGTGCGGCGACCGGAAGAACCAGCGCGGCAATGATGGCAATCACAGACAACATGGGATCGTCCTCCTTTGAAATAGTATTTGAAAGAGCATCTTATTTATACAGGCCGAAGAGCTGCAGCAGTTTCTGCCAGAAATTTAAATGTTTTGCCGGCTCCGCTTCGGCTTCTGCCGTTTCCGGCGGATGGATGGCAGCGGTTTTAATGACAAACTGCACGCTTTTCACCTGTGTGTTTTTTTCGGAAACGAAAGATACGGGCCGGTATTCGCCGCCGGTGACGGAATCCAACAGTCCGTTGATCTGTTCTTCGACTTTCTGATCGATACCTGCGGTTTCTTCCCGCAGTTTTTTTGTGCCCGTTTTCATGGCCTCGCTGCCCCGTGCCAGTTGATCGACACCGGCCGTCAGTTGGCTTACGCCTTGCTGCAGCGAGCCGATGCCGCTGGTTAAATCACCGCTTCCCGCGTAAAGCCGGGTAATGCCGGACAGCAGCTGGCCGGATTCCTGTGAAAGCGTTTCCGTGCCGGTTTTCAATTGACTGCTGCCGGAGGAAAGCTGTGCGGCGCCGCCTGCGATCTGCCCGCAGCCGGATACCAGCTGTGCCACGGCGTCCGTATAGGCGAGAACGCCGTCGTTTAAGGTACTGTACTGATCGGCAAGGGCGGTTACGGCGGAAGAAAGGGCCGCCGTCTGCTTCAACAGTTCGGACAGGCCTGCGGTCAGTGCGATGATTTTTTCATCGAATACCGCGTCGCTTTGCTGCAGCGTTTTCACACCCTGCAGGAGGGGAGCCATATTTTTCTGCAGTTCGTCCAGATAGGTGCCGGCGCCGTTGATGGCGGCGGTATTGGCTTTTAACAGAGTAATCAGCCCGTTTTGCTGTGCGATCTGGGCCTGCAGCGCCGAGGTGTCCATACCTGCGGCCTGCAGGGCGGCCATCTGTGCGCTCAAAGTATCCACCGTCTTCTGCAGTGCGGCGATTGCTTCTGCATTGTTTTGCTGCAAGGCGGCGATATCCAGCCCGTTTTGCGCCATACGGGCCTGCCAGGCGGCAGATCCCGCATTTTCCTGCAAAGCCGCCAGGCCGCCGGCAAGGGTATCAATGCCGGTTTTAATGCCGGCGGAAGCATCCGTCAGTGCGGTCAAATCATCTGCTGTGACGGAAACGGAGCCCAGTGCGGCCTGCAGGGCAGTCAGTGCGGCCTGCACCGCAGCAGAGCCGTTTCGAAGGGCAGGAGACTGGGCGTTTAACTGTTCCAGCGACTGCTGCATCCGGGCAATGCCGTCATTTAAGTTCTGTACGCCGTCGTCCAGTGCGGTCCCTGCATTTTTTAAGGTCAGCGCGCCGTTTTGGAAGGCGGTGCTGCCGTTCTTTAATTCGGAAATGCCGCTGTGCAGTTCACCGGCCCCCTGAAAGAGCCGGCCGGCGCCGGTCTGCAGATCTGTCTGTGTCAGGCGCTGCAGTTCCGAAAGTCCATTATGCAGCGCATCCGCGCCGTCGTCTAAGGTCTGTATGGCGCCGGACAGCTGCGTCAGGGGTTCGGTCAGGTTTTTATCGTCAAGGTCCAACTGCAGCTGCAGCGGCAGGGCATTGATGGAAATACCCTCCATGGCAAAATCCTTCACATCTGCCGTCACAGTCAGGGAAGCGCCCCTGCCGGGCAGGACCGTAAAGGTCAGCTGTTTGCTGCCGCCGGCGTTGGCAATGGTGGCGCCTTCGGCGGCGATATTGCTGCATTTGTCTCTGTCCAGTGCCAGGGAAATCTGCAGCGCGTCATGGGCGAAAAAGCTGTCGCCGCTGCCTTTGCTTTGCTGAATATCCAGCTGTATTTTCAGCGCGCCGTCTTTTCCTGCCAGCGCCTGGGCCGGGGTTTCCTTTCCGTCCAGAAAATAGCGGATGGAAATGTCCCAGGGCATCTGCAGGCGGGACAGGGTTCCCTCATAATAGAGGGTTCCCGCCTCGGCGTCGATGGTAACGGTGTCTTTTTCACATTCGATTGCTTCGGTGCCGGTCATGTTCCGGACGCTTTCATAGTCGCCATAGTCGGTAATGCGTTTCTTTTGCTCCAGGGTGAAAATATTGACTACATGAATGTCCTTGACACTGCCGTCTGCCTGCAGGTTTACATAAACCACTTCTTCCTTCGGCGTATTTTCCGCGGTTTCCGCAGGCACCGTCTGCCAGGCGGAAAGGGTCATGGCCGCGATTAAAAGCACTGCAGTTATTTTTTTCAGATGCATGAACGTAAACCTCCTGTAGAAAAATCAATGACCGGCCGCAGGCAGCTTCTTTTTCTTCCGGATCACAAGGCGGTCAAAGACAGACAGAAGCCCCGGAAGGACAAACAAAACAATACCCATGGAAAAAACGGCGCCGCGGCCGATGAACAGGCCCAGCTGGGCAATCAGCTGGTTGCTGGAGAAATATCCCAGCAGCAGGCCCACCACGGTCAGCGCCAGGCCGGAAGTCAGGATGGAAACTGTGACGTCCGAAACGGTATGTACCACGGCCTGCGGTTTATCATAAGTCTGACGGTTTTCCCGGTACCGGTTCGTCAGCAGGATCGCGTAATCTACGGTAGCGCCCAGCTGAATGGAACTGATGATCAGGTACGCCAGATAAAAAATTTCCTGATTCATAAAATAGGGGATGGACAGATTCAGCCAGATGGCCGTTTCGATGCTCAGTACAAGGATCACCGGAAGGAACAGAGAACGCAAAGTCAGCACCAGCACCAGAAATACGGCGGCCACCGCCAGCAGATTGACCTTCAGCATGTCGGAGGTGACGGTGTTTTTCAGATCATAGGTACTGACGCCCTGTCCCGCCAGATAGTAATCGTCGGAATAAAAATCCTTTGCGGTATCCCGGATCTGCTGGATCAGTGAGAAGGTTTCCTCCCCCTCATAGGGAAGATCTACGGAAAGCACCATACGGCTGTAATGCGCCGATTCCAGCTGGGCCAGGGTGTCCGCGTCCAGATAGGACGGAGGCACTTCAGGGCCGGCCGCATCCACAAAGGAAAGAATGCTCTTCACATGGGGCAGGGCCTGCAGCGCGTCGGAAAGCTGTTTCTGGGTCGCGGTATCGCCGGCGGGAACCAAAAGCACGTAGCTGTCGCTTTCCCCGAAAATCTCATCGATTTCGGCGGTGTCCGCGCCGATCTGGGTGTCGGTACCGAAGATTTTGGCGGCGCCGTAGGTAAAGGCATTGGCGTTGGAAGCCAGGAAAGCCGGGGCAATCACCAGGACAAAGACGAAGATGAGCGGCACCGAAATCCGGCGGATGAAACGGCCGAACCGGTGAAAGGGCGGAAGAAACGCCCGGTGCCTGGTCCTGTCGATCAGCGGACAGACGCAGAGAATGAAAGCCGGCATAAAGAGAAATACGGTGATCAGGCTGATGACGATGCCCTTGGCCAGGGCCAGGCCCAGATCGGGGCCGAGGCGAAAACGCATCAGCACCAGCGCCAGAAAACCGATGACGGTGGTCAGGCCGCTGGAAAGAATGGAGCCGGTGGATTTACAGAGGGCGTCCACCATGGCTTCCTTCGGATCGGCAATGTCTTTCCGGCATTCTTCAAACCGGTGGATCAAAAAGACGGAGTAATCCAGCGACACCGCCAGCTGCAGGATACTGCCCGCCGCATTGGTGACAAAAGAGATTTCTCCGAAGATCAGGTTGCTGCCGCTGTTGATGACCACGGCCACGCCGATGCCCGCCAGAATCAGCAGCGGTTCCATCCAGGAATGGGTGGTCAGAATCAGTATCAGAAGGACAAACAAAACGGAAATCACCGCGATGAGCCGGATTTCCGCCAGGGTGCTTTCCGTGGCTGCGGCGGTGGAAACCGCCGCGCCGGTCATGGCATTGTCCTCGCCGATGATTTCGCGGATGGCGGTGACTGCCGGGATGCGGGCGTCGTTTCGAATGGCCACAGAAAGCAAAGCGCTGCCGTTTTTATAATAGTTTTCCAGCGCGGTACTGTCCATGGAAGACAGGGGCAGGGAAACATCGGCGGCGTCGTCCAGCCAGAGTACCTGGGCGACGCCGTCCACGGCAGCGATTTTTTCTTTATAATCCAGCGCTTCCGGAATGCTGACGTCATGGAGCATGATGCGGGCATTGGGAAGAACGCCGTCAAATTCCGTCTGCATCTTCTGCAGAGACAGGGTGGAATGGGTATCCGCCGGAAGATAATCATTGAGATCATAATTGACGGATACCAGATTCCTTAAAAGCAGACTGAGGCAAAATGCCGCCAGAAAGCAGGTCAGTATCAAAATTTTGTGACTGACGATTTTGGTGTAAAATGTTTTCATGGTTAATGATGGGAAAAATGTTTTATGCTACCACCACGCAGGTCACGACCAGATATGCGACGTAGACCGCAAGGAGTACGAAGCCCTGCCAGCGGCGGAAGCGGGAAGCGATCAGCGCGGGCACCAGCGCGATCAGTCCGACGATCAGGCAGGCGGGCAGATCGATCCGGGCGGCTGTATCCGTCACCGTAAGGGCTTTTCCGGAAATGACGGAGCTTAAGGGCATGATCAGCGTCAGGTCAATGATATTGGCGCCCAGGATATTGCCCACGGACAGTGCGGACTGCTTCTTGGCAATGGCGGTAATGGTGGTGATCAGCTCCGGCAGGGAAGTACCTACCGCCACCAGGGTAACGCCGATGATCCGATCGGAAATACCGATGATACTGGCCAGTTCGCTGCCGTTATCGACCAGCAGGTCCGCGCCCCAGACGATACCGATGGTACCGACGATAAATTTAATGATGTTGGTAATGATGGTCTTTCGTTCGGTCAGGCTTTCATCCTTTGGCTCATCATTGGAAGTCATGGCATGTCTGGCTGCCCGGATATTTTCATAGAAGAAAATGGCACAGATCACCAGAAGCACAATACTGAGGGCGACACTGACTTTTCCGGTAAGGCCGCAGATCACGATGATGGCCGCGGCTGCCAGCATCAGAATGGATTTCATAAGATAATCGCTGCGCTTGATGATACTGGGCATAAAAATCAGGGAAATGGCCATGATGAGGCCGATGTTGGCTGTAACGCTGCCGATGGCGTTGCCGATGGACATATCCACCCCTTTCTGGGTGCCTTTGGCAGCCGCCATGATGGAAACGAGCATTTCCGGCAGTGTGGTGGCGAGGCTGACGACAGTCGCGCCGATGATCAGCTTCGGAATACCGCTGACCTCAGCAATCCATGTCGCGGCGTCTACAAAGAAGTCGCCGCCTTTGACCACAAAGACGATGCCGACGGCGAACAGCAGCAGTGTGATGACTAGTGTTGGCATGTTGGTTTCCTCCGTTTGTACATAAACTTAGCAAAAAGTCTGTATCCCGCAAGCCGCCGGCTAATATAAAAATAAGACTCGATGTATAGCTTCGCAGTTATACATGAGTCTCACAATTTAAAACAAGCCAGACTGAGAAAACGTCGGTATGTTGACTTGCTACGCACGAATACGCCTGTTACTCTCTCACGGGATTTTTTTCAGTTTACCTTTTTTATGGAAAAAAGTCAATA
>CANRGZ010000036.1 GCA_947630295.1 uncultured Lachnospiraceae bacterium | reverse complement strand
GTGCATAAAATCGTTTTCAAGCAGGCGCTGCCGCTGACGCCGGCGGAAGAAGCGGAAAATCTCGGCAATCTCTTCTTAAAGCAGGATAAGTTTGAAAATGCCGTCAAAGCCTTTCGAAAAGCCCTTCGGTACAGAAGGCAGGAGAAAGGCAATGAAGCCGCGGAGAGCGAACTCTATGAAAAAATCGGGATCGCCTATGCCAGACTGTATCTCTATGACGAAGCAGCGGAAAGCTTTTCACTGTCTTATCTGAAAAATCCCCGGCAGAAAGTCCGGGAGCTGTATGCCGCCGCTGTGGAAATGGGCGCGCAGGAGGTGCCGGTTATGGAGGACGCCGCAGCCGGGAATCCGGTGGAGTATCAGTCTGCCAGAAGAAATCTGGAGGACGCGGTCAATGACAAAATCTATAAAGGTTTTGCCCGGAAGATGGACGAGATCCGCAGCTGGAAAAGCAGCGGGAAGGAAGCGGAGTACAAGGCCGCGCTGGATGCTTTGATAGCGGAAATCAAAGACATTTCCAGAAAACAGATGGTCTAGTCGTTCTTGTTGTTCCTGTTTTTGAGATATTTTTCGATCATAAGAATGGCATAGAGGATTGCCGGAAATACTACGGTAATGAAAATAGAAGATTTCAGCCAGGCAAGCCAGCTGCCGCTTTTTAAGAAGACGGAAACAATGGTTATAATGTAGCTTGCCGCAATCACCAGTACACAAACAACGGAGGCGATTTTTTTGAATGTTTTCATAAAATGAAAGCTCCTGTCAATAAGATAAAACAAGCATATAACATTCAAAGCGAAAAGAAAAGAATAAAATAAAAAATTACTTGCAATTCATGAAAAGCTGTTATATAATGACCCAAGCTGATGAAGGCCCATAGCCAAACGGTAAGGCAGCGGACTCTGACTCCGTCATTCTCAAGGTTCGAATCCTTGTGGGCCTGTTCATATAAGAGCTACCAAGTGATTGGCAGCTCTTTTTATTTGCACGAACTGATGGTGGAAAAAATGATTGAACTGGGGAAAAGGCAGAAATTAAAAATTGTGCTGCGGAAAAAATTCGGCGTATATCTGGCGCCGCCGGCGCATACAGAGGAAAGGGTGCTGCTGCCTGTAAAGCAGGTGCCGGAAGGCAGTCAGATCGGGGATGAAATCGAAGTATTTATTTACAGGGATTCTTCGGACCGTCTGATCGCCACTACCAGCCAGCCCCTGATTACCCTGGGGGAGACGGCCATGCTCACTGTCAGGCAGAATGCGAAGATCGGCGCGTTTCTGGACTGGGGGCTGGAAAAGGATCTGCTGCTGCCTTTCCGGGAGCAGACTGCACCGGTGCGGGAAGGCCATGCTTATCTGGTCATGCTGTACGTGGACAAAACCGGACGGCTCTGCGCCACCATGAAGCTGTATCATCATCTGCGCTGTGATTCTCCTTACCGGAAGGATGACATAGTGCAGGCCACCGTCTATGACAGCAGCCGGGAGTTCGGTATCTTTGCCGCAGTGGACAACCGGTATTCCGCCCTGATTCCCCGGCGGGAATGCCGGCGGGATATTCCCATCGGCACCGTGATCGAAGCCAGGGTGACGGATGTCAAGCCGGACGGAAAGCTGGATTTGAGCGTACGGGAAAAGGCCTATCTGCAGATCGGCGAGGACGCCGGTATGGTTTTCGCCTTGCTGGATGAATATGACGGGGTGCTTCCTTTTACGGAAAATTCGCCGGCAGAGGTGATCGCCAGGGAAACGGGTTTAAGTAAAAATGCGTTCAAACGCGCGGTGGGGCGTTTGTATAAAGAAGGAAAAATTGAACTGAAGGACAAAAAAATCAGAAAAAAAACGGAAGAATCATAATTTCTGTCTGTTTGGGAAAACTGGTAAATATCGTGTTTTGAGGAAGGAGATCCCATGGCCTTAGATGTCGGAATTGATTTAGGAACAGCCAGCGTGCTGGTATATGTGAAGGGAAAAGGGGTTCTGATCAATGAACCAAGCGTGGTGGCTTTTGACCGCGGTACCAACAGGATCAAGGCAATCGGAGAAGAAGCCCGGGAGATGCTCGGCCGCACCCCCGGCAACGTGGTGGCGGTAAGGCCCCTGCGAAAAGGTGTGATTTCCGATTATTCCGTGACGGAACGGATGTTGAAATATTTTATGCAGAAGGCAGTGGGACGTTCCTCGTTCCGTAAACCCTGGGTGACCATCTGCGTACCGTCGCAGGTGACGGAGGTGGAACGAAAAGCGGTGGAGGACGCCGCGTATCAGGCCGGCGCCCGGGGCGTCGTCATTGTGGAGGAGCCCATTGCGGCTGCCATCGGGGCAGGGATCGATATTCAGCGGCCCTACGGGAATATGATCGTGGATATCGGCGGCGGCACTACGGATATCGCGGTGATTTCCCTGGGCGGCATTGTCTGCGCATCTGCCCTCAAGCTGGCCGGGGATGACTTCGATGAGGCGATCATGCGCTACATCCGGAAGAAATACAATCTGCTGATCGGCGAGCGCTCCGCGGAGGAAATCAAGATCGACATCGGCACCGCTTACTGCGGCGTCGAAAATCTGACCCGGGAAATCAAGGGGAGAAATATCGTTTCCGGACTTCCGGTCACGGTGGAAATCTCCAGTGAGGAAATCGAAGAGGCACTGCATGAAATCACCACGCAGATCGTGGATGAAATATTAAACGTACTGGAACAGACGCCGCCGGAGCTGGCCAGCGATATATCGGAACGCGGCATCATTCTGACCGGCGGGGGCGCCAAGCTGCGGGGACTGGAAGATCTGATCCATATCAAAACCGGCATCAATACGCTGACCGCGGAGGATCCGCTGACGGCGGTTGCCGTGGGCGCGGGACATTACGTGGAAATCACCGGCTGCAGCAGGATCGGCACAAGAAGCAGGGAATAAGGCGGACGAAAGATGACCCTGGAAGGTTACGTTGAGCAGATAAAATATCATAACGAGGAAAACGGATATACCGTCGCGGAGCTGGCCACAAAGGAAGAACTGGTGATCTGCTGCGGCTATATGACCGGTCTGCAGGAGGGGGAGTCCGTCCGTGTGGAGGGATCCTTTTCCTTTCATCCCACCTATGGGCCTCAGTTTAAGGTCACATCCTACCAGATGAACGGCATCCGGGATCAGTATGCGGTGGAGCGATATCTTTCTTCCGGCGCCATCAAGGGCATCGGCGCGGCACTGGCGGCCCGCATCACGGCCCGGTTCGGCGAGGATACCTGGCGCATACTGGAGGAGGAACCGGAGCGGCTGGCCGAAATCAAGGGAATCAGTGAAAATAAAGCCAGAGACATCGCCATCCAGCTCGAGGAACAGACCACGATCCGGCAGGCGATGTTTTTTCTGCAGCAATACGGCATTTCGCTCAAAACAGGAACCAAATTATATCAGTATTATAAAGACGACATCTATAAACTGATCCGGAACAATCCCTATCAGATGACCATGGACATTGAAGGCATCGGTTTTGTGACTGCGGATGAAATCGCGCAGAAAGCGGGCATTGCCCGAAATTTTCCCTACCGGATCAAAAGCGGCCTCAAATATGTGCTGCAGCAGGCTTTAAACGAAGGGCATACATATCTGCCGGAGGATGTATTCTTACGCCGCGGCGCCCTGCTGCTGGGACTGCTGGAGGAAGAACTGACGGACGGCGTGAACGATCTGCTGTTTGAGGGTGAGATCGTTACCAAAAAAAATGCCCGGGGCGTCAAAGTGTATCTCAGAAAAGTATTTCTGATGGAAAAGGAAACCACGCAGAAGCTGTTTGCCCTTGCCGGCCCTATTCCCTTTGACCGCAAGGCCTGCCTCGACGTGATTGAACGGTATATGGAGCAGGAGGCGCTGGCGCTGGATCAGATGCAGAGCGAGGCAGTGCTGATGGCTGCCGGGCAGGGCGTTTCTCTGATTACCGGCGGACCGGGCACCGGAAAGACCACCATTATACGCCTGCTGATCCGGTATTTCGGCCGGCAGGGACTGGACGTCATGCTGGCGGCGCCCACGGGCCGGGCGGCAAAGCGGATGACGGAAGCCGCGGGCTATGAGGCGAAGACCATTCACCGGATGCTGGAGCTGGGAACGCTGGATGATGAGGACCGGACCAATGCCTATTTCGGACGGAATGAGGAGTATCCGCTGGAAACAGACGTCATTATCATTGATGAGGTGTCCATGGTGGATATCTATCTGATGAACAGTTTGTTAAAAGCCGTGCTTCCGGGCACAAGGCTGATTCTGGTGGGGGATATGCATCAGCTGCCCAGTGTGGGGCCCGGGACGATTTTAAAGGATCTGGTATACAGCCAGGCGTTTCCCGTGATGGAGCTGACCCATATTTTCCGGCAGGCGGCCCGGAGCGACATTGTACTCAACGCCCATAAAATCAAAGAGGGCGTCCATGTCCGGACGGATAATCAGTCCAAAGATTTTTTCTTTCTTGAAAGAAACCATCCGCAGGTGATTGCCGAGGCGGTGAAATATCTGGTGACCAGCAAACTGCCGCCCTATGTGGAGGCCCAGCCTTTTGATATACAGGTGATTACCCCTATGCGGAAAGGGTATCTGGGGGTGGAGGAACTGAATAAAATTCTGCAGGAAACTCTAAACCCCCCGGGAGAAAGCAAACGGGAAAAAAGTGTGGCCGGCGGCGTCTTCCGTGAGGGAGACAAGGTGATGCAGATCAAAAACAATTACCAGACCGAGTGGGAGGTAAGAAATGACCGGGACATTGTGACGGATCAGGGCCACGGGGTTTTTAACGGCGATATCGGGCAGATTAAACGCATCGATCCGGTGATGGAAACAGTGACCGTGGTGTTTGATGAAATCAAAGAGGTACGGTATGCGTACAATCAGCTGGAAGAACTGGAACTGGCCTATGCGATTACGGTGCACAAATCCCAGGGAAGCGAGTATCCGGCCGTGGTGATTCCCCTGCTTGGGGTTCCGAAAATCCTGATGACGCGGAATCTGCTGTATACGGCGGTCACAAGAGCGAAGCGGGCGGTTACCATTGTGGGAAATGGAGAGATTCTGTTCCGCATGATCGACAACCCGTCGGAAATGAAACGATACAGCGGTCTCATTGACTGCATTCAGGAAGTCAAAGAACTGGAAGAAAGGAAGCCGATTGATTAAGAAGGCAACAGAATACATATTGTCACGCCTGTTTCCGCCCGTATGTCCCTTTTGCGAATGCGTGGTGGAGGGTACAAAAAGCGCAGTCTGTGAAGACTGCCTGCAGCAGCTGCCGTTTATCGAAGAACCGCGGTGTGAAAAGTGCGGGAAGGCATTGAAATCGGTGGAGGACGGCGTTTGTGCGGACTGCAGGGAGGGCGTCCATCTGTTCTCGGAAGGGCGGACCCTCTGGAAATATGAAGGAAACGTGGCCGCTTCGATCCTGCGGTTCAAATATCATGATCAGAAAAATTATGCGCCGGTATATGCGGAATGGATGGTCCGCTGTCTGGGAGGCTGGATACGCTCTCTCCAGATTGACCTGATGGTTCCCGTTCCGGTGCATAAAAAACGTCTGAAAGAACGTTCCTATAATCAGGCGCAGCTGCTGGCGGAGGAGATGGGGCGCCGCATGGATATTCCCGTGTATACAGATCTTCTGTACCGGCGGAAAAACACCGCGCCCCAGAAAAATCTGTCTGCATTTGCGCGGATGCGCAACCTGCAGGATGCTTTTGCAGTCAGGGGAGATGCGTTAAAAAACCGGCGCGTTCTGGTCATTGACGACATTTATACAACGGGGGTGACCATCGACGCGGTCAGCTGCACACTGCGTGCCCATGGTGCGCAGGCAGTGTATTTTGCGGCCCTTGCCTCCGGCGGTATGTGAATCTGGGAATGACGGAAAAAACCTTGCGGTTTTTCCCTGATATTGGTATAATTAAAATGTATGTACCTGAGGAAGGAGCTGTCGGAAAAGATGCTGCAGAAAGAGCGGATTATTCTGATGACAAAACTGGCGGCGTTTGAGCAGCGGGAAAACAAAAAAATATTCCGGATCAATTCTTATCTGAAAAAGGATTACGTTACGGTCAACGTCATCGTGACACTGTTTACCACCAGTATCGTTTATATTCTGGGCTGCGTGCTGTTTATTGTGGCCAGATACAGGAAACTCCTGGAAAATGTACAGAATGTCAATCTGCTGCGGATGGCCTATCTGATTGCGGGCAGCTGGATCGCTTTTGAAATTGCCTTCTGTCTGTTTTCTGCCGTCTATTACCGCAGAAAACACAGAAAGGTCCGGGAAAAGATCGAGGCGTATGTTGCAGACTTGAGAAAGCTGGAGCAGCTTTACGCGGCGGAAGCCCAGGAGTAAAACAAAGAAGCAGAGGATGGAAAGCATGACCGTATTCAGGGAAAAACTGCAAATTCTGTACGGAAGATACGAGATTTACATAAGACCGGCAATCAAATTTTTATGCGCTCTGGCGCTGTTTTTTGAAATCAGCCGTCTGACCGGCGGCAGTTCGCTTCTGGGAAATCCGGGCGTGATGCTGATTTTGTCGCTGCTTTGCATGGTGATTTCAAAAAATGCGATATTATATGTGACCGCGATTTATACAGCGCTGCTGCTTTATCCGGTTTCCATGGAATACTGCGTCGTATTTGTGTTTTCCATGTTGGTGATACTGCTCCTGTATATGCAGTTTTCACCGGAAAACGCATATCTGATCGGGCTTTCCCTGCTTGCCTGCGGTCTGCATCTGGGACCGGTGCCGGCAGTGCTTGCGGGACTGTTTCTTGGGCCCGTGGCAATGGTGCCGGTGGCCTGCGGGACATTTTTATATTATACGCTTTCCGGAGTCGCCCCGTATCTGGCAGTCAGTCAGTCGGAAGCAGGCAGTATGATCGACCGGTTCCGCATCGTCATCGAAAGTGTGTTTTACAACAAAGCGATGTTTCTGGCAGTGGCCGCTTCGGCGCTGACCATACTGGCGGTATTTCTGCTTCGCAAGCTGAAAATCAATTACGTATGGATTCTTTCTGTTATCGGCGGCCTGCTTTTGGATTTTGTGATTCGGGTGGCAGGCGCGCTGATTTTAAAAACGCAGGCGTCTTTGGTATCTGCGCTGATCAGTCTGGTGTTTTCCCTGCTGATTTGTGTGGCGGTTCTGATTTTTACGAGAGATTTTGATTATCAGCGGGTGGAAATCGTACAGTTTGAGGACGATGATTATTATTATTATGTCAAAGCAATTCCCAAAAAGCATATGCCCGCGAACCGGACACCCCAGGGCAGTGTGCACAGACGGCGGGAACTGCATGAAGAAGGGAAATAGAATTGGCAAAACTTACCGAATTAGCGGATAAATATTTATACGGTCACGGCCTGTTTCTGCCGAAGATCACATATTCGGATATTTTAGAGATTATTATTCTCGTTTTTATCATATATAAACTGATGGTCTGGATCAGAAATACCAGAGCCTGGGCATTGATGCGGGGCCTGTTTCTGCTGATGATTTTTCTGCTGATTGCTTATGTGCTGCAGATGGATGTCATTCTGTGGCTGGCAGGAAAGGCCATCAACATCGGTTTTATCTTTATTATCATTATGTTCCAGCCGGAACTGCGCAAGGGTCTGGAACATCTGGGACACAGAAATGTCCTGACCTGGCTTTTCCCGTTTGAAAGCAATAAAAATGAAGGTCAGTATTACAGCGGGCAGATGATTCATGAGGTGATCAACGCCTGTGTGGATATGTCCCGGCACAATACCGGCGCGCTGATTGTCATTCAGCGGCAGGAAAGCCTGGGCGAGTATGAAAATACCGGAATCAGCATCGATGCGGTGGTGTCCGCCCAGCTGATCATGAATATTTTTGAACACAATACGCCGCTGCATGACGGCGCGGTGATCATTAAAAACGAAAGAATTGATTCGGCAACCTGTTATCTGCCCCTGTCGGATAATATGATGATCAGCAAGGAACTGGGAACAAGACACCGGGCGGCCGTGGGCATCAGCGAGATTTCCGATTCCATTACCGTCGTGGTTTCAGAGGAAACCGGCGGTATATCCGTGGCTATTGCTGGAAGGCTGTACCGGGATCTGGATAAGGAGCAGCTGCGCTCTTATCTGGTGGCAAATCAGAACAAAACGCAGGAAAGAGTACCCAAAAAGATTAGGAGGCGGAAGAAATCATGAGAAAAGCGCTGACTAATAATATCGGTTTGAAAATTCTTGCGATTATCATCGCGGTCATTGTCTGGATCGCCGTCGTGGAGATCAACGATCCGGTAACGACCACCAAATTTTATGATGTTCCGGTGACGCTGCGCAATGAAGAATCTGTCACGGAGGACGGCCTGGTTTATACGGTGGCGGACAATACCGATCTGGTGACGCTGACAGTAACGGCGCCGCGGTCTGTATTGTCCGATCTGGATACAGCGGATTTTTCCATCATCGCGGATCTTTCGGAACGAAACGCCAGCCAGGAAGTGGAAATCAAGGCCACGTCAGGCAAGAGAAAAGTTGAAAATATCGCATTGGATCATAAATATCTGAAGCTGGAAACGGAAGACCTGATTACCAGGCAGATTACGGTGGAGCTGACGCCGGAGGGAATTCCCATGACCGGGTATGCAGTGGGAGAGGTCAGCGCCTCGCCCAATCAGATCACCATCAGCGGACCTGCCTCGGTGATGTCCAAAGTGGCCCGGGTGACGGCGAGTCTGAATGTGGACGGCTGTTTTGAAACGCTGCAGTCCAACTGCCGGGTTACTCTGCTGGACGCCAAAGGCGCGGAGGTTCCCCGTGACCGCATCAGCTTCAGTGACGAGGATATTCTGGTGACAGCCGGCTTCCTGCCCACCAAGACCATCGATTTGAAGTTTACGACGTCGGGTACGCCGGCGCTGGGCTATGGCGCTATCAGCATTACTTCGGATCCGGAGGTCATTACGATTTGCGGACAGTCTGCGGACATTGCCAATTTGGCTGGCATCGCTGTTCCGGCGGAGGAACTGGATGTTACGGGGCTGGACAAAAATCTGGAAAAGACCATTAACGTGGAGCAGTATCTGCCCGATAATATCAAAATCCTGAGCGCGGACGGCGGAAACGTCAAGGTCAAAGTCCTGATCAAAAAGCTGAATGAAAAGATCCTGGATGTGCCGGTGGGCGACGTGACGGTGAAGAATCTGCGCACCGGACTGAGCTACAGCTTCGTGGATGAAAATGGAAATCAGCTGCAGACCATTCCTATCAAAGTACTGGGAATCAAAGAGGATCTCGAAAAAATCACGGAAAAAGATATTAAGATCGTATTGGATGCAAACGGACTTGGGGTCGGGAAACAGCAGATTCAGGCGGAAATTACGGTTCCCTCCGGCATGCAGACCGACGAGACCTGGATCTCTTTGATGCTGACCCGGTAGGCGCGGCTTAGAGTATGGAGGCATAAAATGATAGAACGAGAACTGAAAATCAAAAATCCTTCCGGACTGCATCTGCGTCCGGCAGGGATCTTATGTAAGACGGCGATGCAGTTTAACGCTGCTATCAGCTTTTCACACGGAGAAACCACCGCAAATGCAAAGAGTGTATTGAGCGTACTGGGCGCCTGTGTGAAGTGCGGAGACGTGATCACATTGCGGTGCGACGGAGAAGATGAAGCGGAAGCCATGCGGAAACTTGTGATGCTGATAGAAGGCGGTTTAGGTGAATAATCAATACTTCCCCGGGACATAAATAGTGCCGGGGAAGTGCTGTTTATCTGGAGGTGCAATACGAATGAAATTATTTCTTGTCATACCCTGTTATAATGAGGAAGCCGTGCTTCCGGAAACGTCAAAACGGCTGAAAGTCAAGATGTCCGAGCTGCAGAAGGAAGGCATGATTTCCGAAAGCAGCCGGGTGATTTTTGTAGACGACGGCTCCAAAGACAAAACATGGGAGCTGATCGCAGCGCTGCATCAGGAAGATCCGCTTTTCTGGGGCGTTAAGCTGTCCAGAAACCGGGGACACCAGAATGCACTGCTGGCGGGGCTTTCCGCCGCCATGGATAAGGCAGACGCGGTGATCAGTATGGACGCGGATCTGCAGGATGATATTAATGCCATCGACGCCTTTATCGAGAAGTACAATGCCGGGGCGGAAGTGGTTTACGGCGTCAGAAGTTCCCGGAAAAAGGACAGTTTTTTCAAAAAAAACACAGCGCTTGCATTTTATCGTCTGATGAGCAAACTGGGGGCGGATGTGGTATACAATCATGCCGATTACCGGCTGTTAAGCAACCGGGCGCTGCATTCACTGTTTGAATTTAAGGAAGTCAACCTGTTTCTCCGGGGTATCGTTCCGATGATCGGATACAAAACAGATGTGGTATATTATGAACGGGCGGAGCGATTTGCCGGAGAAAGCAAGTATCCGCTGAAAAAAATGCTGGCTTTTGCTTTTGAGGGAATTACATCCTTAAGTATCCGGCCCATTCGTATGATTATTACCCTGGGTATTGTGATGCTGTTTGTCAGTATTGCGATGGTCATCTATTTTCTGGTCCGGCACTTTATTGGTTATACCGTGCCGGGCTGGACAAGCCTGATTGTTTCCATCTGGGCCATCGGGGCGCTGCAGCTGATCAGTACCGGTGTAATCGGAGAATACATCGGCAAGGTTTATCTGGAGACAAAAGAACGGCCGCGGTTTATTATTGAGACCTTTATGGGAGACGAGTCATCTGATGAAAACAGCAATCGTTCATGACTGGCTGTCGGTATACGGCGGCGCGGAAAGCATCATTCGAATCATGCATTCGCTGTTTCCCGATGCACCGATTTATACAAGCGTATATGATGCGGAAAATATGCCAGAGGATTTCCGGGAAATGGATATCCGGCCGTCGTTTCTGCAGCATATGCCCTTCGCGAAAAAAAAATATTCCTCGTATCTGCAGTTGATGCCGAGGGCCTTTGAGCGCTTCGACCTGTCAGACTATGATCTGGTGATTTCTTCCAGCACCTGCTGTGCCAAGGGTGTGAAGACCCGGAAAGAGACCTTTCATATCTGCTACTGCAATACGCCGATGCGCTACGCCTGGGATTTTTATGACGAATATGTTTCGGAAAAGAGTTTTCTGGCACGGAAGTACATCGGCCTGGTGATGCCGGGCATTCGAAAATGGGATTTTGAAAGTTCGGACAGAGTCGATCAGTTCATTGCCAATTCCAACAATGTGGCGGACCGGATCCGGCGGCATTATCACAGGAGTTCCCATGTGATCTATCCGCCGGTACGCACAGACATGTTTGTACCCACCGGCGCGCAGGAAGACTTTTATCTGGCCGCCTCCCGGCTGGTCCCCTATAAGCGGATTGATCTGGCGGCGGAGGTGTTTACAAAACTGAACAAGCCGCTGTATATTATCGGCGGCGGTTCCGAATATGAAAAAATCAAAGCCCTTTCCGGCAGCAATGTGAAGCTGCTGGGCAGAGTCTCCGACGACGAATTGCTTTCCTATATGCAGCGGTGCAAAGCCTTCCTGTTTCCGGGGGAGGAGGATTTCGGCATTACGCCGGTGGAGGCCCAGGCCTGCGGAAAACCGGTGATCGCTTTTGGCAAAGGCGGCGCCTGCGAAACGGTGATCGACGGGAAGACCGGCGTACTGTTTCCGGAGCAAAGCGTGGAATCTCTGACAGAGGCGGTGCAGCGGTTTGAAAACATGCACTTTTCAGAAGAAGATATGACGGCGAATGCGGAAAGGTTTTCGGAAGAACGCTTCCGCAGAGAGCTGTATGATTATATTATGGATGCATACGCGCGGTTTTTGCGCGGAGAAAGCGACGGGCGAAAATGAGAGCATTTACGGTGGTCATGGCGGGGGGCGGCGGCAGCCGTTTCTGGCCGCTGTCCAGACAGGAATATCCGAAACAGCTGCTGAATTTAAGCGGCAGGGATATTATGCTGAACGATACGATTCTTCGAATGGAACCTGTCATCAGCCGGACAAACGCCTATATTGTGACCAATGCGGCGCAGGAAAAACTGATAAAAAAACTGCTGGCGGCGCGAATTTCCAAAAGACATGTGCTGGCGGAGCCGGCCAGGCGCAACACGGCACCCTGCATTCTGTATGCGGCGCTGATGCTGAAAAAGAAATACGGCGAAGCCGTGATGTGCGTCCTGCCCGCGGATCATTTTATTGCAGATGAGGAGGCGTACCGGGCCTGTATCAAAGAGGCGATTGGCATTGCGAGAAAAACAGACGGACTGGTGACCATCGGCATCAAACCGGACTGTCCGGCCACCGGGTACGGATATATTGCCTGCGGAGAAAAACTGCCGAAGACGGCAGCATACCGGGCGGCGGCATTCCGAGAGAAACCGGACAGGGAAACGGCCGAAAGCTATCTTTCCTCCGGAAATTATCTCTGGAACGCCGGAATTTTTGTATGGAAGATCTCTTCCATACTGGCCGCATATCAGGCGCATCTGCCTGCCATGTATGAAGAAATGATGAAGCTGTATGACGACATCGGCACGAAATATGAGGCTGGACGGCTGGAAAGCGTGTATCCGCTGCTGGAAAATATTTCGGTGGATTACGGGATTATGGAAAAAGCGGAAGAGGTGTACGTCCTGCCCTGCGACTGCGGCTGGAACGATGTGGGAAGTCTGGACGCACTGGCGCTGATGCTGCCGAAGGATACGGAGGGAAACGCCATTCGTGGCAATGCCATGGTACAGGATTCGAAGGGATGTATCGTTTCGGCGGGGAAACGGCTGGTGGCTGTCACCGGCTGTGAAGATCTGATGGTGATTGACACGGAGGACGCGCTGCTGGTCTGCCCGAAGGACCGGGCGCAGGACGTGAAAAAAATAGCGGAGCGGCTGGAAACCGAGCAACGCAGCGAAGGATAGGCGCGCGTGCCGCTACATATTATTATGCGAGGAAACAGACAGATGAAAAAACATGCGTTGATTACAGGGATTTCGGGTCAGGACGGCTCTTATCTGGCGGAGCTGCTGCTCGAAAAGGACTATGAGGTATACGGAATTATCCGGAGAAAGAGCAAACTGGACTATGGCAACGTGTCCCATCTTGTGGATCGGCTGCATTTGATTTACGCAGATATGACGGATCTGACTTCTCTGGTGCAGGCTATGAAAATCAGCAAGGCGGATGAGGTGTACAATCTGGCGGCGCAGTCCTTTGTGGCTACCTCCTGGGATACGCCGGTGGAGACTGCCAACATTGACGCCATCGGCGTTACGAATATGCTGGAAGCCATCCGGCTGATCCGGCCCCAGGCCAGATTTTACCAGGCGTCAACCAGTGAAATGTTTGGCAAGGTGGTGGAAACGCCTCAGAATGAAAATACGCCCTTTTATCCAAGAAGTCCCTACGGCATTGCCAAGCTGTACGGACACTGGATTACACAGAATTATAAAGAAAGCTACGGAATGTTCGCCTGCTCGGGCATTTTGTTCAATCATGAATCCGAGCGCAGAGGGTATGAATTTGTCACCCGGAAGATTACGGACGGAGCTGCCAGGATTCGTTACGGCCTGATCGATCATATCGAACTGGGCAATCTTTCTGCGAAGCGGGACTGGGGACATGCAAAGGATTATGTACGCGCTATGTGGCTGATGCTGCAGCAGGATGCGCCGGACAATTATGTCATCAGTACCGGCACAACCAGAACCGTCAGAGATTTTGCGGACGCCGCGTTTAAGCGGGCGGGACTTCCCCTCACCTGGCAGGGCGAAGGCGTAGATGAAAAGGGAATCGATGCTGCGGGTATTGTCAGAGTTTCGGTGAATCCGGCATTTTTCCGGCCGGCAGATGTGGAACTGCTTCTGGGAGACTGCAGAAAAGCGGAAAGCAAGCTCGGCTGGAAACGGGAAATTTCTTTCGAGGAAATGGTGGACCGGATGGTGGAAAACGATATGCGCATCATACAAAAAACAAAGGAGGAAGCATAGTTATGAAAGGAATTATACTTGCGGGAGGATCCGGCACACGCCTGTATCCGCTGACGATTGTGACCAGTAAGCAGCTGCTGCCGGTATACGACAAACCGATGATTTATTATCCGCTTGCAACGCTGATGCTGGCAGGAATTCGTGATATTTTGATTATTTCCACGCCGCAGGATCTGCCGCTGTTTGAAAAGCTTCTGGGAGACGGCAGTCATTTCGGCATCAGGTTGAGCTATGCCGTGCAGCCTTCACCGGACGGACTGGCCCAGGCCTTTCTGATTGGGGAAGAGTTCATCGCCGGTTCTGCCTGCGCGATGATTCTGGGAGATAATATTTTTTATGGCAACGGACTTAGACGGCACTTAAAAACCGCGGCGGCCAATGAAAAGGGCGCCACGATTTTCGGTTACTATGTGGATGATCCGGAGCGGTTCGGTATCGTGGAATTTGACAAGGAAGGCAGGGCCATTTCCATTGAAGAAAAACCGGAGCATCCAAAGTCAAACTACTGTGTTACCGGCCTGTATTTCTATGACAACCGGGTGGTTGATTTTGCCAAGCAGGTGAAACCTTCGGCAAGGGGAGAACTGGAAATCACCGATCTGAACCGGATGTATCTGGAAGACGGCAGTTTAAATGTGGTGACCATGGGCAGAGGCTATGCGTGGCTGGATACCGGCACCGTGGAATCTCTGGCGGAGGCTACGGATTTTGTGCGGGTTGTGGAAGACCGGCAGGGCATTAAGATTTCGGCGATTGAAGAGATTGCTTACATGAACGGGTGGATCGGCAAAGAGCAGCTGCTGGAGGCGGCGCAGCTTTATGGGAAATCCGCTTACGGCAAGCATCTGCAGAACGTGGCCAATGGCAAATATAAATACGAGTAGGAGGAAGGCTTATGCATATCATAGCGACGGATGTAAAAGACGTTTTTATCATTGAACCACAGAAATTCGGCGACAACAGAGGCTGGTTCATGGAAAGCTGGTCGAAAAAGAAAATGGAAGACGCCGGTTTGTTTTATGAGTTTGTGCAGGACAATCATTCCTATTCCAGTGTGAAGGGAACTATTCGCGGACTGCATTGTCAGGCGGGGGCTTCCGCCCAGGCCAAGCTGGTACGCTGCACCAAAGGCAGGGTACTGGATGTGGCAGTGGACGTCAGAAAGGATTCCCCGACCTATATGAAATGGGCGGCGGTGGAGCTTTCGCCCGAGAATAACCGGCAGTTTCTGATTCCCCGGGGATGTCTGCACGGATTTTTGACACTGACCGATGAGGTGGAATTTTTATATAAGGCGGACAATTATTATGATCCTTCGTCTGACCGGTCTGTCCGGTTTGACGATCCGGCCTTCGGCATCGACTGGGGCATTGAAAATCCCATTCTTTCCGAAAAAGACAAAAACGCCCCTTTGTATAAGGATTCGGATATTGATTTTTAAACACAGAAAAAGAGAGGAACAAAGAAATGACGATTATCGTAACCGGCGGCGCCGGATTTATCGGAAGCAATTTTATCTTTTATATGTTGAAGAAACACCCCGAATACAGGATTGTCTGTCTGGATAAACTTACATATGCAGGCAATCTTTCCACACTGGAACCGGTGATGGACAACCCGAAATTTCGCTTTGTGAAAGCGGATATCTGCGACCGGGACGCCGTATACCGGCTGTTTGAGGAAGAACATCCGGATATGGTTGTGAACTTTGCTGCGGAAAGCCATGTGGACCGGTCCATTGAGGATCCGGGCATCTTTCTGCAGACCAATATCATGGGTACAGCGGTGATGATGGACGCCTGCCGCAAGTACGGCATTCAGCGGTATCATCAGGTTTCTACCGATGAAGTGTACGGCGATCTGCCGCTGGACCGGCCGGATCTGTTCTTTACCGAGGAAACGCCGATCCATACCAGCAGTCCTTACAGCAGCTCCAAAGCTGCCGCTGATCTGCTTGTACTGGCGTATCACAGAACTTACGGACTTCCGGTGAGCATCAGCCGCTGTTCCAATAATTACGGGCCGTATCATTTTCCGGAAAAACTGATTCCGCTGATGATTGCCAATGCACTGAATGACAAGCCGCTGCCTGTATACGGCCAGGGACTGAATGTACGGGACTGGCTCTATGTGGAGGATCACTGCAAGGCCATCGATCTGGTGATCCACAAAGGCCGCGTCGGCGAGGTGTACAACATCGGCGGACACAATGAAATGAAAAATATCGATATCGTCAAGCTGATCTGCAGGGAACTGGGTAAGCCGGAAAGTCTCATTACCTTTGTAACAGACAGAAAGGGACATGATATGCGCTATGCTATCGATCCCACCAAGATTCACAATGAGCTGGGCTGGCTGCCGGAGACGAAGTTCGCGGACGGCATCAAAAAGACGATCCGGTGGTATCTGGACAACCGGACCTGGTGGGAAACCATTATTTCCGGAGAATATCAGAATTACTATGAAAAAATGTATGCAAACAGATAGAGGTTGAATATGAAAGTATTAGTAACAGGCGTAAAAGGACAGCTGGGATACGATGTGATGAAGGAGCTGGCGCGGCGCGGCATCGAAGGCATCGGTGCGGATATTGACGAATTTGATATCACGGATCCGGTGGCCACAAGGGACTTTATTTCGGCGGCAGCGCCGGACGCGGTGATTCACTGTTCTGCGTATACGGCCGTAGACAAGGCGGAGGACAACGAGGAACTCTGTTATCGCGTCAATGCGGAAGGACCGGGCAATATCGCCGCAGTCTGTAAAGATCTGGATATCAAGATGCTTTATATCAGCACCGATTATGTCTTTCCGGGAGATGGGGAGGCATATTATAAGCCGGAGGATGCAACGGGACCGGCAGGCGCTTACGGCCGGACCAAGCTGGCGGGAGAACAGAAGGTACAGGAAATCCTGGATCGGTACTTTATTGTCCGGATCTCCTGGGTGTTTGGCATCAACGGCAGTAACTTCGTCAGAACCATGCTTCGGCTGGGAGAAACCCATGATACGCTGACGGTAGTGGATGACCAGATCGGTTCTCCCACCTATACGGCAGATCTGGCGGTGCTGCTGGCAGATATGATTCAGACAGACAAGTACGGCATTTATCATGCCACCAATGAAGGCATCTGCTCCTGGGCGGAATTTGCAGCAGCCATTTTTGAAAATGCCGGCATGCAGGTGAAAATCATTCCGGTGACTACGGAGGAGTACGGAGCGAAAGCGCCCAGACCAAAGAATTCCCGGATGTCCAAGGATAAACTCGAAGAAAACGGATTTCACAGGCTTCCCTCCTGGCAGGATGCGCTTGCCCGCTATATGAAGGAACTTCAAATGGAAAAGGAGGCACAATGAAGCTGTTCAAAGAAGTTCTGGCAAATCGGGAACTGATGCTGCGGCTTGCCAAAAATGATTTTAAAACAAAATACGCAGGCAATTATCTGGGCATTATCTGGGCGTTTATTCAGCCGATCATTACGGTACTGGTGTACTGGTTTGTGTTTCAGGTGGGTTTCCGTTCGGTAACCTCGGCCAAGTATCCCTATGTGCTGTATCTGCTTTCAGGTATCGTGCCTTGGTTTTATTTTCAGGAGGCGCTGATTTCAGGGACCAACTGTTTTATGGAATATTCCTATCTGGTCAAAAAAGTGGTCTTTAAGATCAGCATTCTGCCGGTGGTGAAGGTAATCTCCGCCCTGTTTGTACATGCGTTTTTTGTTGTGTTTACGATTTTTGTTTTTGCGCTTTACGGGTATTATCCGGATATTTACGATATTCAGGTGATTTATTACAGCTTCTGTATGTTCGTTTTTGTGCTGGGCCTCGTTTATATGACCAGCGCCATTGTGATTTTTTTCAAGGATCTCGGACAGATCATTTCCATTTTTCTGCAGGTCGGGATCTGGCTGACGCCCATCATGTGGGAAGTACAGATGCTGGGAGACAAACAGTTTATTATGAAGTTCAATCCGTTTTACTATATTGTAAGCGGATATCGGGACGCGCTGCTGGAAAAGGCGTGGTTCTTCGAAAAATGGAAATATTCGCTGTACTTCTGGGCGGTGACGGTGATCGTTTTCCTGATCGGCACCACCGTTTATAAAAAGCTGCGAGTCCATTTTGCCGATGTATTATAAGACTGCGGGGCGGACAATGAAGGATTGGGAAAAGGGAATCAGAGTCCTGAAGGC
>CANRGZ010000035.1 GCA_947630295.1 uncultured Lachnospiraceae bacterium | reverse complement strand
AATACCCGAAATTTTTCATTTGTTCTCAAAAAAAATTTCGGGTACATACATGACCGACTGCATTGTACGGATTTTCCTGACATGAAATCAAATATAAGAAGAAATCCCGTACTTCACCTATCATATCTTTCTATATCTGGTATGTCAAGCGGAAATTTTAACTAGTTATAGATATTTGGCAAAAAGAAAACTTCTTTCACCCGCCCCAACATTCGAAATCCATGTAGTGGGATTGTAAAAGTGCACAGCACGGAACAATCCCCTGATATCCCAAAAGCGCCTTTCCGGCTGCCTTACGCTTCCGCACCGGCAGCCGCCTCATTGATTGCACTTTCCTGCATCGACTCCACCAGTGCTTCATAGGTTTTATCTTTGACTGTGCAGCCGCCTGCCCCACTGGGATGGTAGGTCGGCACAACCTCAGCCACCAGCTCACACATTCTGTCATTATCTTTATAAGCTTCTATCATCAGTTCATGCAGCTGCGACAGGAACTTTTCTGTATCAATATCAATCGGCCTGCCGATATGAATCAGGTGATTGGGCGTGGTACGCATACCCTCTTCCTGCATCAGCTTCTCTTCGTAGAGTTTCTCCCCTGGACGCAGTCCGATATACTTGATTTCAATATCAACATCCGGTTTTAAGCCGGACAGCTTGATCAGATTTCGGGCCAGTGTATCAATTTTCACCGGCGTACCCATATCCAGTACAAAAATCTCGCCGCCTTTTGCATAGGCGCCCGCCTGCAGCACCAGAGATACAGCCTCCGGAATGGTCATGAAATAACGAATAATATCCGGATGGGTGACGGTTACAGGACCGCCCTTTTCAATCTGCTGCTTAAACCGCGGAATGACAGAGCCGTTGCTGCCCAGCACATTGCCGAAACGTACCGCAACAAACTCTGTACATGGTTTTTCC
The DNA here is from genome assembly GCA_947630295.1 of uncultured Lachnospiraceae bacterium. Classification (GTDB taxonomy): domain Bacteria; phylum Bacillota; class Clostridia; order Lachnospirales; family Lachnospiraceae; genus CANRIM01. The sequence continues at coordinate 17,328 of CANRGZ010000035.1, read as the reverse complement.
TGTACTTTCGGTACTGCAACCATATCGCTGAGTTCGTCCTCCGCATGGGCGCGTAAGATCGGCAATTCGTCTGTCCTGTCTTCCCGCACCATCTTGGCAAAGGTCTGTATGATCATTTCGCACAGACGTTTGCTGGCCCCCATGATATTGGTGGGATTCACTGCCTTGTCCGTGGAAATCAGCACAAATTTCCTGCAGCCGTTGGTCATGGCCGCGTAAGCGGTCTTGTAAGTACCGATGGCGTTGTTTTTAATGGCCTCGCAGGGACTGTACTCCATCAGCGGCACATGCTTGTGCGCAGCGGCATGATAGACGATATCCGGCCGATACTTCGCAAAGACCTGATTGATTTTTCTGCTGTCTCTCACCGACCCGATCAGTACCTCCAGATTCAGCTCCGGATAATTGTCCTGCAGCTCCATCTGAATTTCATGGGCATTATTTTCATAAATATCAAAAATCACCAGCTGCTTCGGTTCATGCCCTGCAATCTGACGGCAGAGCTCGCTGCCGATGGAACCGCCGCCGCCTGTCACCAGAATGCATTTTCCCTTGATCTCCTGGAAAATCTCATCCATGTTGACCCGGATTGGTTTTCGGCCCAACAGATCTTCCACGTCCACGTCCTGCATGTCGCTGACAGTCACCTGATCATCGATCAGATAATACATCGCCGGCAGATTTTTCAGGACGCAGCCCGTCTCCTTGCAGATGTTCAGAATTTCTTTTTTGTTTTCCTCACCGGCACTGGGAATCGCAATAAAAATCCGCTCAATCCGGTATTTTTCAACACTGGACATAATGACGTTCCGGCCGCCCACAATGGGAATACCGTCCAGATATCTGTCCCATTTGTTGGGATCGTCGTCAATGATACAGCAGACCCTGATATTGTCCCTGTCCGAGTTCAACAGGCTGCGCAGAATCATCTGTCCGGCGTTGCCGGCGCCGATCAGCATGGCCCGGGTCGCCGTCAGATCCTTTTCCCGTTTTGCGCGCAAATTGCGTTCCAGTACAATAAAGCGATAGAAAAAACGAATACCCAGCGTCATGAAAAACTGTATGATCGTTCCGAATATGTAATAGGAAACCGGCATTCGCTGAATCAGACAGGTCATACCTGTCACATGCACGATATTGATAATCACCGAAGCAATCATCACCCGGGACAGTTCCGTATAGCTTGCAAATTTCCAGATACTTTTGTACAGGCTTAAGAACCAGAACACCGAAATCGTAATAATCGAATATACCGGGGCAAAAGCTTTCCACGCATACAGATAGTTTGCCGGAATCGAGGAATACATGCAGTCAAAGCGCAGCCACAATGCCAGAAAATAGGCAAAATTCACTGAAAACAGGTCATAAATTGCCAAATAAATCGCTTTGACTTTCCAGTTTTTAAATCCAATCATTCGCTCTGCGCCTCCGTCTGGAAACGACGAAGATACAGGATGATTTGCGTTTGATAAATCAGAATGCAGATTTTTATTATTTTTCACAAACATTCCAACCTTCCGACATAAAACATTTTATAACGAACTGTTTTTGAGAGTAGCATATTTTATAAAGCATGTCAACTTTTTTAAGACATTTTCCACAAATCGCCAGCTAAATTACGCGTTGATTTTTAATTTATTTTCAAAAACAGTACAAAATCATCTGTTCACTTTTATACTACATTTCAGGCACCGGCACCGGCCGATGCTGGTCAAATACCGAATTGACGTCAAACAGATCTGACAGATAATCCACATCGTCGTTGACCATGTCATAATACATCCGGTATCCGTCCAGATTGCGTCTGCCCTGCCGCAGACAGCCCTCCGCATTCTGCACCCAGGCCGGCGTAGAGCCGTCTACATTACAGAAATAATGGAAGCCTTTGCCCCGCAGATAATTATATTTGTCATTGGAAGCATCATAGGGCGTCCAGCTGCCGATATCGCTGCCGAAGGGATAAATCAGCACGTCGCATTCGCCGATGATCGGCTTCACCCGCGCTTCCCATTTATCACTGTCCGTTACGAAATTATCATAGGAACAGCTCTTCATGTTGATGTGGCCCCAGCTGTGGCTGGCGAAGCCCCATCCCATACGCTTCAGCTTGTCCGCGACTTTTTTTGCCTCTGCAATCTGCTTCTGCCAGGCTTTCTCGCCCAGTTTGTCCCGGTACTCGTCGTCCGTCCGATATCCCAGCACGCCGTTGTAGCCGGTCAGCGCCAGAAGCCCCCGGGCCCCGTGATAGGAAAAATCCGGATGTTCTTTCACAAATTCCTCAATCAGCGGCACCACATCATAAGCACCGTAAACCGTCTTTCCGTCTGCTTTCACATACCGATTGGTAATATTTCCCTTTTCATCGATACACAGGGAAGACGGAAATCCGTCCCCTTCCATATATTCATAGTAGCAAACGTCATCCTGGGACAGAACAAAAGCCTTTTTATCGGGAGGAAGCATGATCTTCTTCTCTGTCCAGACCGGATTGCCCTCCGCATCCGGGACGTATCCGGCGAGATCATGGATATCCACCATCACGAAGCCCTTTTCATACATCTGCTGAATGATCTTCTGAAACTCATCCACCGTCGTCATGACCTGATTATACCCGTCGGCTCTGTAATCTCCGTCAAAGCCCCGCTGATAATCGGAAAGGAGCGTATGAAAAAAGACATGCGTCACCTGATCGACGGGAAATTCCACCAGCATCCCCTGTTTTGCTTCATAATCAGAGATCAGCGCCGCAGCTTCGGCCTTCTTCTCCTCTCCCTGAACTTCCCTTAACAATGCGATCGCGGCTTCATAATCGTATCCTGAGGCAAGCAGCCCCGCTTCCTCGATTCTGGACTCGTCTGTGTCTTTCTTTGGCGTTTCTGCCGTCTGCTGATCTTTGGAAGTATGGTTTTTTTCTTTTGGCACCTGCGTACAGATCAGTATGACCAGCACTACAGAAAGAACAGCGAGAACAGTATATAAAATTTTTTTGAAAAACAAAATCTTTTGCATATTTTTTCCTTTTGTTTTGATATTTGTTTTTCTCCTGCAGTTACTGTATCAAAAACCGCCTGAAAACGCAACAGTCCAGATTTTTCAGGTATTTCCGGAATTTTCATATGGTCTGGATTTCATGATTTCCAAACTTCATCAGGCCATCTGAAATCCGCATCCCGTCCACCTCTGAAAGAGTTTGTGAACACGCTTTCTGCGCCGCGTCGGATACGGCGGAAAGGATATCGCTGTCCCGGTAAATGTCGGCAAACACAAAGTCCATTTCTCCGCTCTGCCGGCAGCCGAAGAGCTCGCCGGGGCCCCGCAGTTTCAAATCTTCTCCGGCAATATAAAAGCCGTCATTGGACCGTACCAGCACTTCAAGCCGCTCTCTGCTGTCTTTCGTATCCGCAGCATTGACAAAGATACAATAGGACTGTGCCTTACCTCTGCCGACCCGGCCCCGCAGCTGATGCAGCTGGCTTAAACCAAAGCGCTCCGCATTTTCAATCATCATTACCGTTGCATTGGGAATATCGATACCCACTTCAATGACAGTGGTAGAGATCAGAATATCGATCTTTCCGGCAGCAAATGCCGCCATAATCTCCTCTTTCTTTTCGGCGCCCATCCGGCCGTGCAGGATGCCGGTCTTTGCTTTCGCCCCAAAAAAGGCCCGCACCTGCTTCTGATAATCCTCGATGTTTTCACAGGGAAACATCTCATTTTCTTCGATCATCGGGCAAATGATAAATGCCTGGTGCCCGTTTTCAATCTCTTTGTATATAAACTGAAATGCCGTTTTTCGTTTGGAAAACGGAATCATGCAGTTTTTAATGGGAAGGCGGTCCGCCGGTTTTTCCGCCAGCTCTGAAATATCGGTGTTGCCGTACAGCAGCAGTGCCAGGGTTCTTGGAATCGGCGTTGCTGTCATATACAGCGAATGTACCTGCGCCCCTTTTTCTGTCAGCGCCGCCCGCTGCACCACGCCGAACCGGTGCTGTTCATCGATGACCACCAGCGCCAGCTGATGAAAGGTCACCGCATCCTGAATCACTGCATGGGTACCGATGACCAGCTGTGCCTCTCCGGAAGCAATCTGCCTGTAAACTTCCGCCTTTTCCTTCGCCTTTAATGCACCGGTCAGAAGTACCACCCGAATTTGCCTGCGCAGCTGACTGCACCAGGCCGAACAGGTTTCATAATGCTGTTTTGCCAGCACCTCCGTAGGCGCCATCACCGCCGCCTGATACCCGTTGGCACAGGCCGCCAGGGCCGCGTAAAATGCTACCAGTGTTTTTCCGGAGCCTACATCGCCCTGCAGCATCCGCCGCATGGTCTTCGAACCCTGAAGATCCGCTTTGACCGCTTCCATAGCCCGGTACTGATCCTGCGTGGGTGTAAAGGGAAGGGTTTCCAGCCATTCCCGGCAGAGGGAAAAATCCGTGACGGGATACAGGTTGTACCGCGTCGGCTGTTCCTTTTCCAGCTGCTTTAAACCATATTGAAAGAAAAACAGCTCTTCAAATACAAACCGTCTGCGCGCCTTTAAAAACGCGGCTTCATCCGCCGGAAAATGCAGCGTGCATACCGCTTCCCCGAAGGGAATCAGCCCGTGCTCCTTTTCCAGTCCGAAGGGCAGGCATTCCATGTCATATTCCGCAGAGGCCCGAAAAATCTCCAGTGCTTCCCTCATGGTCTCCGTGATCAGCTTATTGGTCAGGCCTTTGGTCAGGCGATACACCGGAAGCATCTTATTTTTTACTTTTTCATAATCCGCCGGTGTAAACACCCTCGGATGGATCATCTGATATCTGCCGTTTTTGCTTTCCAGCCTTCCGTGCATCACAAAGCGCATATTTTTCTTTACCGTGGACCGGATATACGGCATGCCGAACCACAGAAGCTGCACCAACACATCCCCCGTCCGAAACCAGAGCAGCACCATGTCTCCCCGCTGGGTCCGTTTGGACATCGGTGCGGAAGCCACAACCCCTTCCAGCGCCAGGATCCGGCCTTCTTCCATCTGCGGCGGTTCCGCCGGCTCCCCGTAAATAAAATAATCTCTGGGAAAATAGCGGATCAGATCCCGGATGGTGTAAATACCCAGTTTATTGTACAGCGCCTCCGTTTTCGGACCGATTTTATGCAGTTCTCTGACCGAATCATTCAAAAAAATCATGCCCTGATCCTCCGGCCTCTCCTGCTGCCGGCAGATAATGCAGACCGTAAAAAGAGAATGTAAAGGCAGTTTTGCATTTGCATTCTCTCTCTGCGCTTGCTATTCGACTGAAACAATGTAATAGTAAACCGGCTGTCCGCCGTACTGCAGTTCCACGTCACAGTCCGGATACAAAGCTTCCAGCGCTTCCTGCAGCGCCCCGGCCTGTTCCTCGCTGATATCAATACCGTAATAGATGCTGATCAGTTCGCTGTCCTCATCGATCAGCTCTTCCAGCAGATCCGCCGTGGTCTGTTCGATCTCTCTGCCGGCCACCAGTGTATCGTCTCCGATACCGATAATGTCATTTTCATGGATTTCCTTGCCGTCAATGGCGGTATCCCGCACCGCGTAGGTCACCTGCCCGGACTTCACGCAGCCGATGGCCTCCAACATCGCGGCTTCATTGTCCTCCGGCGACTGATCGTTCATAAAGGCGATCATTGCCGAAATACCCTGGGGCAGCGTCTTTGTGGGCAGTACGACGATATGTTTGTCAGTCACCAGTTCCTTCGCCTGCTCTGCTGCCATAATGATATTGGAATTGTTTGGCAGTATAAAAACCGTATCGGCATTCACCCTTTCAATGGCGGAAAGCATATCCTCCGTACTGGGGTTCATGGTCTGTCCGCCTTCGATCAGCGAATCCACGCCGATATTTTTGAATATTTCTCCGAAACCTTCGCCGGCGGCAACGGAAACAAAACCGAATTTCTTTCTCGGCCCGGACCCTTCTGTTTTTTCCGCCTGCGCTTTCATCTTCTGTCTGCGTTCCTCATACTCTTCCCGCATATTATCGATTTTAATGTGGGACAGAGATCCGTAGGAAAGTCCTTTTTGCAGCGCATTTCCCGGTTCATCGGTATGCACATGGATTTTCAGGATATCATCCACGTTGACACAGACGATGGAATCGCCGATAGATGTCAGAAACGCTTTTAATTTATTTTCTTCCTTCTCGGAAAGCGGTTTGTCCAGATTGACAATAAATTCCGTACAGTAACCGAACGTAATTTCCGTATAATCGTCTTCTACCGGTGCATACAGGTCTGCGCTGGTATTGACGGACGACCTTTCCGCCACGATTTCCCGGCCGCAGAGCCCCTCATACATGCCCTGCAGGAAACGAAGCAGGCCTTCCCCGCCGGAATCCACCACCCCGGCTTCCTTCAGTACCGGAAGCATATCGGGGGTCTTTTCCAGGGTTGCCTGGGCGTGCTCGATCACGGCCGCAAGGAAGGATTCCATTTCATTCATGGTTTTGGCCAGCTCCTGGGCCTTTTCCGCGGCTTCTCTCGCCACGGTCAGGATTGTGCCTTCCTTCGGCTTCATGACGGCCTTATATGCTGTTTCTACGGCCTTCTGTGATGCGGCCGCAAGTTTCTTTGTATCCAGACTGCTGCAGTGTTCGATATCTTTTGCAAAGCCTCTCAAAAGCTGCGAAAGAATCACGCCTGAATTGCCTCTGGCGCCTTTCAGCGATCCGATGGAAACGGCTTTGGCAATGGCGCTGATATCCGGTTTGGTTAAAGCATTGACCTCTTTGACTGCGGAAAGAATCGTCAGCGTCATATTTGTTCCCGTATCTCCGTCAGGCACCGGGAATACATTCAGCTCGTTGATCCGATCTTTATGCGCTTCCAGATTGGCTGCGCCCGTCAGAAACATCCGCTCTAAAACTACCTCATTAATCGTTGTGAGAGACACTTTATTTTCCTCCATACTCATTAATCAATCGCGCGAACGCCTTCGACGTAAATATTGACTTCCGCAACCTCAAATCCGGTGATTTCTTCCACCTTGTATTTTACATTGGAAATGAGATTTTCCGTTACGGCAGGAATATTGACCCCGTAAGCTACGATGACGTGGCAATCGATCAGGATCCGATTGTTTTCGAACTGAATGGAAATGCCCTTGCCCCAGCTGTCCCGGCGCAGCAGTTTCACCATGCCGTCCTTGACGTTGACCCATGCCATTCCCACGATCCCGAAGCACTCCACCGCGGCGCTGCCCGCGCAGGTCGCTATGACGTTGGAATTGATCGTAATATCTCCAAACTGGCTAATATACTTTCCTTTCATGCAGAGGAAACCTCCTGTATCCATCGGCTTTCATTTTGTTTCCGGCAGAGAAAGCCGGAAAACTGTTAGTTTATTCTACTACATATCACTGAAAAAGTAAACAAAGAAAAAGCCGGTGAAGCATTTTCACCGGCATTTCTGACTGCCTCTCAGGCACGTTCTACTTTCCCTGACCTTAAACAGGAAGTACAGACATACATCTTCTTTGCGGCACCGTTGACCTTAACCCTGACGGATTTTACATTCGGTTTCCAGATCTTGTTTGATCTCCTGTGTGAATGGCTCACAGCGTTGCCGAAATGAACCGATTTTTCACAAATTGCGCATTTTGCCATCTTCTTGCACCTCCTTATCGACATGAATTGGCCTTATACAGACCGAACCGATGAATATTTTAACAAAATGATTCCTATAATGCAAGAACTTTTTTTCTTTTCTATTTGCAGCCGCAGCAAAACAGATTATACCCGATCAACAGCAGCAGTATAATACAGCTGACTGTCCAGAAATTGACCGGTAAAAACACCATCAGCATCATTCCGAATGCGATGCACAGCAATGCCAGTCCGCCAAGTCGTTTCATACCTTCCTCCGGGCAAATGGATCTCATGCTACTATGCTATGACGCATCCGTGAAAAACTATGCCTGTCCGACGCAGGTCAGTCCGTGTTTTTTTCTTCTTCTGCTGCAGCCGTTTCCGACTTGTCGTCTTTTTTGAAGCGGTCCAGCAGATCCGGCACCATATCCAGGATCTTGGTCAGGCCGTCCTGCTGCCTGACGTTGACCAGACGCACCTTTCCCTCATTGATCACCAGCATGGCGCTGGGGGTCATCTTTGCGCCCATACCGCCGCCGCCATTGTTCTTTTTGTCCTGTGCCATGGTACCTGCGCCGATGCCGAAGGAAACGTCCACCAGCGGCACCACGATGGTCCCGTCGATATGAATGGCCTCGCCCACCACGGTTTTCGTGGTAAAATACTGATCCATGCCCTCGATCAGCGAAGTCACCGTATCCTTAAAACTGTTTTTTTCCATTGATCCTACCTCGCTTATCTGTTTTGATTGATAATATCTCTGATTTTCTGATTCCGAAGTGTCAAAAGCACATGCCACGCAGCGTAAGCGTTGACCATGTGGCCTCTGACGGAGCCTTTGATACGGATGATTTTCCGGTCAAAAACTGCGTCAATTTTTACCCAGTCTGCGTAGAGCGGATATACGGCGGAAAGCGCCGCCATCAGGAATCCGGTATCCGCAGGGTCGTCCAGTCCGACGGTCAGCGTCAGATCGGATTCTCTCGGGCGGATATGCTTTAATATTTTCAGCGTATGCGCTTTCGTCTCCCGCAGCGCCGCAGCCGTTTCTTCCTCTTCCAGTATCGCCTTCAGCTGCCGCAGCTTGTCCGCGGTGGTTTTACATTTCCGGAATTTTTCTTTTACGGAATCCTTCCACCGGCCCAGTCGATCCCGAAACGGTTCCTTTGTTTCGGCGGCGTCAGAACTGCGCCCTGCTTTTTTTGTTTTACCTGCTGTTTCCGTATCCGGCGGATTGTCTTTCACCGGTTCCGCGGGAACATCCGGCGATCCTGCTGCATCCGCCGGGGCGGATTTCTTTTTCTGCGGGGTCTTTGCATGTTTTTTTCCACGGAGGGGAATCCCAAAGATGCGAATCCGGAATCTCTGCGTCTTTTCAGTGCTGAACGTCGCTGTCAGCAGTCCGAAGAAAAAGCGCATCCGGAAATTGACCCTGCAGCTTTCGTCATAATCCACAGACCCCCGGTAAAAAACCGGAATCGTTAATACCGCGATCAGCAGCAGAAGCAGAAAAGCGATCACACAGCCGATAATTTTTAAAATGAGTAAAAAAACCGTCATACCGACTCCTTACGCCTGCCAGTTTTTCCAACAATCTTCTGCGGCAAAGTATTCTTTCACATTTACATCCTGGGTTTCATCATAGACCCTTTGCAGGATACGTCCGGTCAGCAGCACCGCTTCCTGCCTGGTCACGGCGACGCCGATCACGGAAAGTTCCCGCCATGTTATTATCATGCCCAGATTGTATGGAATAATATCCAGCATATTTTCCGGATTGGCCGGAAGCGTAATAAAAAATACATTTCTGTATTTACGGCCCTGCAGGAAGCGTTCTTTAATTTTGTCCGTCTTGCCTGCGGCCCGCTCTCCTACAAAAAGGGCTTTGTACCACTTCATTCTTCCGTTCCTGACTTGTACAGTATGCCGGCTGCAACCTTGTCCGCGGCTGCTTTGCCTTCCAGTGTTTCAATAATTTTCAGGGAAAAATCCATGGCTGCGCCCATGGCGCGTCCGGTAATGATCTTACCGTCCCGGACGGTATTTTCATAAACCACATTGGCCCCGGTCAGTTTGTCTTCAAACCCCGGATAGCAGCAGGCCGTTTTTCCTTCCAGCAGTCCGTACTTGCCCAGTACGCTGGGGGCGGCGCAGATGGCCGCGATATATCTGTCGTGTTCCTGCATTTCGTCCAGTGCATCTTTCACCTGCGGAGCTGCCGCCAGATTTTCGGTACCCTTACCGCCGCCGGGCAGCACCAGCATGTCATAGTCCGTAACGTTCACATTTTCCAGTGTGGCATCCGCCATGACATGAATGCCATGGGATCCTTCCACCAGCGGTATCTCACCCAAAGATGCCATTGTGATTTCGATGCCTGCTCTCCTTACATTATCCACTACAGTCAGCGCTTCGATTTCTTCAAATCCCGCTGCCAGTATCATACATATCTTTTTCATGGTCTGTACGCCTTCCTTTCTTTCAACAGTTTAACAGAGACCGCTTGTAAATACAATAAAAAAAAGGTATGCTAAGCTATGAAAAAATATTGAGATACGGAGCGAAGCGCCATGAAGCGAAGATATATGGTTCTGTTTTTTTTCATCATCGTCCTCTGCGCAGGCTGTGGGGCGGCCGGGCCGGTGAAAAAAACGGATTTTTGCATGGACACCTATATATCCGTCACGGTTTACCGGCAGAAAGATGAAAAATGGATTGACGAAGTATTTGCGCGCTGCCACGCCTATGAAGACCTGCTGAGCAAAACGTCTCCGGATGGCGACATCAGCCGCCTGGAAAACGCCCGGTTTTCCTACGTGCCCATTGCGCCGGAAACCAGAGAAATCATTGAGATTTACCAGTCGCTTTACGAAGCCTCGGAAGGAAAACTGGACTGCACCATAGGCGCCCTCACCGGTCTCTGGAATTTCCACGAACCCTTACCGGATGATCCCGTGCCGTCGGCGGAGGCCATACAGGAAGCGGCTGCTTCCGTCGATGCAAACGCGCTGATCCTGAAAGACGATACCGCATGCCTTGCTTCCGAAACCGCGAAGCTGGACTTCGGCGCGGTGGCCAAGGGCTATATTGCCGGAAAAATGCGTGATTTCCTGGTGGAACAAGGCGTGGAAAGCGCTATACTGGATTTTGGCGGCAATATCGTCGTCATCGGCAGCAGGCCCGACGGCGATGCATTCCGTATCGGCATTCAGCAGCCCTTCGGCGATGCAAACGAGGCAGCCGTATCCCTTTCCGTATCCGGTCAGTCGGTGATTACGGCCGGCGTATACCAGCGGTATTTCCGCCAGGGGGAAACCCTGTACCATCACATTTTAGACCCGTCCACCGGATACAGCGCCCAAACCGATCTTTACAGCGCAACCATTCTCTGCGACGATCCGGCCGCAGGCGACGCCTACAGCACCATCTGCATTCTGCTGGGCAAAGAAAAGGCGCTGGATCTGATCCGCCGGACGCCGGGACTGGAAGCCATTTTCATTACGGAAAACAATGAAATCATATACAGCGATCCTGCTGAAAAAGATGAAGGAGAATAAAATGAAAAACCAACGATTGCTTGCACTGCAAAATGAAATGAAACAGGAACGGATCGACGTCTGCCTGATCTGCTCTACGGACCCCCACAACAGCGAATACATCAGCGATCACTTTAAATACCGGGATTATCTCACCGGCTTCACCGGCTCCGCCGCAACGGTGGTGGTAACCACAGAGGAAGCGTTTCTCTGGACAGACGGCCGGTATTTTCTGCAGGCTGCCGCGCAGCTGGCAGATTCCGGCGTGCAACTGCAGAAATCCGGCGAAAAAGGCGTGCCCACGCCGGAGGAATTTATTTCTTCCTGTCTGAAAGAAGGCATGGTACTGGGTATCAACGGTTCCTGTGTTTCCGCTGCGGAAGGCAAAAGCCTTGCCGAAATCGCCGCTGAAAAAAAAGCGGTTTTGAAAGCGGATTTTGACTATGCCGCACGGCTCTGGCAGGATCGTCCCGCCAAACCGGCCCGCCCCATTTTCCTTTTGGAAGAACGCTATACCGGACAAAGCGCTGCTGAAAAACTGGAACATCTGAAGGAGGCGCTGCAGCTGTCTGCAAAGGACGCCTACTTTCTTTCCTCTCTGGACAGCATTGCCTGGCTTTTGAATCTCCGGGGCGCAGACATCGACTACAATCCGGTATTCTATTCCTATTTTTATATGGATCCGGCCCGCAGCGTACTCTTTGTCGATCCCGCCCAGCTGTCGGATGACGTGAAGGCTTATCTGGCGGCGCTGCCGGTGGAAATCTGTGATTATGACGCGGTCTGCACCTTCTTTACAAAGCAATATGAAAAAATTTACTGTGATGAAAACAGCATTAACTACGCAGTCTGTTCTTATCTGAAAGGAAAAGGCGATCTTGTTTTTATCGAAGATCCGGTTTGCCTCCAGAAAGCCGTCAAAAATGAAACGGAAATCGAAAACCTCCGACAAGCCAACTGTCTGGACGGCGTTGCCATGGTACGCTTCTTTCGTTGGATCGAAGAAGCCGCCAAAACCGGGGATCTGGACGAATATGAAGCCGGCCTTGCGCTGGATGCCATCCGGGCAAAAAGCGAAGATTTTCTGGAAATTTCTTTTTCCACCATCTGCGGCTATCAGGAAAACGGCGCCATCATCCACTACAGTGCCGAAAAAGAAAGCGCAAAACCCATTGCCGCCACCGGCACCCTGCTGGTGGATTCCGGCGGGCAGTACCTTTACGGCACCACAGACGTCACCAGGACCTTTTCTCTGGGCGGCGAAGTTTCCGAAGCCTTCAAAAACGATTTTACCCTTGTATTAAAGGGAACGCTGCATCTGCAGAACGCCGTTTTCCCGGAAGGCTGCAGCGGCGTCAATCTGGATATTCTGGCCAGAGAAGCCCTGTGGCAGGCGCACAAAGATTATAACCACGGCACCGGGCACGGCATCGGCTACTGTCTGAACGTCCATGAAGGGCCGGTGAATATCAACAAACGCATTCCGAAAAACGGAGTCTGCGTCCTGCAGCCCGGAATGATCACCAGCGACGAGCCGGGCCTTTATATTGAAAACGCCTACGGCATCCGCACGGAAAATATGCTGCTTTGCAAAAAAATCTGTGAAAATGCCTTCGGCACGTTTCTCGGCTTCGAACCGCTGACCTACGTGCCCATCGATCTGCGCTGCATCAATCCTTCGCTTTTAAACGAACAGGAAAAAATCTGGCTGAACGATTATCATAAACTGGTTTATGAAAAACTTTCGCCGCTGCTGAACGAAGATGAAAAAGACTGGCTGAAAGAAAACACAAAAGCGGTTATATAAGTCGAAAACTGACTGCAATTAATTACCATCATAAAAACGTTTTATTTGTCCATAATACACTTCGGAGGTGATAAACATGACAAATAAAACGAATGTACCCGAAGCCAAGAGTGCGATGAATCGTTTTAAAATGGAAGTTGCTTCAGAACTCGGTGTCAACCTGAAAGACGGTTACAACGGGGAATTAACATCCAGAGAAGCCGGCAGCGTCGGTGGCGGAATGGTTAAGAAAATGATCGAAGCACAGGAACGCAGCATGGCTGGACAGCAGTAATCCGACAGTCAAAATCCCGGCAGTAAACACTGCCGGGATTTTTACATTTCACAAATTTAAATCTTTTATCAAGCCTGTTAATTCTTAAAGCTGTGCACCGGCGCGGGAATAGTCCCCTTCCGCGCGATCAGTTTTTCACAGGAGAAGGGATTTACCGCAATCACCGGCGCTTCTCCCAGAAGCCCGCCGAATCGGGCGGTGTCTCCTACTGTTTTCCCGATCACCGGAATCAGCCGGACCGCCGTGGTCTTCTGATTGATCATGCCGATGGCCATTTCATCCGCAATGATGCCGGAAATGGTACTTTCTTTCGTATCTCCCGGTACCGCGATCATATCCAGGCCCACCGAACAGACACAGGTCATGGCTTCCAGTTTTTCCAGATTCAGCGCGCCTGCAAGGGCGGCTTCCGTCATGGCGTGATCCTCGCTTAAAGGAATAAACGCGCCGCTTAACCCGCCTACATAGGAGCTGGCCATGATCCCGCCTTTTTTTACCTGATCATTCAGCAGTGCCAGGGCGGCGGTAGTGCCGGGCGCTCCCGCATACTCCACGCCAATTTCTTCCAGAATTTCCGCAACACTGTCTCCCACCGCAGGCGTAGGCGCCAGTGACAGGTCTACGATACCAAAGGGCACGTTCAGACGCCGGGAGGCTTCCTTCGCCACCAGCTGGCCGACCCGCGTGATTTTAAAAGCGGTTTTTTTGATGGTTTCGCAGAGGGATTCAAAATCTGCGTTCTGATTGACGTGCAGCGCATGGCGCACCACGCCGGGGCCGCTGACGCCCACGTGAATCACCGTATCTTCCTGGGTCACGCCGTGAAAAGCCCCTGCCATAAAGGGGTTGTCGTCCGGCGCATTGCAGAATACCACCAGCTTGGCGCAGCCGATGGAGTCCGCCTCCTTTGTCTTCTCCGCGGTCTGATGAATCACGGTTCCCATCAGCCGCACCGCATCCATATTGATGCCGGACTTGGTGGAACCCACGTTGACGGAAGCGCAGACCCGCTCCGTCGCGGCCAGTGCTTCCGGAATTGATTCGATCAGAAGCCGTTCCGCCGGGGTCATGCCCTTGGTCACCAGCGCGGAATATCCCCCGATAAAATTCACGCCCACTTCCTTCGCGGCCTGGTCCAGGGTCTTTGCGATCTTTACAAAGTCCGCCGTAGTGCGGCAGCAGGGTCCGCCGATTAAGGAAACCGGCGTCACCGAAATCCGCTTGTTCACCACCGGAATCCCGAATTCTGCCTCGATTTCCTGCCCGGTGGCCACAAGCCTTGCCGCTTTTGTCCGGATTTTCTGATATACCTTTTCACAAACCGCTTCCGTCGAAGCATCGATACAGTCCAGGAGGCTGATGCCCATGGTAATGGTTCTCACGTCCAGATTTTCCTGACTGATCATCTGGTTCGTTTCATTAACTTCCAATAAATTGATCAAAGCGTCCGTCCTCCTAGATCCTGTGCATACTCGTAAATATTTCTTCCCGCTGGCAGCGGATGATCAGACCCATTTCTTCGCCGGCCTTTTTCAGATTTTCCGCCATGGCGTCAAAACCTACGTCTGCCTTTGCCATATCCACAATCATCATCATATTGAAGTAATCCGCCACGATGGTCTGGGAAATGTCCAGAATATTGATCTGATGCTCCGCCAGATAGGTGCAGACCTTCGCAATGATTCCCACGGTATCCAGTCCTACCACGGTGATAATGATTTTTTTCATTTTTCTTCTCCTTACTTACTGATCCTTTATATACTGATCCATGCGGAATGCGCGTACTGCCCGGCCACATGGATTTCAGGCAGCGCGTCCCCCTCCGCCTGCAGTTCCTGTCTCACCGTTTCATACGCGATATCCGGCAGATTGTTTTCCATACTTAAATGTCCCAGAATCACCTGGGACAGTCCCCCTGCGTCCAGCGCGTGGATCAGCCCGGCGCAGGCCTCGTTGGACAGATGCCCGTTTTTTCCGAGAATCCGCAGCTTCAGCGCATAGGGATAGGGCCCCATTTCCAGCATGCGGATATCGTGGTTTGCCTCGATGATCCCGCCCCGGATGCCCCGAAAGGCCTGAATCGTATGTTCATCATATGTACCCAGGTCCGTGATCACGGCCAGCGCCCCTTCCGCCGTACTGAAACGGTACGCCACCGGTTCCGCCGCGTCGTGATCCGTGGCAATGGCCCGGATGCAGATCCCCGCGATCTCAAAATCTTTTCCGCTTTCAATGGCGGTAAACAGCCCTTCGTCTACCCGTCCCAGGCAGCTGCTTTTCCGGACGGCTTCCCAGGTGCCTGCCGTCAGATACACCGGCACCGGATATTTCCGCAGGAATGCGCCCAGTCCCCGGATATGATCGATGTGCTCATGGGTGATCAGTATGGCGTTGATCTTGTCCGCGCTGCTTTCCAGCTGCTCCAGCTGGGTTTCAATGGCTTTTTTGCTGATGCCGGCATCGATCAGAAAATGCCGGTCTTCATGGGTCAGATAAGCGGCGTTGCCTCTGCTGCCGCTTGCCAGACTGCATAATCTCATACCTGTTCTTTTTCCTTTAATCTGTTTAGTTCCCGGTCGATCTGCGCAAAAGTATGCGACAGATCCGCGTTGTTGTCAATACAAACCCTGCAGCGCCGAAGGAATGCTTCCTCCGGCAGCTGGGCGCGAATGATTGCTTCGCAGCGCTCTTTCGTATAGCCCCGGTCCCGCATCAGCCGCCCGATGCGTACCGGAAGCTCCGCCCGCACCAGCCAGAGTTCGTCACACAGCGCGTCCAGCCCGGCTTCCACCAGAATGGCCGACTCGATCAAAAGGCAAAAGACCTGCCGTTCCTTTGCCGCCGCGATTTCCGCCTCGATCCGTTTCCGCACCAGGGGGTGCACAATGGCCTCCAATGCCTTTCGCTGATCCTCGTCCCCATAGATGACTTTGGCCAGCTGCGGCCGGTTCAGTTCGCCGTCTTCTGCCACCACTTCCCTGCCAAAGACTTCCACGATCCGGCGATATCCTTCTTCGCCGCGCCGCTGTACGGCTCTTCCGATGTCGTCTGCGCAGAGCACCGGCAGACCCCATGTTTCTTCAATGTAGTGCAGCACCGTGCTTTTTCCGCTGCCGACGCCGCCGGTAATTCCGATGATCTGCATTACTTTGTCTCGTACCAGCTGCTGCCCCGCTGCAGCTCCGCCACCAGCGGCACCGCAAGGCTGCAGGCACTCTCCATTTTTTCTTTTAAGATTGCGGAAACTTCATCCGCTTCTTCCAAAGGCGCTTCCACCAGCAGCTCGTCGTGTACCTGCAGGACAATAGCTGATTTCAGTCCTCGTTCTTTGAGTTCTTTGTGCACCGCATTCATGGCCAGTTTCATAATGTCCGCCGCACTGCCCTGCACCGGGGAATTCATGGCGATCCGCTCGCCGAATCCCCGCTGCACCGCGTTGGCTGCATGGATCTCCGGCACCGGCCTTCTCCGGTGAAACATGGTATAGGAATACCCCGTTTCCTTCGTGGACGCCACAATATTTTTCAGGAACTGCTCCACTTTCGGATAGGTGGCGAAATACTGCTCGATGTACGCCTTTGCCTCCTTCACCGGGATCCCCAGATCCTGGCTCAGCCCGTAAGCGCTGATGCCGTATACAATGCCGAAATTGACCGCCTTCGCATTCCGGCGCTGCAGCGGCGTCACCTCCGCCGCCGGCACGTGAAAGACTTTGGCGGCGGTGCTTCGGTGGATATCCTCACCCTCATAAAAGGCCTGGATCAACCCCTCGTCTTTGGACAGATGCGCCAGCACCCGCAGTTCGATCTGCGAATAGTCCGCATCAATAAAAATACAGCCTTCCCGGGGCACAAACACCTTGCGGATGGAACGTCCCAGCTCCGTCCGCACCGGAATATTCTGCAAATTGGGATTGGCGCTGGAAATCCGGCCGGTGGCCGTTACCGTCTGCAGAAAATCGGAATGAATCCGCCCGTCTTCCGCCACAAATTTCGGCAGCGCGTCGGAATAGGTGGATTTGAATTTCGAAAACTGCCGGTAAACCAGCACGTCGTTCACAATCGGATAGTCGTTTTTGAGCTTTTCCGGCACTACCAC
>CANRGZ010000034.1 GCA_947630295.1 uncultured Lachnospiraceae bacterium | reverse complement strand
TGTGCTATCACACGCATTCATCGTCGTTTTTTCAAGATTGCGTATAAGCTTAGCGAGTTTCGCAATTACCTAAATAATGGGAAATTAAGTTTTAATAGAGAAATCCAGTTACTTTTTGCATAAAGAAAGCGTACTACAGATATCTGCTGAGATTCATCTGAAATGACATAAAATGCAAGGTAGTGATTCACTTGTATAAAACGTACACCCCAGGAAGCCAGTAGTTTGTCTTCTACAAGAGGATGTTGCTTTGGAAACTGGGAAAGCGATAATACTTTTTGCTCGAATGTGTCCAGCAAATGTGCCGCAGCTTGTGGGTTTTTTAAGTTGAATTCGATATAGTCCACTGCATCATTGATATCTTTTTCTGCTGTTTGCGTAATGTATAGGGAATAATTCATTTTTTGTGCTGCCTCCTGATATCCGCCATAGCGTCAGAAAATGGCCGGACATTTCCGGAAGCGACATCGGCAAGTCCCTCTTGAATCAATCCATATAACTGGAATCGGCTGACCAGCTGTTCGTATGCTTCAATGCTCATTACGGCAAGATCACCCTTTCCGTTTTTTGTAATAAAAACAGGTTCTGAATATTCATGACAGAATTTAGAAATTTCATTATAACTGTTGCGCAGATCTGCGCTGGAACGAATTGTAGGCATAATTGTACCTCCTCGTAATTGGGTTATGCTTCGCATAAGCCTTTCTCCTAAAGAAATTATATATAAATTTCTTTATAAGGTCAAGACGATGCTTTTGAATAATAGATTGATTTATATGTAAAAAACAGATAGAATCAGTATTACATAATTACATAACAAGAGGAGGGAATGCAGCATGAATACGACATGGTCCGATTATATTCAGGGGATTCCGACACTGTATGAAAGCCGCAGACTGCGTTTTTCCGACACGTTTGCCCCGCAGTTCAAGGCGTTGTTTGCACTGGATGCCGTCGATTCTGCGGTACACGCCTTGCCGGGACAGTTTTCTGAAGAGGAAATCGATGCGGTAAAGCGCAGTATCCATCAAAAATATGACAAACGCATTGCACAGTATGACGGCGGAGAAAAAGAGTGGGATACAACGGTGACAGTAATTATGGTTGTCAGGAGAAGAAAGCAGATTATTTGAAAAAATAGAAAACGATCATCATATCAGAACAAAAAAACGCTTGGCTTATTAGAAAGTCAGGCGTTTTTTGTTTTTAGCCGCAGAGTTTGCTACTTTGCGCCTTTATTGTAACAAAAAACGATGAAATATATTATATAACTTCTGCCTTTTGATTTCAATAGATCATCGAAAAATTTCAAAAAAATTTGAAGATTTCCATTCAATATATGATAAATCAAAGGAAAACATACGTTTTTTCTGTCGAATGCGCCGAAGCAGGCGGCATTCGCAGTCAAAGATGCAGTCAGGCGCTTTTTGCGCTCCGATGGTGAAAATCATATAACAAAAGTAGATGCAGGAGGTATTTCATTATGTCAAGAAAAGGTGAAAATATTTTCAAACGAAAGGATGGACGATGGGAGGCAAGATACATTAAGGGGTATGAGCTGTCCGGCAAAATCAAATATGGCTTTTGCTATGGAAAGACTTATCGGGAAGCAAAAGAAAAAGTAATGTATTGCAAAGCTGCCATCCGGTACAATACGCCGCTGCCCGTGAAAAATCATAAGCGCAGGTTTTCTTTTTTCTGCAGGGAATGGCTGGAAATGAAACGCGGAAACATCAAGGAATCCACGTTCGTGAAGTATGATACCATTCTGAAAAAACACATTCTTCCCAAATTGGACGGATGTTTCCCACAGGGGATCAATACGTGGGTTGTAGAGCAGTTCAAACAGGAGCTTTTAAGCGAAAAATTATCTGCAAAAAGTGTGCGGGATATTCTTATGGTGCTGCGCAGCATCCTGAAATATACTGCAGTGCAGTATCCGGGAGTGTTTCCCGCAGTTGAGATCAATTATCCGAAAGAACAGAAAAATGAGGCGCGAGTTCTTAGTTGTAAAGAACAGGAGCGATTTGTCTCATACCTGCAGAAAGATATGGATGAATGTAAGTTTGGCATACTTCTCGCACTGATGACTGGGCTGCGTATTGGCGAATTATGTGCCTTGCGCTGGAAAAATGTTTCATTACAGAATCGGACGATTCGTGTGGATGCAACCTTGCAGCGGATAAGTAATCTGGACGGTTCAGGACAAGGAAAGACGAAAGTCGTCATCAGCAGTCCCAAAAGCGATACTTCGATTCGGACAATTCCGTTGACAGACAACGCACTACGGCTTTGTACACAGTTTTACTGTCAGCAATCATCCGCATTTCTTCTGACAGGTACGGAAATTTATATGGAGCCGCGGACGGTACAGAAGCGATTGGCAAAATATACGCAGGCGTGTGGATTGCAAGGGGTTCATTTTCATACGATCCGGCATACATTCGCTACCCGCTGTGTGGAAGTCGGGTTTGAAATCAAGAGTCTCTCGGAGATTCTGGGACATGCCAGCACCGCCATTACCCTCAACAGGTATGTTCACGCATCAATGGAATTAAAACGTACCAACATGAATAAGTTAGCATCCGCAGGATTGTAAGACTTATACGCAGTCAGAATTTATTGTCAAAACATCTGTGTGTTGCCTGTAACCTCTGAAAAAAACGGCATTTTATGTAAGCCTTTCAGGTATGTTTCGCAGAGTAGCAAACTCTGCGAACTTTTTGGACTGCCTTATAAAACGTAAAACAGTAAATTAACAGTACACATATCGGTCTTATTATGTCTGTTTATGGACGTTTTATACTGCTTTCCGGAGCGGGAAGCCACGTGGGAACGCGGACTGAAACAGACAGGCAGCAGACAGGGAGAGATGTATGATGGCAAATCATAGAAATAAAAAATATCGAAAGGGTTTTACGATGACGGAGGTACTGGTGACCATAGTCATCCTTGCCATTACCGTTTCGCTGGCCGTTCCGGCAGTCATCGGCGCCGTCAGGCGAGTGCAGTTAAACAGGCTGGATGATTCCGCCCGTGCCATATTTCTGGCTGTGCAGAACAATCTGACTGCTATGGTCGGCAATGGGGAATTCAAGAGATTTGCAAATGATGTTAAGGACAATGAAGTTACGGAACCGTCTGATTTCCCAAAAGACGCTGAGGACAAACCTGACCAATCTCATGGCGATCCTGCTGATCTGCGCTATCTGGATTCAATGGGCAGCGATGAACAAAAGGCAGCATTGAAAAAGCTGCTGCCCGGCGGTTCCATAGACAAAGAACTGGAGAAACACCATTATGTGGTGGAATATAATTGTGCAACCGGCGCTGTCTATGCAGTGTGGTATTCCGATAAAGAAGAATTTGAAAAGGAAAATGCTTATACCGGTGAACCGCGCATCTATGACGAGCGCCTGAAAGGGAATACGCTGATTGGTTACTACGGCGGCAGCGAGGTGGACTATGCCGCCGTAGGGCAGATGCCGATTCCGGAGCTTACGCTCACCAATGCCGAAGAACTGCGGCTGCATATCAAAATGCCGGCCTGCAGTTTCAAACCCGGCAACATCGGGCTGGAAGTTGTCATAAAGGGCAAAACCAGCGGGGTATCTAAGACGATCATTGAAAGAACTTCAGCAGGAAGCGTTACGCCAGTGCTCCTTAACGAAGGCGAAGAAGCTGAGATCATGTTGGATACGCTGAAAGATGCCAGTAATCCAAATGAATATCAAAATAAACCAACTGGTAACTGGACGGCCCGCGGGCCATTCAAAAAGTGGATCGAAGAAAGTGATCCAGCGACACCTAAGCTCATTCCCGGCGAGGATATTTCTGTCACCGTAACGGCTTACTATACCGGTTCGGATGGAGAACTCTATCTGCCGCAGGGGGCTGCCGTAAACTGCAACAGCCTGTTTGCGTCGGTGGAAAAGAAGGATGATCCGGATACCCCTGGTGTTACGGAAGAAACTCCTACTGCCATGATCGCCTATGGCCGGCATCTGCAGAATCTGGATGTTCAGACGGCTACCGGCAGCGCAACTGGTCAAATTGGTGCGGGCACAGTTGGCGGGACACCGAAAGGCGTTGCCATTACGGCTGCCGAGCAGATTCGAAAGATCGATTTTGCGGCACCGGCAGACGGCAAAGATTCCATTTATTATTGGGCAGATACATATAAAGAAACTGCTGGCGGTGTTGAAACCGTAAAACCGTTCACCTCGATCTACAACAGCGCCCTGAAATCTTATGATGGGAGCAGTTTGCCCATCCGGAATATGGATGCGAAGGCACAGCTTGTTGCAGGTAATTCGTGTGCTGGTCTGTTTGCCGGCATTAACGGCACAGACGCAAATTATGCGCAACTGAAAAATATTACGTTGGTTGATACAAGTGCTGCCGCTGAGAATGCTGCCGGAGCGTTAGCTGGCCGGGCTGTTTATACTGATTTTAATAACTGCCAGGTTTACCTTGAGAATAAAAAGATTTCCGTCACTGGCACGGAGCCTGATAAATTGATACAGGCCGGAACCTACGCAGGAGGGATGGTTGGTTATGCGAACCATTCGATTTTTTCCTATAGCTTTGCATCGACTGTAGTTGGAATAAAAGAAGATGTTACTGAAGTAACAGACAGTCGTGTGGGCGGGCTGATTGGGCAATTGGACGGTACTGTTGATACGAGGGACAGCCATGTGGCAAATTGCTATGCCGCAGGATACCTCACCGGTACTCGCTTAGTGGGCGGGCTGATTGGTTATGCGGCATATGCCGGTGTGGCTAACAGCTATGCAGCCGGGGTAATCGCGGAAGTGAAGGGGACAAAATATGGTGGCAGCACTAATGGTCTTGCAGCTGGTTTGGGCTGTATTGACGACAACAGTACGAAAAACTGTTATGCGGCTGTACGCTTTGGGAAAAAGGTCATGGAAGCCGCATTGAAGAAGAGTACGGAAAATGGGTTTGTCACCATTTATGGTGCGAAACGAAAATTAAATGCTGCGTCGTCTGTCGTTGATCCAACTGTCTACTATATCCCTCAGGCGGGTGTAAAGTATGCTGAAGACAGCGGCACAAAGGTGACTTCTACGCAGCTTTCTGAGATGGACGCGAGCGCGTTAAGCGCAGGCAGTTATACGGCGGATGCAATCTGGTATCAGCTCCCCGCCGAGATCAATGGCACTGCCAACCCGACTTATGCAACCTTCCCCTACAGGCAGACGGACGAAACGGCAACGCTGGATACCCCTTATCCCTATCCCATGCTGAAAACAACGAGCGCTGCGGGTAATGCTATGCCCATGTTCCACTACGGCGACTGGCCAGCGCCTTAAACGCAGAATCAAACTTCGGTTCCACCGTGCATAGAAGTTAAATCTTGTTGCCAGAACGGAAAAATTGTTTATAATGGGGATAGATCAACGGTTGCCAAAGGAGAAGTTATATGCACGCTGGTTCCATGTGTTTATCCTGTATTTTTGGGAAAGAGGAGAAGCGAATCAGAGGGTTTCAGGACGAAGAAAAGAAATCCGGCTATTTGCACCTGATATTGGAATTGTTATACCGATACGGACAAACGGAGTCTGCTCCCTGGCTGGCGGGGCAGGTCAACAGATTGTATGAGCAGTTTTGGGGCACAGCCGACGTAGCTGCCATGAAGAAAGTGAAGCATACCTTCAATCAGCTGCTGCTTGCCAGAGAAGGAGAAATCGAGCAGCGGATCCGGCAAAGTTCAGATGTACTGAAAGCGTGTATCAAGTATGTATGCGCCGGAAATTATATCGATTTTTCTGCTGTGGAAGATGTGAATGTCACTGTGTTTGACCAGCTGCTGGCACAGGCAGCGATAGCGCAGGTTTCGGAAACGGAATATGCGTATTTTATCTGTGATTTAAACAAGGCGCACCGTCTGGTATACTTAACCGATAATTGCGGGGAAATCGTACTGGACAAACTGTTTATCCGATGTATCAAAGAACGATATCCGGAGCTTTCGGTCACGGTGCTGGTGCGCGGAGAAGATATTTTAAACGATGCCACGATGGAGGACGCCCGTGAAGTGGGATTGACTGAAATGGTCCGCTGTATGGGCAACGGAAGCGGCGCGGCGGGTACCGTGCGCAAAAGGCTCAGCAGGGAAGCCGGGCAATGCCTGTCGGAGGCGGATGTCATCATCGCAAAAGGACAGGGAAATTTTGAGAGCCTGTTTGGAGAAGGCTGCAATCCCTATTATTTTTTCCTGTGCAAATGTGAATTGTTTGTGCAGAGATTCGGATTGAAGCAGTTTGCGTCCGTCTTTATGAAAGAAGAACGGATGCAGTTGAATAGGTAAAGGAGGATACAAATGATTCAGGTTTATTGCTACGCAAAATGTACAACATGCAAAAAGGCGCTGAAATGGCTGGATGAACACCATGTCGCATATCAGCAGATCGACATCAAAGAAAATCATCCGGATGAGAAAACGCTTCGGGCGCTGCATGGGAAGAGCGGACTGCCGCTTCGAAGATTTTTCAATACCAGCGGGCTGCTTTACCGGGAAATGGAACTTTCCAGGAAGCTGCCGGAAATGAGCGAAGACCAGATGTTTCGGCTTTTGGCCTCTGACGGGATGCTGGTGAAACGGCCGCTGCTGATTGCGGAAGATCAGGTGCTGATCGGATTTAAAGAGGATGCGTGGGAAAAAGTGCTGTGAAGCATAGCTTCAAAAAGAAAACGGCTGCCGCATTTTACACCGCGGCAGCCATCTTTTTGTATGCAGTTTTGCTCGCTTACAGCAGCGGATTTATTTTAATTTCAGCCCGTCGCGGAAGGCTTCTCCGACCCGCTCCGTGACTTTGTAATAGCCATGGGTATAGGGGTCGAAGGCGATGGCGCTCACAAGAGACATATCCAGTTTGCCGTCCGGCATTACCCGCTCGTCGGCCGTGACACCCACCACCTTACCGATGACGCCGCATCCGTAAGGATTGTGCTGGTATTCCACAAATTCGCATTCTAGGCACAGCGGAAATTCGTTGATGACAGGGGCGTCTACCGTTTCTGATTTGCTGGCAGTCAGGCCGCTTTTTTCAAATTTATGGGGTTCCTGATTGCCGGAAATGACGCCGAAATAATCGGCTTCCACAACATGGGCGGCATCGGCGATGCTGACGGTAAAGGCGCCTCTTGCTTTGATGTTTTCTACGGTCTTGTGAGATTCCGTCAGGTTTAAGGCGACCATATTACGTTCCTGCATCGTACCCCAGGCAGCATTCATGACATTGACGCTGCCGTCTGCGTTATAAGTAGCAACCATCAGCACCGGCATCGGGAAAATGCCTTCTGTGATTTTAACATTCTTTCTCATGGGAATTACCTCGTTTCATGAAGATTAACACAGTCCGTGTCCCCTTCATTATAGCGGGTCTTAAGAAAAAAGCAAATGCATATTGTCTTCCGGCAGAATGTCGCTGAACATGATCAGATTCGCGGCGGCCCTTTCCTGTTCGGTCAGCGGGCGGAAGGTGCCGTTCTTGTATAATTCATCCAGCAGCATGACCGCCACGGCGTAACCGATGAAGCCATTGGCTGTCAGGTCTATGACCAGATCCTGCATCTGCGGCGGATATTGTTTCGCCTCCTGGGCGGCGGTTTCCAGTATAAAATCCGCAAACATCTGCTTATATTCTTCCGCAAGGGGCGGAATCCGCCGGAAAAATTCTCTCGGCTTAGACCGGACAATCATCACGTTGATTTGATTGTCCTCCGTCAGAAAGCCTCTTTTGCGCAGCCGGTGGAATTTTTCTGCGTTGGCGGTGTCCTCCCGGATACTGCCGCGCATGTATTCGTAGAGATATTCATAATCCGTATACAGATTGTCTTTCCATCCGCCGGTACGGGAATCCAGTTTGGAATTGACGGCCCAGGAATAGATTTCCGGATATTTGTCGGAAGATCGTTCCATGGCTCCGCAGACGGTCCATTCGCTTTGATGCATCTGGGGAACATAGTCCGGATCCGTACATTCGGCTTCCAGGTCCACAAATGCCAGATACTTGCCGCCAGTGCTGGTTTTGATATTATACAAGGACAAATCCTTGTCTGCATAGCCGCCGCAATTTTCGGTGACGCCGTAGAAAATGGCCACGGCCTCTAAAAGCTGCCGGTTCCCGCCTGGGATATATACATCCTGTATATCTGCAATGGACTTCTGCACCGCAGGCACGTAAACTTCTGCCAGTTTCTTTGCAATCTCCATCCGTTTTTTCAGCTTGGTATCTTCCCATTCTGCCGTGTATACCCGGGGACTGAAACTGACGTACGTGGTAAAGCGGTTCCCGCGTGTGCGGATCAGATACCCGTTTTCTTCCAGAAACTGCACTTTATCTTCGATAAAGACCGGTGTGCAGCCAAGTTCCTCCGCAATTTCTTCCAGTGTTTTCGGCGTGAAATAGACGCTGTAAACGATATTCAGATTCAGTTTATCTCCCAGATAATATTCCGGGCCTCCTTCCGGCCCCGGCGTGCCGCCATGTGCGATATTTGCTGCGCTGACAGGCGCCATTCCCAGTTTTCCTATTTTTCGTTCCATTGTAAAACGCTCCTTTAATTCAATTCTTGCTTTGTTCAGGTGCCATTTTATGGTTCCTTCAGGGATCCCCGTAGTCTTAGAAATAGAGGAAATCGATTTATTCTCGTAATAAAACAGGTAAACGATTTGGCGGCGTCTTTCTGTCAGAAAGGCAATCTCACGGCGCAGCCGGCAGAGTTCTTCTTCTGTATCTGCCGGAAGAAAATCTTCTTCATAAGAGAGCTGTACCATATCGATGGAAACCCCCTCGTGCTTCTTTTTCCGTGATACAAACTTTGCGTAGACATGGGCGGCAATCCGCCGGATATAATTGTCCGGGCAGATCACCTCCTGGGCCCGCAGCAGAGAAAGATACACTTCCTGTACAATATCTCCGCACAGATCCTCTGCCTCCGCATAGGAAAAAGATTTGCTGACGGCAAAGCCATAAATCTTCTGAAAATATTCTGTTATGAGTTTGTCCGCTTGTTGTTTATCCATTTTTATTACTCCAGCGCTGTTAATCATATAGTGTCGGAAAATAGAAAAAGGTTGGCTGCAGTTGCCAAAAAAAGAAACCGGTTCCGCATTTTAAACTTTTTCCATATAGAAATTATACCGGTAATTCGAAAAATCGTAAATGTTTATATAGGTTTGACCCGGTATTTTGTTCTATGGAAAATGCATGCGCTGCGTGATTTTTCTAAACAAATGGGTGATTGAATGTGCAATACAGGCTTGGTATAATCAAAAAATGGAAATAGATTTTATTGCATGATTGGAGAATTATGAACGTATCATTTTTTCATCACCATTTACGGAAAACCGCCGTTGGCGGCGCCATACTGGACTTGTTACGGATTCCGGTCAGTCTGCTGAGCGCGGCATGGCTGGCGGATATTGTGCTGTCTGCGACGGCAGGGGATACCAAAGCGGTTCTGGCCAGCGGAGGACGCCTGGCACTGCTTTTGGTGGGATATCATTTGCTGGAAGCGGTTGGCCGGATGTATCTGGAACGCAGCCGGGCGCGGGCACGGCAGCGCTGCAGGCAGGAATTGTATCGGCGTTTTTTATCAAAACCGCTCTCTGCACTGTATAGCGATGACCGCGGGCAGTGGAAGGAGTGTCTGACCGATGATTTTGACATGGCCTGTGACAGAATCCTGTCGGTTTTTCCGGGCATCTGTACGGGACTGCTCACTGCGGCGGCTTACTTTGTTTATATTGGCCAGAGCAGCGGTCTGATGGCAGGACTGCTGGCGCTGATTTCACTGATTCAGCTGATACCGCCGCTGCTGGTAAAAGGATATTTTGAAAAGAATTATCAGGATACCCGGGATATTGAAGCCCGGCTGACTGACCTGACTGTGGAAGCGCACCACGGATTTGCAGTGCTGAAACTGTATCAGCTGAAGGAATGGTATCTGGAAAAATTGAAAAAACTGCACAGAGAATATCAAAAAATAGGAAGCACCGGTATTTACACCTCTACAGCGGAAGGGGTCTTGAATGATTTTGTTGCCATGGTGCTCAAATACGGCGCCTGCGCGCTGGCAGGGATTCTTGCGCTGCGGCAGGTGGTTTCGCTGGATGCGGGCGTGGAAGCGATTGCTTTGTCCGGCAGCTTTTTTGCGGCGGTCAATACGGTTCTTTCTTCCATAACCCGGCTGGCGGTGACAAAACAGGCCCGGAAGCGTCTGGCGGACTGTATGTCGGATATACCGGAAGAAGAAACCGGAGCCATCGAAAGCACGCAGATCCGGCTGCAGGATGTTTCCCTTTCCTTTGCGGACAGGAAGCTTTTTGATCATGTGCGGATGTGTTTTCCGACACAGGGTATTTGCCTGATCCGGGGCGACAACGGCGCCGGAAAATCTACGCTGTTTCGGCTGATGGCAGGACTGATTCACGCGGACGAAGGAGAGATCCGGCTGGGAGACGTTCCGCCGGATGCGTTGTCCGATGCCGTTTTTGTCAGGGATTTGTTCTATCTTCCCCAGGAAGATGCGGCGTTTGCATTTCCGCCGCGCATGTTTTATGAAATGGCGGATGAAACTGCCGTGGAGCGTGTAATGGAGCTGGCGCATCGTTTCGGTCTGGAAGACAGGCAGCTGGAAGAAACCAATATCCGCGATCTGTCCGGCGGAGAACGGAAGAAGGTATTTCTTGCCCTGGCGTTTGGCGCGAATCCGAAAATTCTGCTGCTGGACGAGCCCACCAATGCGCTGGATGAGGATTCCAAAAGGCTTTTGCTGTCGGAACTGCAGAAAAGAAAGGGTCTGACCCTGATCATCAGCCATGATCCGGCGCTCAATGCGCTGCCTGCACAGTGTTACTCCATAGGAAAAGGAGGGATCGCATATGCACAAAGCTGATCCATGGAAAAGGCTGGTGCGGAAGGACTGCAGAAAAGCGATGTGGCCTGCAGTCATCGGCTACACCGCAGGGGATCTGCTGGGCAGTCTTTTGAATATTTATACCGCAGGAATTTTAGGCAGTTTTGCAGATGCGGTACTGCGGCTGGATCTTTCCGGCGGCATGCGGCAGTTCTGGGTTCTGATGCTTTGCCTTCTGATCAATCTGGCGCTGGTTCCCCTGATCAGCATGGCGGGAGAACTGAACATGTTTTCCAATGCACTGCGGCATGACAGATTTTGCCTCGGCAGATTTCTGGATAAAACCTATGAAAGCGCATCCAAAATCGAAGCGGGAGAGGCGCAGTACCGTCTGGAAGATGACGCCATTTCTCTGCGCTGCGACTGGGTGTCGCTGGCGGAAAATATGATTTTGATTCCGGTGACCCTTGTGGTTCTTTTATATCGTTCTTTCACCATCAGTATCGTGTTCAGCCTCCTGACGCTGGGCGTCTGTATGCTGAAACTGGTGGTGCCGGTGGTAACAAAGCGGACGCTGGCAAAATACAAGCTGGAAGAAAAGGTATACAAAACTAAGCTGCGCAGTATGGAAATGGAAATTGCCGAGCAGCCCCATATGGTCAAAATGTACGGACTTGGCAAGGCGGTTCCCGAAGGGCAAAACAGGCTGTTTTCAGACTATTTTCAAAAGGTGGTCAAAAAGAACAGCCGGTATAAGACCATTGCGGACAAAATTCTGGCGTTTCTGGATACCTTTTGCGTGCTGTTGATTCTGTTTGCGGGGGCGCTTCTGGTGAGCCGCGGAAAAATCAGCGCAGGTGCGGTGGCCGCCATGGCGGGGTATTTCGGCATATACAATTCGATGATCGCAAAGATGACGGAAGTGATCCGGATGATACCGGATGTTCAAAATGATGTGGACCGGGTGGCGGCCCTTTACAGAGATGCGGAAATCAGAGAGGGCGAATCTGTGGATACGTTTGACAGTATTTCGGTGCAGAAACTTGGATTTTGCTATGAAACAGAACCGGTGCTTCAAAATCTTTCTTTTTCCGTCAGAAAAGGCGATAAGCTGGCAGTCATCGGCCCCAATGGCAGCGGAAAATCCACGCTGATTTTTATTCTGTGCGGTTTGCTTGGCAGTTATAAAGGCAGCGTCAGAATGAACGGCAGGGAATTAAAGCAGATCGAACCGGGGCAATGGCGCCGTCAGTTCGCGCTGGTACAGCAGGATCCCTTTCTGTTTGAAGGCAGCGTTCGGGAAAATATCAGCATCGGCAATCTGCAGGCGAAGGAAGAGGAAATCAACGCAGTCATGGAACGGCTGGGCATTGCCCATCTGGCGGACAGACCCGTGTCCTTTCACGATAAATCACTGTCCGGCGGGGAGAAACAGCGGATTTCTCTGGCCAGAGCCCTGTTGAAGCATCCGAATCTGCTGATTTTTGATGAGCCGGGCAATCATCTGGATGCTGCGGCCGTGCAGTGGATGGCGGACTTTATTCGTCAGTGCAAAGAAACCGTGATCTTTATTTCCCATGATAAAACCTTACAGCAGGCTTCCGGGCAGGTACTTCAAATCGGTTCGGTCGCGGATGCTTAAGGCGTCGTATCGCTTGAACGCAGAAAGTCCAGCAGTGCTGTAAAGGCTTCTTCCACGGTACGGGTGCGGATTTCATTGCGGGATCCGTGCAAATGCAGCTCTTTGACCTGCTGCGTCTCCTGGCAGGCAAGTCCCATAAAGACGGTGCCCACCGGATGGTAGTCCTCTGGCCCTGCAGGGCCGGCAAATCCCGTGACAGACAGTGCGATGTCCGCGCCGCTGCGGAAAAGCGCGCCTTTCGCCATGGCGGCCGCGCACTGCGGGCTGACACTGCCGTGCTCGTTTAAAATCTGCTGATCTACGCCCAGCAGGCAATGCTTTGCTTCATCGGAATAAGTAACGAAGCCATAGCCGAAAACCTCAGAAGCGCCGCTGACGGAAACCAGCGTCGATGCGATCAGGCCGCCGGTCAGGGATTCCGCAAAGCTGATACTTCGGTGCTGCTCTTTAAGCAGGCGAACGATGGTTTCTGTAATATGCATTTCCATAAAAGTTCCTTTCCTGTCTGAAAAACGTAAAACATTTCATCTGCGGATACTTTTTTGTATCCGCATCAGTCGTCTGTTTCCTGAAAAAGGATAGCATACGAATATATCTCTTTTCAAGTACAGAGTTTTAAGGCAATACCATATCCCAGGTATTTTCCCCCGGATGATAGAGCAGATAAAAGGTTTTGTAAGTGCCGTAAATCAGTGCGCTGCATTCATAACGCTGCAGCAGAAAACCGGCAGCCTGCTCCTGATTGGTTTTTCGTACCTGAATCTGCCCGATGGTATGACGCACCCCTTCTTCATCCTCATATTTCAGCATTTGCGGAATGGCCCGGCCGGTAGAAGTAAACCAGCAGCCCACCGCAACTTTTTTATAATGCCCTTTGACGGCGGGATCCTGCCGCATATCCTGTTGCATCTTGAAAACCTCCATGGTATTATTATATCGAACATACGTTCGATATACAAGTGGAAAGTTCTGGGATATTTGAAAAAACACTTGACATTATCGATAATCGATAATATAGTATAACCATAGAATATCGATATTCGACAATATAAGGAGATTTTTATCTATGCCAAGGGAAAAGTTTAAAACATTAACAGAGCAAATGTATTATATTCTGCTTTGCCTGAGCAAGGAATGTTATGGCCTGGACATCATGGATCAGGTTTCTTCCATGACCGGCGGAAGGGTCAAAGTAGGGTCCGGAACCCTCTACAACCTTCTGGAACAGTTTGCAGATGCGAAGATGATCCGGGAAACCAAGGCAGAGGGCCGCAGGCGCAGTTATGTTTTGACGGAAAAAGGCTATGCGGCATTGGATGCGGAATACCGCCGGCTGCGCAGGCAGATGGAGGATTATCAGAGAATGCTCGGAAAAGCAGAGGAGGAAGGAGAAAAACAGACATGAAGGATGTCAGACATCGTATTGAATTTATATATCCGTACCTTCGAAAGGATATCGAAACCTACCTGGAACAACAGGCGGAAAAAGGCTGGATGCTGTCGTCGATTTCCGGCTGTATCTGGACCTATCGCCGCAGTACGCCGCAGCAGGCGCATTTTGCAGTCAGTCTGTTTGCAGGGGCGTCCGATTATACGGCAAAACCTTCAAAATCCCTGGAAACCTTTTATGATTTCTGTGCCCGCAGCGGCTGGCATCTGGCGGCAACATCCGGACAGCTGCAGATTTTTTACAATCTGCGGGAAGATCCGGTGCCCATCGAAACCGATCCGGTGGTAGATTTGGAAATTCTGCATAAGGCGATGAAACGAAAATACCTGCCCGGCCTGTTGATCCTGTTTTTGATTGCAGTGCTGCAGTGCGTGGGATTTCTGTATGGACTGCGGCGCGATGCGATCGGCACACTGGCGTCGAATACGGAACTGAGTTCGGGTCTGATCTGGCTGGGAATGATGCTGAGCACACTGGGAGAAATGATTTCCTATGCCGTCTGGTTTGACAGAACTAAAAAGGCCGCCCTGCAGCATCTGAAACTGCCGATGAAGGGAAGACCCTTTGCATGGATCGGCGACCTTTGCTGGATACTGACCGTCGCCGCACTGGCGTTGACTGCCGGCAGCATGGATGCAGTCGAGAACATTTTTGGGATTGTCTTAGCTGTGATACCGCTTCTTGCGGCGTTTCTGGTGGGACGCTGGCTGAAGAAAAGACATAAGGCAGCAAAGGGCAAACTGCTGATTTCGATTTCTGTTTTTGTGGTAATGTATCTGCTGATTGCATTTACGGGCGCAGTGGGAATCATTCGGTACGAAGCAGATAAAGAACCGGGAAACACAGAGATCAAGTCTTCCGTTTTGCTGACTTCCTGCAGCAAAGAAGAACCGGAAGGAACCGCCGTTGTCTGCGATCGGTACCAGGTGTTCATTCCGAAACTGCGGTTCCTGTATGAAACCTGCAAATCCAGCCTGCTGCAGCAGGATAGCCTTGAAGTTTTTGAGGAACAGTATGTACTGACGGATGCGCCCGGCTGGCAGGCAAAGCAGGTCTACCGCATCCATAACAAAGACGGAACAGCAGAAAACCGGTATCTGCTCTGTTACCCGGACCGGCTGGCCGTTGTATCGCTGTGCATGGAACCGACGAAGGCCCAGCAGCAAAGCATTACAGAAGAACTGTTGAACGCAGAAAATCAGAAAGCAGGAAACTAAAAATGGGAACCAAAAGCTATATTGCCATTGATCTGAAATCCTTTTATGCTTCCGTGGAATGTGCGGAGCGGGGGCTGGATCCGCTGACCACCAATCTGGTGGTGGCAGATCAGAGCCGGACGGAAAAAACCATCTGTCTGGCAGTGTCTCCGTCTTTGAAAGCCTGGGGCATTCCCGGCCGTCCCAGACTCTTTGAAGTCACGCAGCGGCTGCGGGAAGTCAATCAGCAGCGGCGGGAACATGCGCCGGGACATACATTGACCGGGAAATCCATTGATGCGCGGCAGCTGGAAGCAGATCCCGCGCTGGAACTGGATTATATCGTGGCCGTACCGCGGATGGCGTATTATATGGAATACAGTACCCGGATCTTTGATATTTACCTGAAATATATCGCGCCGGAGGATATCCATGTCTATTCCATTGACGAAGTGTTTATGGACGTCACCGCGTATCTGAGGATTTATCATATGACGGCCAGAGAGCTGGCCAGGACCATGATCCGGGAGGTTTTGGAGGTTACGGGCATTACCGCCACGGCAGGCATCGGTACCAATCTGTATCTTTGCAAGGTGGCCATGGATATCGTCGCCAAGCATACGGCGCCGGACGAAAACGGCGTGCGTATCGCCGAACTGGATGAGCGTTCCTACCGCAGACAGCTGTGGGCGCATCAGCCCCTGACGGATTTCTGGCGGGTAGGCAGAGGCTATGCGGCGAAGCTGCGGGAAAACGGACTGTATACCATGGGCGATATTGCAAGATGTTCCATCGGAAAGCCGGGGGAATATTATAATGAAGAACTGCTGTACCGGCTGTTCGGCATCAATGCGGAACTTTTGATCGATCACGCCTGGGGCTGGGAACCCTGCACCATCGCAGATATCAAAGCATACCGGCCGGAGAACAGAGGGTTAAGTTCCGGGCAGGTGCTGACACGTCCCTATTCCGCCCAGGAAGCGCGGCTGGTGGTGCAGGAAATGACGGATCTGCTGGCGCTGGATCTGGTGGATAAGGGGCTGGTGTGCGACCAGGTGGTACTGACCATCGGATATGACGTAGAAAATCTCTCGGATATAAGGAAGCAAAAAGGGTATCAGGGAGAAGTCACCACGGATCATTATGGCCGCAAAGTCCCGAAACACGCCCACGGCACACAGAATCTGGGACGGCCTACGTCTTCGTTTCATTTGATTGCGGATGCGGTGATGTCGCTGTATGACCGGATCACAGATCAAAAGCTGCTGGTGCGGCGGATCAATCTGACGGCAAATCATGTGGTGGACGAACAGACAGCCCGGTCTGCGGGACATTATGAGCAGATGCGCCTGTTTGACGATGACGGCGGACAGGATCGAAAGCGGGAGGACGAACGCCTTGCGCTGGAACGGGAGAAAAATGTACAGAAGGCCGTATTGGAAGTTAAAAAACGCTATGGGAAAAATGCGGTGCTGCGGGGTATGAATCTGAAGGAAGGTTCTACCGCGGCGCAGCGAAACCAACAGATCGGCGGGCATAAAGCATAAATATCCGGGAGGCAGAAGAAAATGAAAGAAAATCAGGTATGGGCGTATGCGGACATTCTGGATTTGCCGCACCATCAGTCAAAGCGGCATCCCCGCATGTCAAATCAGGAACGGGCGGCACAGTTTTCCGCTTTTGCGGCGCTGACCGGGCATCAGGAAGCGATTACCGAGAGCGTCCGGCGGGCGGAGGCGGAAGAACAGTCGTAAGAATAAAAAAGCTGAAAGCAGATGCTTTCAGCTTTTGAGAACAGCTCATAGCGGAATCGAACCGCTGTTTCCGCCGTGAGAGGGCGGCGTCTTAACCGCTTGACCAATGAGCCATGTCGATTTTGTCCAGAGACAAATGCTATTATACGGGAAGCGTCAGAAAAAAGCAAGCATTTTCTAAAAAATATTCGGAAGATATGTCAATTGACTTTTATTCCTGTGGCTGATAGTGTGAATTCTATAAAATATTTGAAAGACAGGTGCACAGGATGAACCGGATCAAAAAAGGAATCGCTTTATTAATGGCAGCAGCGCTGGCCTTTTGCGGATTTTCACAGGTTACGGGATTTGCGGCTGAGCAGGCAGAAGCGGAAATTGGTGATATGACAGCGGACGGGCGTATTACTGCTGATGACGCACTGGAAGTTTTAAAATGCGCCGCAAGGCTGACGGAAGCCGGCGATCTGGAAACGACTGCGGATACCAATGCAGATGGCAGTATTACGGCGGAAGATGCCCTTTTGGTTTTACAGTATGCAGCGGGCATGATCGACATTTTCCCCGCACAGAAGGAACAGGTTACGCCTGCACCGGAACCTACAGCGACGCCGGAACCTACGCCAGATCCAGAAGTGACGCCGGCACCGGATCCGCGGGTCTGGATTGTCGCAGATTCCATTGCGGCGTATCATGACAAGAGTGGGTATGAACGGCCTCTGTACGGCTGGGGAGAAATCCTTCCGGAATATTATTCAAAGGATTTAAAAATCAAAAACCAGGCAGTATCCAGCCAGAGCAGCAAAAGTTATCTGAAAGAGACGGCTTACCGTGGCGCCTATACAAAAATGGTGCCTGAAGATTATGTGATTATTTCCTTCGGCCACAATGATCACAATTCCACCGGAGGTACCAGCAGGCTGACCGACCCTTACGGCGGTTCGGATGAAGAAGGCTCCTTTAAATATTATTTGAAACATTATTATATTGATCCGGCATTGGAAAAAGGCGTGACGCCGATTCTGATGACTTCGGTTGTAAGATGTTTCTACAGCGAAGGCGTGTTTAAAGAAGAAGACATTCATTTGGAATACGGCCGGGCTATGCGTGAGCTGGTGGAGGAGTACGCGGCAGAGGGCATTACCGTCTATCTCATCGATGCGCAAAAGTATACCTATGATCTGTATTCGACGCTGACGGAAGAAGAAGCCATGCTGTATCATGGACTGGGACAGCCGTCCTGGGGCCAGTGGTACAAGGACACTACGCACTACAGTGAAAAAGGCGCCCGGATGATTGCGGATTTTATCGTTTCCGAACTTGATAAGATGCCGCTGCCGCTGAATCAGTACCGTATCAAAGATACAGCTGCGCAGT
>CANRGZ010000033.1 GCA_947630295.1 uncultured Lachnospiraceae bacterium | reverse complement strand
GGCACGCGCGCTCGAAGAGCGCACCTGCCATGTCGTCGGAAGGCATTCCAATTATGCTTCGCATAAGCCTTCCTCCTCAAGGTATCGGCACGCGCGCTCGAAGAGCGCACCTGCCATGTCGTCGGAAGGCATTCCAATTATGCTTCGCATAAGCCTTCCTCCTATTTATCATCCGCCGGCTCCGCCTCGTTCCAAACGTCCTTGGCCAGACGGAACACCGCCCATGCCTTTGGCCAGCCCACGTAGAAGCCCACATGGGTCACGATGGCAGCGATCTCCGCTTTCGTTACACCATGCTCCTTGGCGTTTTCCAGATGATACGTCAGCGATGAATCGGTAATTCCGGAAGACATCAGCGCCACAACGGTGATGATGCATCTGGTTTTTAAGTCAATGTCGGGGTTGTTCCAGTTCTCTCCAAAGAGAACGTCATCGTTGAAGTGAGCGAAATCCGGTGCAAAGTCGCCCAGTTGATTTCTGCCTGCGGTCTGTGTGATTTTTTCCATTTTGATTTGCCTCCTACTACAATATATTTCAGATAACATTTCCGGCCTTCTGTTTACCGTTCTGTGCCATCACGCCTACCAGCGCATGGGGCACATATAATTCCTCAAGATAGTCGATTTCGTCCTGCGTCAGTTCCAGTTCCACGGCCTTGGCCGCGCCCTCCACATGGGAGAACTTAGTAGCGCCCACCACCGGAGAGGCCACCTTGGTCAGCAGCCATGCCAGAGAGATTTCCGTCATGGAAACGCTGCGCTTGTCGGCCAGTTCCGCCACGCGGGCGATAATGCGTCCATCCGCCCCGGCTGTGGCGTCGTACTTAAATTTCGCGTAAGCGTCCTGTTCCAAACGTTTTGATGTTTCTCCGGGACGTTTGGAGAGCCGTCCGCCGGCCAGAGCGCTGTAGGGCGTCATGGCGATATTCTGATCTTTGCAGAAGGGTGCCATCTCCCGTTCTTCCTCCCGGGCAATTAGGTTGTAATGTCCCTGGATGGACACAAACTCCGTGAGGCCGTGTTCCCGGGCGTAGAAATTGGCTTTGGCCAACTGCCAGGCGAAACAGTTGGAAATGCCGATGTATCTGGCTTTACCCGCCTTGACCACATTGTACAGTCCCTCCATGATTTCCTCCATGGGCGTGTGATAATCCCACATGTGGTAGATATAAAGATCCACATAATCCATGCCGAGATTTTTCAGACTTTGATTCAGGTAATTTTCAATATGCTTCTGCCCGCTGACCCCGGCATCGATCTCATCCTGCGTCCGGGGCGTGAACTTTGTGGCAATCACACAATCGTCCCGCTTCGCGAAATTCCTGAGCGCCTTGCCCACATACTGCTCGCTGGTACCGTTCTGATAGACAATGGCGGTATCATAGAAGTTGATCCCCAAATCCAACCCACGCCTGATGATCTCCCGGGTCTGCGCCTCGTCCACCGTCCAGCTGTGCTGCCCTGTAGCGGCGTTGCCGAAGCCCATACAACCCATGCAGATGCGGGAAACGGTCAGATCGGATTTTCCTAATTTCGTATACCTCATTTGCCCTGCCCTCTGAATTGCAAAAATGTTTTGACACTGTGTCAGTACATTTACTGTAGCATCATTCTGACACGGTGTCAATATTTTTCCAAAGAAATTTAAAAATTCTCATTTTTGCCCTTATGCGCCGAAACAAGGGAACGTCATTTGGACAGAATCATTTTCAAAAGTTCATCTGCCGCTTTGGAATGCAGATCAGCCCCTTGCGCGACGTATATTTGGCGCGGCGGCAATGGATCGGAAACAACAATCTCGTGCACCGCACCGTTGGAAATCGCGTTTTCGGCAAAATCGGATACGACACACCCAACGCCCATGTTACGTGCCGCGAAACTGACGATTTGCGAACTGGTTGCCAGTTCAAATTTGGGCGCTGCCGTGAATCCGCGCCGGCGATATTCATTATCTAAAAAAAGCCTTGTGCTTGTATTGCTTTCCAATAAAATCAAATCATCTTTCAAATCTGAAATTTGCACCGCTTCGCCGACATTCATTTTTCCTCCGCAAATAAAAATATCCCTGATTTGGCGAACGGGAAACACATCGAGTTCAGGACAGGCCAGCGGTCCGCTTACAGCGGCAAAATCAATTTCACCTTGCTTTAGTAATTCTAAGGTCTGCGGGGTAGGATTATTGGTAATCGCAATATTGATATTCGGGTACTTTTTATGAAACGCTTCCAGATACGGGAGCAGGCAGAACTCCAATGTCATATCGCTTGCCCCGATACGTATTTCCCCGATGTCAAGGCGCAACATCGCTGTCAGGCGACGTTCCCCTTCGGAAAATGCCGCAATCCCGGCTGCAGCGTACTTATATAGAACCCGACCTTCAGCGGTAAGTTTTACCCCTTTCGGTGTACGAAGGAAAAGTGCACAGCCCACCGTTTCCTCAAGCCGGGAAATGCTTTGGCTTACGGCCGGCTGTGAAATGAATAGTTTTTCTGAAGCGAGTGTAATGTTTTCATGCTCGGCTACACAGCAAAATATTTTGTACCAATCATAATTGATATTCATGGACAGCCTCCATAAGTTGATTACAGCGTCAAAAGCTCGAATCCACGGTATGCTTGCATACCGTGGGGTGAGAAGCTTTATGATGCGCCCCAACATGAGGAAGAAGTGGGGCTTAGGGCCCCATGGATTCCGAATGTTGAGTAGGATTGTGGGAGCTGCGAAGCAGCGTAACAATCCGTAATCACTTTTGACGTCCGAATCATAAGTTGATTTTATGCCATACTGATTATAGCATAATTATAACTTATTTCCAGCCCCGCTATGCCGGAATATCGTCTGATTGCGTTTCGGACCAACCGAAATAATCGATACGGGTACGCCAATTTGGTCCTCAATAAAACGGATATAGTTTTTTGCCGCCTCCGGCAGCTCATTATATTGAGAGCACCCTGAAATATCACAATGCCAGCCATTCAGATATTCATAAACAGGCTGAGATTCTCTGAGCAGATATGTTTGAGGGAAATTCTTTGTGATTTTTCCGTTTGTACGATAACTTACACAAACAGGGATCCTGTCCAAATATCCGAGGACATCCAGATTTGTTAATGCGATTTCCGTTGCTCCCTGAAGCATACAGCCATATCTGGTGGAAACGCAGTCAAACCATGCCATTCTGCGGGGCCGTCCGGTATTGGCGCCGAACTCGCCCTGATCGCCGCCCCGTCTGCGAAGCGCATCAGCGGCGCTTCCGAATAATTCTCCCACCAAAGGGCCTTCTCCCACACTCGTATTATATGCCTTCACAACAGATACAACGGATTGAATCTCATAGGGAGGAATTCCCGCACTTACGCTGCCAAATCCCGCAAGTGGGGAAGACGAGGTGACATAAGGGTAAATCCCGTTTTCGATATCTCGAAGAGAGCCAAGCTGGCCTTCCAACAGAATATCTTTTCCTTCTTTTATCGCCTCGTTCATATAGTACGGACAATCGCACAAATACGGGGAAAGACGGGTCTTTAAGTCATATAAGTAATTCAGCAGGTCTTGATAAGAAACAGCATTTTCAATGCCGTAAAAAGCTTTGAAAAAGATGTTTTTATCTTCGCAAAAACGGCCGGCGACATCCTTAAGATTATCTGAATACAACTCGGATATCTGTATGTTTCTTCTTGCGAATTTGTCGGAGTAAAACGGCCATATACCGGAAAGTGTGGAACCAAATTTATATTTTCCGAGGCGTTCTTCTTCTAATTTGTCTTGCAGTTTGTGGACAGGCAAAAGCAGCTGCGCACGGGATGAGACCAGGATTTTCGGTGCTTTGACGCCTTTTTCTTTCAGCATTTCCAGTTCGGAGAAAAAAATATCTGCGTCAAACGCCACACCGCTTGCGATCATATTTTCGACATTTTGGTGAAACACTCCGGAAGGAAGGAGGCGCAAAACAAATCTCCCAAAATCATTTATGATGGTATGACCGGCGTTTGCTCCGCCTTGGAACCGTACGACAATGTCCGCTTTCTCCGCCAAAAAATCCGTTATTTTGCCTTTCCCTTCGTCCCCAAAACCGCTTCCTGTAATCGCTGTAACCATATACATTCCTCCTATTAAGGTAACGGCACGCGCGCTTAAATAGCGCACCTGCCAAATCGTCGGAAGGCATTTAAGATTATGCTTCGCATAAGCCTTCCTCCTATATTCAGAGTACTGTTATATTCTAAAGGCATGGTCGAAGGAATCCAAATATCGGGATGTTATTCACCGGATAAGCAACGGTTATCTCTTTTTTACCCGCACATAAACCCCAGTGCGGATTGCTGTTATGACTTGTTTTTCTTATTATTCACTTCATCAGCGCATCCGAAAGCCGCATGATTTCCGGAGCCAGCTTTGCCCGCTTGCGTTTGACCATGTGGCTGTAGATCGGATAAGCCGCAATCACGCCGATGAGGCCGGCCACGCCGATTACAATGCCCGGAATAAAGTACTTCTCCCAGCCGGGTACCATCGTGCAGCACATCCCTGTACCAAAAATCAGGGTACCGATAATCCCGACGATCAACGAGACGACGGTTGCCCCTTTTGTGGCGCTCTCGTCCAGACGGCGGAGCTGCTCCATCGGGGTTTCTTCTTTTGTCGGGGGCGCATATTTGTCCCGAATCTTCTTGATTTCTTCCTGCTCCTTTGCGGAATAGGTATAAGTGAAGGTTTCTTTCTTTTCTTCCATGATGCATTACTCCTTGTTTAAATTGTTAATTTCCATCTTTTTCAGATTTTTATTTGCCTGCCAGATCATATAGATCGCCATCCCGATTACGATGGTACAGACGCCACCGCCCGTCGCACCGGTCATAGCCTGCCGGAACATCGGATCGTCGCCCTCGCCGAACTGCGCCAGCATGGCGGTTTCCAGCGAGAGAATTGATACAAGCGCAGCCACGAAGTTGACGGCCTTGGCTGCCGAGAGAATCGGACTATTATGCTTTCGGGTCTTTACAATATTGATAATGGCAACCGTGACGGCGTAAAAGGAATAAGCGGCCATGGCATAGATCAGCAGGCCCGGATATGCAAAGCCCCGGTTTTGCTGTACTATGAAAACAACAATACCGGTCAGCGCCTGATTCATAAACAGAAGCATGATCCCGCACAACCGGTAACGGCGCAGTTCCGATGCTTCGTCCTGCACATTCAGCCGCCGCAGGAGCACAAAGCGCATTACAGCAAGCAGGATATAATAGACTGCCAAAGCAACAAACCACAGAGAGCGGTATATGATACCGGACACCAGCTTCATGCCAATATACAAAAGATTTACGAAAAAGCCCTGATACAGCGAAACGCCCGCCCGAAAGCGCACATCGGTCATATATTTTTCGCCCACCTTGGTGGAGCGGAATTTTTTCATCAGCGGATGATCAGAAACAAATTGTCTGATGCGGGCGATTGCCGGGGGAATATAGACACATCCTGTAATGGTAATGACCAGCGCATAGGCCGAAGCTGCATAAGAGGCGTATTGCAGGATGGGGTTCTGTACATGGAACACCGCCACCGCAAGCACAAAGCCATAGCCCAAAAGCGCCGCAGCTGCCGTCCAAAGCGGGGACAGGCAGAATATCTTTTTAAGTATCTTTTTGAATGTCTCCATCTGCTGCCCTCCTGATCTTCACGGTAAAGGTACTGCCTTTTCCGATCTCGCTTTCCACGGAAATATCACCGCCTGCGATTTCCACCACCCGCTTGACAAGTGCGAGCCCCAGGCCGTTGCCCTGGGTGGCGTGGGAGGTGTCGCCCTGATAGAACTTTTCAAAGATATGTTTGCCGGTTTCCGGCGAGATGCCGCAGCCGGTGTCTGCCACCTTGACGGTCGCAAAATCTCCCTCGGTTTTCAGCGTCACGGAAATCGTGCCGCCGCTTTCCGTGAATTTCAGTGCATTGGAAAACAGATTGCTCCAGACGAGAGAAAGACGTTCATCGTCTGATTCTACGAATACTTCTTCCTCAATGTCCGTTTCAATGTCGATGTTCTTTTTCTCCCATGTGGTTTCAAAGTGTAAAAGGCACCCGGCAAGCTGTTCACCGAGATTGTACCGTTTTGCGGCGGGATAAATCTGCTGGTTTTCCAGCCGGTTCAGCTTCAAAATATTCGTAATGAGGTCCGCGAGGCGGCGGGACTGCTCGGTGATGGCCCTGGCGTACTCCATCCGCTGCGCTTCGTTCAGGTCGGGACTTTGGAGCATAGTCCCGTAATTCTGTATGACGGCCAGCGGCGTTTTCAGTTCGTGGGACACGTTGGCGATGAAATCCGTCCGCAATGTCTCTACGCCGGAAAGTTCCTCTGCCATGCGGTTGAAACAGTCGATGATGATGTCAAAGCCGTCCGCGCCTACAATGCCGGGAAGCGACGCAATGCGGGCGGAAAAATCGCCCCGCATGATCTTTTCCGCACCCTTTATGATTTGGCGCACCGGGCGTTCCACCGTAAACCTGCGGCGTAAAGCGTCTATGACGGTACAGAGCAGGCTGAGTAAAAGCACATTTCCCATTGTCAGGATCGCAGCAGTCTTTATGCCCTTTTCCGTAAAAGAGATTTCCACCGCGGTCTGCATGGTATGAAGGAAAAGCAGCATACAGCAGGAGATGACAAACGCGATCAGCAAAAAGAACACGACATACCGGCGTATGGCGGCAAGCAGCCGTTTTTGCCGCCGCATAACGTTTTCCCTGCTCATTTCACCACCGCCTTATAACCCAGACCGTGAACGGTTTTGAGTTCAAATTCTGTGCATTTCTCAAACTTTCCCCGCAGCTTTGTCATGTAAACGTCAACCGCCCTCGGTGCAGTATCCGTTTCCGCGTCCCAAAACTCGTCCATGAGCTGGGTGCGGGTAAAGGTCTTGCCGGGATAGGACAAGAGCTTATAGATGATATTAAACTCCCGCGCTGTCAGGGAGATTTCCTCGCCGTTATAGACCACCGTGCGCGCATCCATATCCAGCCGCAGCTTTCCGATTTCCAGCTTGTGGGCGGTAGCGATCTTTGCCCGGCGCAGGAGCGCCCCGATCCGCAGGAAAAGCTCGTCTAAATCGATGGGCTTCACCATGTAATCGTCGATCCCAAGCTGAAAACCCTTTTGTTTGGAGGCAAAGTCATCCCGCGCCGTCATAAAAAGGATCGGGATTTCCTCGTTAAGCGAGCGCACCGTTTTCGCAAACTCGTAACCGTCGATACCGGGCATCATAATATCGGAGACAATCAGGTCAAATGTATTTCCGTACATGGCATCGTAGGCTTCCTTTGCATCGAAACATCCCACCGCCTGATAGCCGCTGCCGTTCAGAAAGGAACAAACCGTGCGGTTCAGGTCTTTGTCATCTTCCACGACAAGTATCTGAAACATAATGTATTCCTCCGTGAATCCGCTTCAGAATTTTCGATTCTGTCACTGACTTACGAAGTTCGTCCTTGCAAGCAAACGAACTTCTTGTAAGTTATATTATAACACCCAAATGTTAAAGTTTTGTTTGGGTTTCCCGCTTTACAGAAATTCTTTCAAAAAAATATGCGCCGCACAGATGAAGTACGTGCGGCGCAAAATCGGTTTTTCTATTTCAGTCCTTTGATGACAGGAATCAGGCAGAGCAACAGAACGATCCCCATGATACCAACAACGATGCCCCAGACCAGCATATCCCATACCATGACCATGCACATTCCCACGCCGAGAACTATTGCGCCGAGGACGCCTAAAAGCGTTGTACCGATGGTCCTGCCATTTAATACAATCATGGGCTTACCGTCCATCTTTCTGCGGATAAGCACCATGGCCAGCAGGATCACCACGCCGACTGTGCCTACCACAATACCGGGCTTCAGCGCGTTCCATTCCGGGATAAGGCCCATACACATACCGAGGGCAAAGAGAAGTCCTCCCACCACGCTCATGATCAGAGTCACAAAGTTTTTCTTTTTCATCGAAATGCACCTCCAGCTTTTTCAGTGATTTCTCACTTGATGACTGTATTGTACTGCCGGTATGTTTGTGAAACTTTCAAGTTTTGTTTGAGAAATATTAAAACGGCAGAAAAAGTCATTTTTTCATGTTATAATAATCTCAGTTATTGATACACGAATTTGCGTGACTTAACGATGGTGTTAAGTTTGTTATCCCTTTGCGTTCTGTTTTTTGAGATCAGGCAGTGTTATCATATAGTTACAAAGCTCAGGAGGTACCATATGGATATTGGCAGAACCATTAAGGAGTTGCGTCAGAAAAGGGGTATTACACAGGAGGAATTCTCGGAAGCGCTGCGAGTATCCGTCCAAACTATTTCCCGATGGGAAAACGGCGTGAATGCCCCCGACCTGTCTATGCTTTCACAGCTCGCCGTATATTTCAAAGTGACCACAGACTATTTGCTGGGCTTGGAAAGGAATGCTACCATGGCAAAGCTGATTAAAACCACCGAAACATTTGAACTGGCTTCCAAACAGGAAGCCGAAGAAATGGTGCTGAAGTTCAAGGGCGAAAAGTTTCCCGTCCTGAAGGACTACAAGATCACCGCAGAGGGGGACAAGACGATTCTTGAGGTCATAAAGGAATTTGGAGCCGATCTTGACAGCAT
Source organism: uncultured Lachnospiraceae bacterium (assembly GCA_947630295.1). Lineage (GTDB taxonomy): Bacteria > Bacillota > Clostridia > Lachnospirales > Lachnospiraceae > CANRIM01. The sequence continues at coordinate 9,892 of CANRGZ010000033.1, read as the reverse complement.
GAAGTTCAACTAATATCGTGCAGAATGACAACTGCGGCAAGGGCAATTCCCGCCGCAGTTTTTCATTGTTACACCAAACTTGTACGCTTCAACACCTTGCAGCCTGGCTACGCGGGCACCATTTCGGTGACATGATTTTGATGGGGTGTTGCTTGCGCATCCGGGCCGTATCAGCGATAATGAAATCAAAGCAAATCGAAAGGAGCTGTTTGAAATGGTTGAATTTGGCGAACAGTTAAAAAAAGCACGGGAAGCGAAAGGCATGACGCAGCAGACCCTGGCGGAACACCTTTATGTAACGAGACAGGCCGTTTCCCGATGGGAACACGGCGACAGATACCCTGACTTGATCACGGCAAAAAAACTGGCTGCGTTTTTGGATGTGTCACTGGATGATCTGCTGCAGGCGGACGAAATGAAAAAAGTTGCAGAAAGAAATCCTATCATAGAAAAGCCTTTTATGAACCGTATTCTGATGATCCTGTATGCATGTATCTCATTTTCATTTTTACTGACTGCGGCAGACATCATCCTCCGGTTTCCGATCACGTCTGCGGCAGTCGATTACAGTGACCTGCAGCTGATCGTCGTAAATTTGCTGGGATTGCTCATTCAGACAGTTGTTTTTGTCTGCGGCTTCCTCTGGGCGTTCAAAGGAAGGCTTACGCCAAAGAAAACCGGGATTTCCATCGCCGTTTATTTTTTCTCACTATGCCTGACAAACAGTTTTCGCATCACCGCTCCCGGCCTGGGCGGAAAAACTATTGTGATGGATTTACTGCTGATTGTGCCATACCTGGCAGGCGCCATCGCCGCATTGCAATATTTTTATAAGGCGAAAATGGCGTCCTTCCTGTACTGGATATTAATAGCCGTTTCAGGATGGGAAATATTACGGATTCTTTGGACGGTATATGCAAATATCCGGTGGGCATCAGCATTTGTGTCCATGAATACCGCCTTAAATTTCCTGCTCAAAATATGTATTGCCCTTCTGATCATTTACCAGACCTGTATTATGAAACGAAAAAGAGCGCTGGCAGTTATTTCTAATGAATGATCAAACAGCTCCTTTTTGGCACAAATAAATGGATGTGTCTTTCCCGTACCGGATATAAATGGTCATTTCGGCACGGGAAATGTAACAGTAATTGTTGTTCCCTCGTTTTCTGCGCTGTTTAATGCAATTTCCGCTTCGTGCAGCCGTGCGGCGTGTTTCACAATGGACAGGCCCAGGCCCGTGCCTCCCAGTTCTTTAGACCGGCTCTTGTCCACCCGATAGAACCTTTCAAAAATGCGGTTCTGATGTTCCGGAGAAATACCGATACCGGTATCGGCAACTGAAAGAATCACCCTGTCCTTCTCTGCTTTCACCTGCACAGCCACCGTGCCGCCTGCCCGATTGTACTTGATGGCATTGTCACAAAGATTAAAAATCAGACTTTGCAGCAGCTGTGGAATGCCATATATGATGGCAGGCGTTCCTTCCAGATGCATGGTAATCTGCACGTTTTCTGCTTCGGTCTGCAGTGATTTTACGATTTCATTTGCCAGAGCAAACAGATCCACATTTTCACGCTTCATGTCATCCGCGCCCTCATCCAGATGGGAAAGGCGGATAATATCTTCCACCAGCCGGATCATCCGCTGAGACTCAGCCTGAATCCGGTTATAAAAGCTCTTACGATCTTCTTCTTTCACAATACCATTGGACAAAAGCTCCGCTGAACCAGCTATAATCTGCAGCGGCGTTTTCAACTCATGGGAAACATTTGCCGTAAATTCCTGCCGCATCTGCTCCGCCTGCGCTTTTTCCGTTACGTCAAGTACAAGAAGCACAGCGCCGGTTACGCTTCCATCTTCGGATACAGGGCTTATATCCAGCTGATAAGTTCTGCCTTGCAAGGTAATGCTTTTTTCGGCCCGGACGCCCTTTTCCATTGCTGAAAGAAGATCGGATATTTCCATACAGCGATTCACCGACAACATATGCTGTCCGATACAGGCTTTCGTCGTATCAAACAGACGGACGGCCGCAGGGTTGATGCTCAAAATGATCCCCTTGGAATTGAGCACCACAATACCCTCCGTCATATTTTCTGTAACTGCTTCAAATTCTTCCTGTTTCTGCTGCAGCTCCTCTGACTGCAGACGAATCTGCCGCTGCTGAGCGTCGATCCTGCGCAGAAGCGGCGAAAGTTCATCATAGCCCTCATTATTCAGCGGATCGTCCAGATTCAGACGGTTCAAGGGTTCTGTAATGTGTCTGGAAAGCCGGTATGCCAGAAAGAAAGACAGCGCTATGGCGATCGCAGCAATGATCAGAATTGGCTGCGACATTCCAAGGAGTAAGGTCAGCATCGTATTCTGAGCAATGGAAAGGCGCACTACCGTTCCGTCCTCCAAACGCATGGCACTGTACAAGGTGCGTTCCATCAAAGTAGCAGAATATCGTGCACTCTCTCCATACCCGTCCTCCACAGCCTCTTTTATTTCCTCTCGTTCCAGATGATTTTCCATTTCAGCTGTTGCGGCATCACTGTCAAAAAGCACTTCGCCGTCTGCATCGATCCAGGTAATGCGATACCCTTTGGTATCCAAACCCTCAAAATAATCCGCGCCGGCGTTTTCAACCCCTTGTGCGGCCAGCTCTGTCTGCGTTTTCAGCTGATTCCGCTGAACATTTCCAAAATAATTATAAAGCACGCAGAGAAACAGCGCTACGGACGCAAGGAAAACCGCGATTGCCACAAAACAGATGGACCTGAAAATTCGCTTTGTCATTGATCTGCCTCCAAACGATACCCGACGCCGCGCACGGTTCGGATATTTCCGCCGCAGCGCCCCAGTTTTGTACGCAGGGTGCCCACATGCACATCTACGGTACGCGTCTCGCTTGCATAATCGTCGCCCCAGACGCTGAGCCGAAGCTGATCCCGTGTGAACGCTTTGCCCGGATTTTCCATAAATTTACGCAGCAGTTCGTATTCCTTCAAAGTCAGTTCCACACGCTTTCCATCTGCCGTAACAGTGTGCTGTACCGTATCCATTTGCATATGATCAAAGGAAAGGACTGCCCGGTCTTCTGCCGGATGCGTCCGCCGCAGCAGCGCCTTGACGCGTGATACCAGTTCCATCATCCCAAAAGGCTTTGTCAGATAATCGTCGGCGCCCAGATCCAGCCCGATCACTTTGTCGTATTCCGTCCCTTTTGCGGTGGCCATGATCACCGGAACCATATTGCCTTCCGCCCGGAGCCGCTTCAAAATGCTGATTCCGTCTTCTCCGGGGAGCATAATATCCAGAATCACCAGTTCCGGATTCTGTTCTGAAAGCGCCTGATCAAATGCCGCGCCATCCGGAAACCCTTTTGCTTCAAAACCTGCTGAATTTAAAGTATAAATCATTAAATCGCGGATTCCACTGTCATCCTCAACACAAAAAATCATAGCAGCCACTTCCTTTCCACCGGACAGAACAAATGCATTCATAAAAGAATTACATCCAAATCCCCTGTATATTATAATCATGGTCAATGTCTTTTTCAATTGACTTCCTGTGGGGTATTCTTTTCGCCGGTAACGGAAAACTGTACCCATTCGGCAATGTTGGTAGCATGATCTCCGATCCGTTCAAAATATTTCGCTGCCATCAGCAGATCCAGCGCATATTCTCCCTCATTGGGATTCTGCGCAATTAAGGAAATCAGGCTGTTTTTAATTGCAATAAAATAATCATCCACAATGTCATCGGCGGCAATCACCGCTTCGGCAATGGCCGTATCCTGTTTCACATAGGCATCCACGCTGTCCGTCACCATTTGCGATGCTTCTTTGGCCATTTCCCGAATCTGAATATGTTCCGGGAGCGTTCTGCCGTTTAAGAAAGGCAATATTTCCGCGATATCTTCTGCCTGATCTCCGATACGTTCCAGATCCGTGATCATTTTTAACGCCGCGGATATCTGCCGGAGATCCCCTGCCACCGGCTGCTGCTGCAACAGAAGCCGCAGGCAGACAGATTCGATCTGTCGTTCCTTTTCATCAATTTCATGGTCCAGCGGCGCGATCTTCGCTGCCAGCGCATCATCTTTCTGGATCAGTGCGGACGCTGCCAGCGAAATCACTTCTTCACACAGCGCGCCCATCCGGATCAATTCCTGATGCAGCGTGTTCAGCTGCTCGTCAAATCGTGTTCTCATTAACCAAACCTCCCCGTGATATAGTCCTCGGTGCGCTTGTCCGCCGGTCCCGAAAACAGTTTCTCCGTATCCCCATATTCGATCAGTTCTCCCAAAAGGAAAAAAGCCGTTTTGTCCGAAATTCGTACTGCCTGCTGCATATTGTGGGTCACAATGACAATGGTATAGCTTTTTTTCAGCTCCATGGCCAGATCTTCAATTTTAGAAGTGGAAATCGGATCAAGGGCCGAAGTGGACTCATCCATCAGAAGGACATCCGGCTTTACTGCAAGCGCGCGGGCGATGCAGAGCCGCTGCTGCTGTCCTCCGGAAAGTCCCAGTGCGTTCTTTTTCAGCCGGTCCTTGACCTCATCCCATATCGCAGCATCCCGCAAAGACTGCTCCACAATCTCGTCCAGCTTTGCCTTTGCGCGGACTCCGTGGGTACGCGGGCCATAGGCTACATTGTCATAAATGGACATGGGAAACGGGTTGGGTTTCTGAAATACCATGCCGATATTCCTGCGAAGTGCCGTCACATCCCGATCGGGGGCATAAATTTCTTCACCCCGATAGGTCAGGGAACCAGTCACTTTCACCCCTTCAATCAGGTCATTCATCCGGTTGATTGTACGCAGAAATGTGGACTTCCCACAGCCGGACGGCCCGATCAGCGCCGTGATATTGTGTTCGGGAATATCCAGGCAAATGTCTTTCAGCGCATGGGTCTCTCCATAATAAAAATCCAGATTTCTTGCACAGATAATGGATTCCGTCATCGGTCAGCTCCTTTTTTTAGTTTCCTTCCCAGAAAACCTGCGGAAAAATTAATGATTACCGTAAGCATCAGCAAAATGGTGGCAATGGAAAAAGCGACGGCAAAATCCGCATTTTCCTTTGCATAATGATACAGGGCAACGGTAAGTGTGGCTCCCGATGCACCTGCCAGCCGGTCGGGTGAAAAACTTTGCATCGCCATACTCATTCCGGCGGTATACATCAGCACCGCACTTTCTCCAATCACACGGCCAACCGCCAGGATACATCCGGTAACAATTCCATCAACGGAAGAAGGCAGCACCACTGTGCGGATCATGTGCCATTTTCCGCTTCCAAGGCCAAGCGCGCCTTCACGATAGGAAACCGGCACCGTTTTCAGGCTTTCCTGCGTGGATCTTAAAATGGTCGGCAAAATCATAATCACCAGTGTCAGCGCCCCGGCCAGCAGCGTCTTCTGCAGCTTCAGTGCCGTGCAGAAGACAATGACGCCGATCAGCGCGTAAATAATGGAGGGAATCCCTGCCAGCGTTTCAGATGCAAATTCAATGGCAGCTACAAACCGCTTGTTTTGGGCATATTCTGTCAGATAAATGGCTGCGCCCACACCCAGCGGAAGCACAACAATCAAGGAAACTACAATCACAAAAACCGTGTTTTTGATGGCCGGTAAAATGCCTACCGTACCGTTTATAACACTCTCGGCAGTGGACAGAAACCGCCAGCTGATACCGCCGATTCCCCGGAACAGGATATATCCGATGAGAAACAGGAGCAGTCCCGCGGTGATCGCCGCACATCCGTACAGGAGGATCCGGCCTGTTATTCCATAGATTTTTCGTCTCATATCAGTCCTCCTTTCCCCGTTTCAAAACCAGATTTAACAGGGCGTTGATCAGCATGATAAACAGGAACAGCACAAGCCCGATGGAAAACAGCGCCTGCCGCTGTAAGCTCCCATCCTGGGAGTAATTCAGTTCAATGGAAATACCGGTGGTGAGAAACCGTACTGATTTCGTAAGGGACGGCATATTTGCCACGTTTCCAGCCACCATCATGATAGCCATGGCTTCCCCGATGGCCCGCCCGATGCCCAGCACCACTGCCGCTGCGATGCCGCTTTTGGCTGCGGGCGCCGAAACCCGAAACCAGGTTTCCAGTTTTGTGGCGCCCAGCGCCAGAGATGCTTCCTCATATTCCTTCGGTACTGCTTCCAAAGCCGTCTCCGAAAGAGATATGATGGAAGGCAGGATCATAATTGCCAGTACAATGATTGCCGCAAGCAGGCTGTCTCCGGCAGGCAGATGAAGCCAGCTGCGAAGCGCCGGAACCAAGACACACATTCCCACGAGGCCATAGACCACGGAAGGGATTCCCGCCAGCAGGCTCACCGCCGGACGAATGATATTCGCCACCCTTTTCGGCGCAGCCTTGGCCAGAAATACTGCCGTGAAAAATCCGATGGGCACGCCGATGGCGATAGCTCCGGCAGTTCCGTATATGGATGTCAGAATCAGCGGGAGAATCCCATACTGATCCTGTCCTGCTGCCCAGGTCTTTCCGAACAGAAAATGGAACAGACCAATTTTATGTATTGCCGGAATCCCTGAAATCACAAGGTAAATGGTGATGAGCAGCACAAATCCCACCGTCACCAGTCCGCACAGCGTAAACAGAAGCTGCATTCCCCGTTCTGCCGCTTTCCATTTTTTCTTTTTCATATTAATTCGGATATACCGCGCCTGCCGCGGTAATAGATGCGGCCGCAGCTTCACTTGATGCAAAATCCAGGAATGCCTGTGCAGCTTCGGAAAGTGTCGTGCCATCCTTTGTCACCATGACAAACGGACGCTGGATCGTATAGCTCCCGTCCTTCACGGTGGCTTCACTCGGCGCGACTCCATTCACTTTTACCGCTGAAACACTGCTGTCTACGGCGGAAAGAGACGCATATCCGATGGCATTTTCATTGGATGCTACATTGCCGATCACATCTCCGGTGGAACCATATTCATTTGTATAAGTACAAGTACCTTCCACGCCCACAATTTCTTCAAAGGCACTGCGCGTTCCGGAGCCGTCCTCACGGCCGTATACCGCGATGGGCGCATCCTCGCCGCCAAGCTCGGACCAGTTTGTCACCTTTCCGGTAAAAATGTCCGCGATCTGTTCCGTGGTCAGATCTGCAGCGGTGTTCTTGGGATTTACCACTACTGCAACTCCATCCAGTGCCACCACATGGGCCACCGCACCCTGATCCATTTCTTCCTGCTTGAGTTCACGGCTGGAAAGGCCGATGTCGCAGGTTCCGTCTAAAACGCCGCTGATGCCGGAGCCGGAACCGGTGCCGGAATAATTAACTGTAATATCCGGTTCTTTTTCCCGAAATGACTCTGTCAGCGCGCCCATCACGTCTGCCATGGAAGTGGAGCCGTCTGTATTTACTGTGCCGCTTTTTTGTTTTCCGGAACAGGCAACAAGCATAGACAACATCACAGTGGCAGCTGCCGCAATTACTGCAAATTTCTTCATTTTACAATTCTCCTTCCTTTTTCGGTTACAATGTCAGGATACCGCCGAAAGATCAAATCCTCTATCGCGCTTATGTAAAATGAATGTAAAATCACAAAAAAAAGAAAAGACAGCAAGATGCCATCTTTTCTTCGTGTTACTTGATTCTGAATTTCTCCGACTCCTCATCCGTAAGCGGTCTGCCGGGTTGCCTGTACTTTTCGATCATATCTCAAAATTCGCGAATCAAAAAAGCCATGTAAAGCGGAAGCGTTAAAATCTGCCCTGAACGACCCACATTATAGTCTCCCAGTTTGATTGCATTGTCTATATGGTACTTTTCCGGATGCTGTAAAATGGTTTTTGTACTTTTTATATTGCCGGTGGCTGCCTTTACTTCTACTAATGTACATTTGCCCTTATAACGAATTACAAAATCCACTTCCAGTCCGCTGTCCTTATGATAATAATACAGCTTTCTTCCCATTTTGGCGAAAATATCCGCAATAAGATTTTCAAAAATTGCTCCTTTATATCCATACAGATTTCCCTGCAGGATATCATACTGCGTGCCTTCTTCCAGCATACTGACAAACAGGCCCTGATCCCGCATGTAAACCTTAAAAACATCTTTGTTGGCATTCCCATCCAATGGAAGTTCCGGAACAGACAGATTGTAGCACCTTGAAATAATGCCGGCATCTTCAATCCATTGCAGACTTCCGACATAATTTCTTGCAGAGGCTCCTTTCTCTATGACAGAATATTGGAATTTTTTATTTTCTTTACTCAGCTGTTTTGGAATGGATTGAAAGCATTCCCGAATACGGGATTTGTCCTTTTTTTCCGCGTACTTCACCATATCGTCCTCATAAGACCGGACAATATCCCTCTGTATACGCAGTACCTCGTTCATTTTTTTCGTATCTGCAAATGTCTGTACGGCATCCGGCATCCCACCCACTACGGTATATTGCAAAAGCAGCTGTTTCATACGGTTATGCAGCGCCTCCGGAACAGGGACTTCTCCTTCCATACATTTTTTCAGGCTTTCAATGACCGAAGAAGTAATGCCGCATGCCCAAAGAAATTCTTCAAAATCCAGCGGATACATATCAATGACTGTTTCTGAACCGACAGGGATCGATTTCGGCTCTTTTCCATATCCCGTTACGCCTAACAGAGAACCTGTCCCAATCACATCATATCGCCCATCATTTCGAAAAAATTTCAGTGCAGTTCTGGCTTCGGGACACTCCTGAATCTCATCCAGCACAAGTACGGTTTCTCCGGATTCAAACACAGCTCTGTCTCCCAACAAAGCGGATAAAAGCAAAACAATATGATCAACTTCCAAAGATCCGGAAAAGACAGAAGCATACTCCGGATTTTCATAAAAATTCAGATATACCACATTCCGATAGTTTTTTCCGGCAAAATCCAGGACCGAAAAAGTCTTTCCGCATTGCCTGCATCCTTTCACGATCAATGGCTTATGGTTGGGCCTTTTCTTCCATTCTGCCATGCTTTGTTCGATTTTTCTTTTCAACATAATGGATTTCCCTCCTGTACTGCTTATATTATATCCGGATTAACAATTTTTTCAAACGACTTTTTTTGAATTTTGCAACTTTTTCAAGCGACTTTTTCCTGAAAATGCCATTTTTTCAGAATAAAAAGGCTCCGCAACATCCTCTCAGCACACTGCCGATCAGACATTTCGGAGCCTATAATGTTTCAGATAAGTTTACATAAGGTCTTTATTACATACCCATCTGAGAAGCAAAACAATATGATAAATTATCAAGATATATATTAGTTACTTGTACTAATCAAGGTAATTTTTTTCGCTTAAATTCAATTAATCATTCTGCTTTTGTAAGATATAAAAAGGCTGATGAATATGCAGTTTTCAATAAATGTTTGATTACAGAAGATGGGAAAATTCAAGTTGAATTAACGGAACAAATGTTGGCTGTTGCTGGTAATTGCGTTGCTGATTTATTGTTAATTGATAATCAAGAATTAGTTACCAGTCAAAAGATACCAATTATTACAAGTGATGGTGACATTCTTCAAGTTTCTGGTCATAGCATTATTTCTACTATGAAATTTGGTGTTAATGTAATTTCTACACCTTTTAACAATTCGGAAATTGAATCATCATATGAATTTAATGCTTTAAATGAGTTAATGGAAAAGGCATTATCAGATTATACATTTGTGATTACTGAAGCAAGAAAAAGTGCTACCGCTGCTGCTACATCGGAGAAAAATGCTAAAACTTCTGAAACAAATGCAAAAAAATCTGAACAAACTGCCACAGAAAAAGCAACCGCCTCTGCTGAATCTGCTGCTGCCGCAAAAACAAGTGAAAACAATGCTAAGACTTCTGAAAATGAAGCAAAGAAATCACAAAATGCT
>CANRGZ010000032.1 GCA_947630295.1 uncultured Lachnospiraceae bacterium | reverse complement strand
TCCATGTCGATGGGTTCCAAAAGAATTCCAATATCGAGATTTCCACGTTCAACGCGTTCTTTTACCACGTCAGCTGTAGCTGTATAAATATCAAACCTTACTCGCGGGTATTTCCTCTGAAAAGTTCCACATAGTTCAACAACCTGCTCCATGGCACCGAGTTCACCACCGCCTATACTAACGACTCCCTCTACCTGTTCCCCCCGCGTCAGAAGCTCCCGGATGGTTTTGTCTGACAGATCGATGATTTCTTCCGCCCGCCGGCGCAATAACATTCCCTCGTCCGTCAGAGAAATTTTTCGCGTACCTCTGTCAAACAGTTTTACCCCGACTTCTTCTTCCAACTGAGCAAGTTGCCTTGAAAGAGTCGGCTGCGTGATATGTAAAACCTCCGCCGCCCTTGAGATGCTTTCTTCACGGACAACTGTAAGAAAATATCTTAAAACTCTAATTTCCATAGTCCACTCCTATCAGACGCAGATATGCCTAATTTGATTTTATTGTAACATATCCATGCCTAAAAAGCAAGATGTACATTTTCTCGGCAACAAAAACAGATTCTCTCGGCAACAAAAACAGAAGGATAAACTATTTCATCTTCCTCGCAAAAAAATAACCGGGCGTCACCCGGCACACATTTTACACCGCAAGCGGAAATTACACCGCAAGCAAATCATTTTTTAGCGACTTCCTAGGTAATATGTTCAACGCATTTAAATTATTACAGATCCACTTCGTTAACACACTAACAGCGTCCATCATTGTCCTCCGTATTATCTGGCACAAATTCCAAAATATCATCCACACCACAGTTCTGTGCACGGCAGATGCTTTCGATTGTATCCAAAGAGATATAGCCGTTCTGTTTCATCTGGGGAACGATATTTGAGGGAAATCCTGCCTTGTGCTGAAGCTGGATAGTGGTCATGTCCCGTTCTATCAGCAGAGGGAACAGTCGCTTATAACTGACAGCCATAGTCATACCTCCGTGCACACGTTTAATCATGTATATAAATATTCTATCACGCTAATGTGATATTTTCAATATCTTGACAGTCATTTCACAAATCAAATAAGAAGGTTTAAACTTTCTTTTTTGAATTATTTATTCAAATTCGATTGCCACGGCTACCGATTTATTTTCTGAAGATAATTATGCTATGATTCGGGTGTCACAAGTGCAATATATTGATCCTGATGCACAAAACCCCGCCGTCTGAATATCATAAGGTATATCGAAAAAGGAGTCTGTTATGAAAAGAAAATTTCTGATGCTGCTTTCGGTTCTCATGGCGGGACTTCTGCTTTTTACCGGCTGTGCCGGCAAGAAGGAAGAACCGGCAGCAAAAAAGGATACGGTGCAGGAAGCGGTTCCCGTCACGCTTTGCGAAGTGGCCCATTCGTGTTTCTACGCGCCCATGTATGTGGCGATTGAAAAGGGCTATTTTGCGGAAGAAGGCATTGACCTGACTTTGAACAACGGCGCCGGGGCGGACAATGTAATGAACGCCATGATCGCCGGAGACGCGGACATCGGTTTCATGGGTTCCGAAGCCTCCATCTATGTCTATACCCAGGGCAAAACGGACTACGCCGTCAACTTCGCCCAGCTGACCCAGCGGGCAGGCAATTTCCTGGTAGCCAGAGAGGCGGACGATGACTTTACCTGGGCCGATCTGAAAGACAAGGTGGTGCTGGGCGGCCGTGCAGGGGGTATGCCGGAAATGGTATTCGAGTACATTTTGAAGCAGAACGGCATCGACCCCGCCGAAGTGAAAATCGATCAGAGCGTTTCCTTCGGCAACACCGCAGCCGCTTTTATCGGCAGTGACGAATACGAATATACCGTGGAATTTGAGCCCTTCGCCACCTCCCTGGAATCCCAGCAGGCCGGCCATATCGTCGCCTCTCTGGGCGTGGACAGCGGCTATGTGCCCTATACGGCCTTCTGCGCCAGAAAAAGCCTGATCGAAGAACAGCCGGAGCTGATCCAGGCCTTTACTGACGCCCTGCAGAAAGGCATGGATTATGTGCAGCAGCACAGCCCGGAAGAAATTGCGAAGACAATCGCGCCGCAGTTTGCGGAAACCGACATGGAGGCGCTGACCACCATTATCCGCCGGTATTATGAACAGGATACCTGGAAAGAAGATCTGATTTTCACTGAAGATGCCTTTGATCTGCTGACCGATATTTTAAAGGACGCAGGGGAACTGAAAGCAGATGTTCCCTATGACGCCCTTGTGGATACGACCTTTGCGGAAAAAGCGGCACGGTAATGCTGCGTGTTCATAAGGATGTAATTTAAAACATACATTGAAACAGGCATCGGCTCAATCAGTCGATGCCTGTTTTATAGAACATACTGTTCCTCCGCAAATTGTTACATATGCTAAAATTTGTTTCGGCATTCCCAGAATTTATGCTTTGATAAACTTCTGATTTGCGCTTTTCGGCTTGTTCGGTATCGTCATTTTGAGTTTGCCGATTTCGTCCTGAAAAAATCAAGAATCAACTATAATAGCATAAGAATTAACGATATTTTTTCAGAATTAACGATTTTGTTAATTCTAATCGTTAATTTGCATTTCGGTATGGGCGGATGCTTCTTTTTGTCATTTTGCTTAAGATTTTCTTTCGATTTTTTTAACTTTTCGTAATTATTCCCAAATACACATTTTGTTCACAATCTGATAATATAATAATGATAATGGAGATCGGCCACAGGCGGGTCAAAATTGTATAAAATGACAAAAAGGAGGTTTTTTATTTGGCAGATCACTATTCAGATTTAGACCAGCATGACCAATGGACGCTGACGATGTTCCTGTATCGTTCAGCGTTAAGTAAAATCAAAACAAAAATCAGAATTCTCACGGACGAATTTACCAATATACAGAGAAACAACCCCATTGAACATGTCAATTCCCGCATCAAATCGCCGCAGAGCATCGTCAACAAGATGCATCGGCAGCATCTCGAAGTAACCATCGAGAACATGACGGAATACATAAATGATATTGCAGGCGTCCGCATTGTCTGCTCTTTCACGCCGGATATCTACCGGATCGCCGGCATGCTGGCCGGACAGCAGGATATCAAGGTTCTGACAACCAAAGACTACATCAAGCATCCCAAGCCCAACGGCTACCGGAGCTACCACATGATCATATCGGTCCCGGTATATCTTTCGGAATGCTGCAGAGACGTCAAGGTGGAGATTCAGATCCGCACGGTTGCCATGGATTTCTGGGCCAGCCTGGAGCACAAAATCAATTACAAATTCGCCGGACACGCGCCGGAGCACATGACCAATCAGCTGAAAAGCTGTGCGGACATTGTAGCGGAGCTGGATAACCGGATGTTTACGCTGAACGAGTCCATTCTCAATGCGCGGCCCGGTCCCGCCGGTCCTGTGGAATACGCCAATGAGCAGCAGGATCCCGACGACGATCAGGATATGTTTTCATCCTAAACTTAAAAAACGCATCCAAACCACAAAGGCCTGGATGCGTTTTTCTTTTACTCTATACAGCTGACAGCATTATTCCGATTTTTTCGATGGAATCATCCGGATGACAAACAGTACCACCAGCATCAGAATGATGGAAAGGGGCAGCACCACCAGCCAGTTCTGAATGATTCCGGCCAGAATATATGCCACAAAGGAAACCCCGGCGACGGTCATCGCATAGGGAATCTGCGTAGACACGTGATTGATGTGATTGCACTGCGCACCGGCCGAGGCCATAATCGTGGTATCGGAAATCGGAGAACAGTGATCGCCGCAGACCGCGCCCGCCATGCAGGCCGATACGGCGATAATGGTAATGTTTCCGTCGCTTCCGCTGAATACGCTCAAAACGATGGGAATCAGAATACCAAAGGTACCCCAGGAAGTTCCCGTTGCAAAGGAAAGTCCCACCGCAATCAGAAAAATAATGGCCGGGAGCAGGAGCTTCAGGCCCCCTGCCGAACCTTCAATCAGCTGGGAAATGAAAATCTTCGCACCGAGAGAATCCGTCATGGTCTTTAATGTCCAGGCGCACACCAGAATCATAATGGCCGGTACCATAGCCTTGAAGCCTTCCGGTACGGAATCCATACACTCCTTAAAGCTGATGACTCTGCGGCATACAAAATAAATAATGGCAAATACGATGGTTACGAAAGAACCCAGTACCAGTCCCACCGAAGCATCGCTGTTGGAGAATGCCGTAATGAAGTTGCGGTATCCGTCCTCGCCCGCCGTAAAGAAGCCGCCGGAATAAATCATACCGATAACGCAGGCGATAATCAGGAAAATCACCGGAATCACCAGATCGCAGACCCGTCCCTTGGGATTGGCCTTTTCATCCTGTACTTCCGCCATCGCGCCGCTGGTAAACAAATCGCCCTTCATGGCATTGGCCTCATGCTTCCGCATGGGACCGTAATCAAAATTGGTCAGGGCAATAAAGATCATCATGACAATGGTCAGAAGCGCGTAGAAATTGTAAGGAATGGCGCTGACAAACAGCGACATGCCGCTTTCTGCGCCTGCGCCTCTGGCGAATCCCGCCACTGCCGCGGCCCAGGAAGAAATCGGCGCGATAATGCAGACCGGCGCCGCCGTGGCGTCAATGAGATACGCCAGCTTTGCCCGGGAAATGTTGTGTTTATCCGTCACCGGGCGCATGACCGATCCCACGGTCAGACAGTTGAAATAATCGTCAATAAAAATCAAAACCCCAAGCACCATGGTGGCCAGCTGCGCGCCCACCCGGGACTTGATGTGCTTCGTCGTCCACCGTCCGAAGGCTGCCGAGGCCCCCGTCCGGTTCATCATGGCGACCAGCGCGCCCAACAGCACCAGGAAAATGATGATACCGATGTTGTAGGAATCCGCCACCGTATCGATGAAGCCTTCCTTAAACACATGTACCATGGTTGTCTCAAATCCCACGTTGGAATAGATGATTCCGCCTGCCAGAATGCCGATGAACAGGGAGGAATATACCTCTTTTGTGATCAGTGCCAGCACGATGGCGATGATCGGCGGCAGCAGCGACCAGAAGGAAGCATAGGCTTTGATATCCTCCCGTACCTTCGCCAGCGCCGTCTGGATGTGGGTATCAAAATCGCTGTCGTTGGTTACGTTGTCCGCATAGCTGTCCACGTATGCGCCTGCGGATTCCGCATCCGACAGGTCATACTCCGTTTCTTCTCCGTCCACTTCCACCGAAAATGCTGTTTCCGCCGCTACCGCCGTAACGGTACAGAACGCAGACAACAGCACCAGCAAAAGCAGAAGCGCCGGTATCTTTCGTAAGCCTTTCATGTATAACTCTCCTCTTTTATTTTATAGCGGCACGCGCGCCCTTTCAGGGCGCCCCTGCCATGTCATCGGAAGGCATTCCTTCCTCTCAACAAAAAAGGGCGGCAGAACGCATTCTAAGCCGCCCCATATATGGAGTGATTATACAATATTTACCGGTCAAAATCAAGTATTATTCATCATTTTGCCCAATGCCGTCATGCTTCGTGCACTGCTTTGAGTTCATAAACCACATCCGCGGCATCCGCTACTTTTTTCGCGTGGGTCACAATAATCACGCCCTTGCCTTCGTCTGCCAGCTTCCGGAAAATGGCCAGAATATCCGCCTGGGTCTCCTCATCCAGATTTCCGGTAGGTTCATCTGCCAGGATAAATTCCGGTTCATAAGACAAAGCCCGGGCAATGGCCACCCGCTGCTGCTGTCCGCCGGAGAGCTTCAGTACCCGCCGGTCGGCTTCCTCTCTTCCAAGTCCTACGGATTCCAGCAGCGCATAGGCCTTTTCCCGCTTGTTTTTCATCCGCACCCCTGCGATGTCCATGGAAGTCTCCACGTTTTCCACCGCCGTCAGTTTGGTCAGCAGATTGTAGCTCTGGAAAATGACCCCCACATATTTTCTGCGGAAATCATAGCGGTTAATATGCCGCATATCCTGATCGTTGTACAGAATTTCTCCCCCATCCGGCGCGGCCAGTCCCGACAGCACCGAAAGCAGCGTGGTTTTGCCTGCGCCGCTTTTTCCGGTCACCGCGTAAACCTTTCCGCTTTCAAAGGTAAAACTCAAATCCTTTAAAACCATGCTTTTTTCATAGGCGAAATCGATGTGATTCAGTGTTAAAACAGACATTTCCCTCTCCTCCTTTAGTCTCTGTTGGAAAGAATTTTCAGCGGTTCATAGCGCATAATGGTTATCACGGAAGCCGCCCCGGCCACCAGTGCCAGACCGATACAGATCGCCAGCAGCTCTGCCAAAACCGTTAAGTTGACGCTGGCCTTGATCTCACTGATGTAAGCACCGGCCTGTTCCATGAAGGGACCGCCTCTGTGCCCGCCATCCTCCTGCATCTGTGCAGGCGCGCCGCCTTCCGGCATCCGGTCCCGTCCGAAGGACTGCTCTATGCTGCTTTCCCGTTCCTGTTCCGAAGCGATCTGCCCGGACAGCAGCGCATTGGCCACCGGCACGGAAGATACGCTGCCGATTCCGGCACCCAGAATCACCGCTGCCAGCGTCACAATCAGGATTTCCGTCAGGAACTGCCCCGCCACCTTCCATTTTTTCATGCCGATGGCAGTCAGTACCCCGATTTCATATTTGCGTTCCCGGATACTGAAAATATTCAAAACCATCAAAATCAGCGCGCCGATGACCAGAATCACGATCAGAAAATATCCCGCAGTCTTGCGCAGGGTCTGCAGAGGCACCAGGCTCTGCTCATAATTGTTGACATCCTGAGAAACCACCTGATATTCCTCTGAGAGTCCCATGTCGTAAACATCTTCCGAAAATGCGTTGTAGTCTTCCACGCTGTCAAACACATAG
This sequence comes from uncultured Lachnospiraceae bacterium, assembly GCA_947630295.1. GTDB lineage: Bacteria > Bacillota > Clostridia > Lachnospirales > Lachnospiraceae > CANRIM01. The sequence goes on along the minus strand of CANRGZ010000032.1, from coordinate 11,693 downwards.
GTTCCCGAAATATCGGAAGCAATGGCGGAACTGATCTGCATACCGAAATCATTTTCCGAAACTTCCGCCGTACTCTCCGACGCCTCCGTCATCTTTTTCAGTGCCGCATAACTCATATAAATCGTATTGGCCGGGTCGCTCTGGCGGAACATTCCTTCCACAGCCGCGTTCTGCTCGCTGTGATAAAGTCCCGTGACCCGCAGCGTATAGGTTTCTTCCTCGGAATTGGGATTGTAACATGTAATCTCATCCCCCACAGACAGGTCGTTATACGCCGCCAGTTCTTCTGAAATGATACAATCATAATTTTCCGTGCCTTCTTCAAACATTTCCCCTTCTGTTACCGAAGCATTTCCCTCGATAAACTCCGTCATGGCGTTTTCCCCGGAAACACCGGTGAGCGTGAAGTCGCCGTTGGTTCCGAAACGCATATCTCTTCCGCCCGGATTCATACCGCCTTCCATGTCCGGTGCTTTGGTTCCTCCGCCCATGTCATCCGGCACGTCCGGCCGGGCGGCATCTGCATCGTCGGTTTCCGGCGTTTCTTTTTCGGTTCGATTGGACGTCTGTATGGCTTCGATCTGATCGCTGTTCAGCGCAGAATTGATTGTATAATAAAAGTCAGACACGGTATCCGCTTCTGCATATTCCTTCATCTCATCCAGCGACAGGCTGATACTGTCGAAACCCTTGAAGGCAGAGCGGTCAAATTTTCCTTCCGCATCCGCATTGTTCTGCATCATCGCCTGTCTGTCCACGGAAATCTGTGCTGTCACCTTCAGATTTTCCATGGTGCCCTGTTCGGCATCGCCGGCGGCCTGCCGGATTGCCAGTCCGATACAGCTGGCGCAGGCAAGCACCAGAATAATAATGCCGATCAGGATATTTCTTCCTTTGGCACGCATCACATTTCTCCATGCATTTTTTATGATGTACATTTCACACTCCTCCGTTTTTTTGAAATTTACTTTGCCCATCTTATTGGAAAAAATTGAATAAAATTTGAATCAAATTTGAAATTAACGTGAAAAAATCCCGGTACGTTTTGTCCTTGAAACTTTTTTTGCAAAAACAGAAACCTTTTTTCTTTCTGCGGATTACACTATAACAGGGGGGATTTTTATGAAAAAATGTATGCTGCTGTTTCCCATGGCCCTGATCGCCGCGGTTTTCCTTTTTGCCGGAAAAAGTGAAGGAAAAAGCCCGCAGCTTAAAGGAAACATTGCCCCTGCTGCAGAAGAAAAGCTGATTCCAGTGCCCGCGCTGTGCCAGTTTCCGGTGCTCCCCACCGGCTGCGAGGCTGCAGCTGCGGTCATGGTGCTTGCGTATTACGGGGAATCCGTGGATATGGAAACCTTTGCCGCGTCCTGGCTGGCCAAAGACAGCGGTTTTTATCAGAAAAACGGACAGCTGTACGGTCCGGATCCTCACCAAGTATTTGTGGGAGATCCCTTTTCGAAAAGCGGCTACGGCTGCTATGCCCGGCCGGTGGCCGCCGCCATCAACGGCAACAGTCCCAGCTGTATGGCCGAGGTGCTGCAGGGAAAAACGCTGGCTGATCTGTGCAGCAGTTATATTGATGAAAACCGGCCGGTACTGCTATGGGTCACTTCACAAATGCAGCCGGCAAAAGCCGGAAAATGCTGGCGGCTGCCCACCGGCGAAACCTTTACCTGGATCAGCGGCGAACACTGTATGGTGCTCTGCGGCTATGATGAAAGCTGCTATTATCTCAACGACCCGCAGACAGGAAGTCTGGTTTCCTATGAGAAGACTGCCGTCAGCGATGCCTATGAGGCGCTGGGCAGGCAGGCCATTGTGCTGACGAAGTATTAAGTGCCATATAAAAAACGCCCGGACAAAATCTGTCCGGGCCATCTGTATTTCATATCATTATTTTGCCAGCGCTGCTTTTGCTGTCTCCGCCATAGCGGTGAATGCCGCTGCGTCATTGACGGCCAGCTCTGCCAGCATCTTTCTGTTCACTTCCACATTGGCCAGCTTCAGACCATACATGAAGCGGCTGTAGGATAAACCGTTCATTCTGGCTGCCGCGTTGATTCTTGCGATCCAGAGGCTTCTGAACTGTCTCTTTCTCTCTTTACGGCCGGCATAAGCGCTGGTCAGCGCACGCATTACTGACTGCTTTGCGATTCTATACTGTTTTGATCTTGCGCCGCGATATCCCTTTGCAAGTTTTAATACTTTATTATGTTTCTTTCTGGCATTTAAAGCGCCTTTCACTCTTGCCATATTCTAATCCTCCTTCTAATTCGGTAGCGGCACGCGCGCCCCAGGCGCACCTGCCATGTCGTCGGAAGGCATTTATAATTATGCCTCCTCAAAAGTCCTTACATCCTTACATATAAGGCAAAATCTTCTTCATGTTCTTTACGTTTGTTTCGTCCGTCATGGTTGCTTTTCTCAGGTTTCTTTTCCTCTTTGTCGATTTCTTTGTAAGGATATGACTCTTAAAGGCTTTATTTCTCTTTAATTTGCCGGTACCTGTTGCTTTGAATCTTTTTGCTGCTGCTCTCTTGGTTTTCAATTTAGGCATGATAAATCCTCCTTGTTAATATATATCGGCACGCGCACACAAAGAGCGCCCCTGCCATGTCGTCGGAAGGCATTCCAATTATGATTTTTTAGCGGACAAAAACAATGACATATTTCTGCCTTCCATTTTGGCCGGCTTGTCAATCACGGCCACGTCCTTCAGTGCATCCACAAAATTGTCAAGGATGACCTTGCTGGTGGACACATGTGCCATCTCACGTCCGCGAAAACGAAGTGTTACCTTCACTCTTGCTCCTTTTTCAAGGAATTTGCGCGTCGCATTGATCTTCGTATTCAGATCATTGGTATCAATGTTCGGCGACATCCGGATCTCTTTGATCTCGATGGTTTTCTGTTTCTTTTTTGCTTCTTTTTCCCGCAGGGTCTGTTCGTACCTGTACTTGCCGTAGTCAATCACCTTGCAGACAGGCGGCTTTGCCACCGGCGCGATCATCACCAGATCCAGCTCCGCTTCCTGCGCAATCCTGTACGCTTCCTTCGAAGACATAATACCAAGTTGTTCCCCATGTTCCCCTATGAGCCGGACTTCATTTTCACGAATCTGCTCATTGATTAATAAATCGCTTATAACTCGCACCTCCATTAACGCAAAAAAAGCGGATATTAAAGAATATCCGCCTGCTGCATCAAAAAAATACGATACCATATAGATAACCCGAGTCACTTGTGAAACAGTGCTAAGGTGAGAGCGGATACTCTTCTTCTCTTATTTTGTAAAACAACATATGCACTTTAGCATACAACGGTGCCTGTGTCAAGATTTTTTTTCTTTTTCACACGCAGAACGATCAGCACCGTCAGTGAAACTGCTGCCGTCAGCGCCGCCACCACCATGGAAATAGGCAGCCCGATATATGGAATCAGCAGCTGATCGGTTCTGAGGCTTTCAATCCAGAAACGGCCAATCCCGTACCCGAGAAAATACAGCAGCATGAGCTGTCCGTTGTATTTTTTATGTTTCCGGTACAGGAGCAGAACTACAAGCAGTCCCAGATTCCAGAGGGATTCATACAGAAACGTGGGGGTCACCTGAATGTAACCGCCCGCCGAATGGGCCCACATCTGTTCTGTCACATCCGAATAGCGCACCGCGTCCAGCGGCAGGCGCATGGCAAACAGGGAATCGGTATATTCTCCGAAAGCCTCCCGGTTGAAGAAATTGCCCCAGCGTCCGAAAATCTGGGCAATCAGCATACACAGCACGGCGATATCAGCGCTCTTGAAGAAGCTCATTTTCTTCACCCGCGTAAAAATCAGCGCTGTAATAAATGCGCCGATCAGACCGCCGTACACGCCGATGCCGCCCGCCCGGAAATTAAAAATGGACAGCAGATCATTTTTATATAAATCCCAGGAGCAGGCCACGTAGTAAATCCTTGCGGCAATGAAGCCAAATACCACCACAAACATGGCATAATCGAGATACAGCCCCACATCTTCCTGGAGACGCTTTGCTTCATAGGACAGGAAGATCAGCGCCGCCACCAGTCCGAGGGCGATAATGATGCCGTAATAGGCGATCTCGATGCCGAAGATTTCCACGCTCTTGCCCACATGATCAAAATAAATATGCAGATGCGGAAAAGCAATACTGTAATCCATGGACATTCCTTCCTATTCTTTTTCTTTAAACTAGACGTTAAATCGGAACAGGATCACGTCGCCGTCCTGCACCACATAGTCCTTGCCTTCCAGCCCTACGATGCCCTGTTCTCTGGCCTTCGCATAGGAGCCGCAGTCTAACAGCGCCTGATAATTCACCACTTCCGCCCGGATAAATCCGCGTTCAAAATCCGTATGGATTTTTCCGGCGGCCTGGGGCGCTTTCGTGCCCTTTTTGATGGTCCAGGCCCGCGTTTCATCTTCGCCGCTGGTGAGGAAACTCATCAGGCCCAACAGGGAATAGCTGGCGCGGATCAGTTTGTCCAGGCCGGCTTCACCAATGCCCAGTTCTTCCAGAAACATGGCCTTTTCCTCCGGATCCATTTCCGCCATATCCTGTTCCATCTGCGCGCAGATGACAAATACCTCGCTGCCCTCCTGCTGCGCAAGCTCCTTCACCTGCGCCACCATGGGATTGTCCGCACCGTCGTTTTCAATGTCGCTGTCTTCCACATTTGCCGCGTAGATCACGGGTTTCGCAGTCAGCAGATTGTAGCCGGCAAAAAACGCCTGCTCGTCCTCATCATCTCCCAGCGGAAAGGTTTTCGCCAGCCCGCCGTTTTCCATATGGGCCTTCAGGCGGTTCAGCAGATCCAGCTCTTTTGCGGCCGCCTTGTCATTTTTCGCACTCCTTGCCACCTTCGAAATCCGGCGTTCCAGAATCTCCAGATCCGAAAACAGCAGTTCCAGATTGATGGTTTCTATATCCCGCAAAGGATCGATGCTGCCGTCCACGTGGATGACCTGGTCATCCTCAAAACAGCGCACCACATGGATGATGGCATCCACTTCTCTGATATTGGAAAGGAACTGGTTGCCGAGGCCTTCGCCTTTGGAGGCGCCCTTCACCAGTCCCGCGATATCTACAAATTCAATCACTGCGGGCGTCACTTTTTTCGAATGGTACAGCGCGGCCAGCTTGTCCAGCCGTTCATCCGGCACGGGCACAACGCCCACATTCGGATCGATGGTGCAGAACGGATAGTTCGCAGACTGCGCGCCCGCGTTGGTCAGCGCATTAAACAGCGTACTCTTTCCTACATTTGGCAGCCCGATGATTCCCAGTTTCATCTGTCAAAACATCTCCTTTGTCCGATTTTTACCGCTGGTATCATAACATATGACGCCGAAAATGTACACCTCGGATTGATTTTTCCATGACATTTTATCTGTCATGCCCAGAGTATAATCTAATCTGTTTAAACTACTCTTCCGGGCAGGACGTCTCCATATGTTCCAAAATCCCCCGAATTGAATTGCAGACATCATCAAAGGAAATATCCCGTGCATACTCAAAATTCATCTGATATTTCTTCCACAAGGCCAGTAGCTGACTGTTTTTCTGAATTTCAGTGAGAATATCCCCGTAACGCTCCATGATTTTGCGGCTTCCGCGCTTTTCTGTCGTTTGTTTCAGCGCTTTTTTCAGTGTCCTGAGATCACACGCTTCCCTGTGCAAAGTATAAAGAATATGTATATCATAAAAATCTCTCGTCCGGGTATTTGCAATGTTTCGAGACAGTACTGTTTCGATTTTCTCCGCCAAAATGGTTTCAAGATTATAGGCAAGTACACTGATTGATCTGTTGTCGAACAACAATGAAAAGGTATATTGCACTTCTCGAGGCGTAATGATATCACCTGTAGTAACATCAACGGTCAATGGAACACAAATCGGCGGATAGTTCGCCTTCAGACAAACTCGAACCCCCGGATAATCATCACCGTCTCGGATATCTGATATATCCCCAAGTTCAAAATACACGTCATCCTCCACAGGGACGGCGCATATCCGCAAAAATATCTCCCGAATTTTTTCATGTGTCAAAGCAAAGCCTTTGATTGTAGTGTCTAAATCCATTGTTGCACGAGAATCAAGACCAACAATCGCCGAAATCAGGAACCCGCCTTTCAAAATAAAATTATATTTGTATTGCGACAGTGATATCCGTTCCAATAATCTTTCCAGCATGTAATTCTGCATCACAAGTTGGGCAGAAATATGCTTTTCCGCAGCCATATTTTTGATAAATGCTTTTAGCTGCATTGGATTTTTTGTAATCACAAAAGCACCTCCATGTACTGTGTCACCTTTGTTTTCACACGCAGCTTGTCGGCATACTGCATAAGCCTGAATATATTCCTGTTTCGATCCGACGCATACCGTTTCATCGCCGCATTTACCACCTGAATATCACTGCCGCTGCCCCGCAGGATATCACAGAGTGTCCTCTCAAGATCATATACATGAATGGGATTTCCGGATGGCGAATGAATTTCAACGATTCCCAGAGAATAGAGTTCCGGCACGGCACGTTTGATCTTTAAATTCTCTCCTTTCAGGGAAGGTGCATGATAACCTTTCGGAAATGTCATAGTATACTGCGCCGGTGTACGATCTGAATAGCCAAGAAGGTAAAGTGCCGTATCGTGGGAATAAATTCCTCTGCCGTATTTTAACTGCAGCAGATACAGATCATCTTCCCATGCATCGCTTTTCACATAAAGTCCCCGCCCGTAGCGCGTCAGCTGCCCGGTCTCCGTAAGTTCTGTGAGTATCCCCCGATGAATACCTTTCGCCGTCACCTGCTTTGCTGTTATTGTTCCGTTATTCGATTGGGTTAGCAAATGATTCATTTTTTCTTTATTTGTCATAAGCTCCGCTCCTTTTTTGACAATTACACATTAAATTATAATAAAATAATGTGTAATTGTCAAACATTTCCCTTCCAGGAAAGATGACGTTCGTTTACCATACAATCTCTCAGGTACATATTGATTAGCGTCTGATAGGGAACACCAACACTGCTGGATTCCTTTTTGAAATAACTGACTATGCTCTCATCCAGATTGATGGTGATAGTTTTTTTCGAATCCTTTACATACGGATTTTTCCTTGGATTCAGGTTTTTAATATCGTATTCTTCACGCATATGATCATCTCCTTAAAACTGCTCTTCATAGACGAGTTGCTCTGTTCGGGTGGCTCTTCTTGTGAGTATAATTCTTATATATGTATATAATACATATAACATACATATTTATCAAATCAAATTTTCCTCTCTTTGGTTCTTATGCAGATCCTCAAAATGAATACTCCATTTCAATTCCGGCGCTGAAATAGAAAAACAGGGCTGTTGCACTAAATAATACGTGCCCAGCCCTGTTACCTTTGGTTTTTCTCTGTGCCAATTTTATCAAATAGCTTTCTTATCTAGTTTTCCAGACGATATACCCGGTTCACAAACTGATATCCTACGTCCGCAGAACAAAAACCGCCGTTTGCTTTGGCATACTCCCCCTGCTGAATATCATCAAAAGGGATCAGCCCCTCTTTTGCAACCTGGCTTGTTACCCACCGGTATATGATCCTGTACAGGTTGGAATCCTCTTCTCCTTCCGGAAACAGAATCATAATACAGTCATTCAGCACAAACCCATGCACTCTTTCCGGCGCGCAGACGGCAACCGCCAGAAGATGATCGGTAAACACGCCGTATTCCAATGTACCTTCATCTTTTTCCGATTGTTCCAAATGAAGTAAATGATGAATAAGCCCGTTGTTTCTTGATCCCGCCAATTGTCTGATCTGATCGTGATCTTTAGAAGTCAGTGGCCGGATGATCATGCCCTCCTGCAGTGAAACAACTTCCGGATTGCCCAGATACATATACTCTTTTTTAACCGACGCATGGTCAGGCACCGCATCCTCCGCATCTGTGTAAATTACTGTTACACAGTTCACAGATTTCAGCCAGCGGGCAACGGTATCTTTGTCGTCACATACCAGCCTCACTTCATAAGGATGATCCGGGGAAGCCGTATCTCCCACAAGCACAAATCCCTTTACAGGATCGTCCAGATCCGTGACTGCTTTCAACGCCATTGTGTTGATGGAGACACAAAGATACCCATATCTGTGGGGATCCTTTAAAAGCAGTTCATCTATGAGTATCTGCTCGTCTGCCGGTCTGAACCCGGGGTGGTCTGCAAGAAACCGTTTTGCCACCGTAGGATCCGCCATATCCTTCCAGCACAAATGGAACCCTTTTTTCTTCTCTCTGAATTCAGAAGGCGTACAGCCGTATTGTTGTTTGAATGAACGGCTAAATCCTTCATGGGTCTCATATCCGTTATCCAGCGCAATCTCCAGAATGTCTTTGTCAGTGGCCTGAAGCTGGCTTGCAGCCTTTCGCAGCCGTTCAAACCGGATATATTCCATGACGGAGAATCCCGTATGGGCCGCAAAAACCTGATTGAAGTAATTCGCTGTAAATCCTGCGTGAAGCGCTACGTCCTCCACAGATATTTTAGTATTATTCAGATTTTTCCGCGCATATTCCAGCGCGTGATCGATCAATACACTGTTTTCTGATCGTAACATAGTTTTTCTCCCTTCCACATCATCAAATTAACCGGCCGGTACAAACGCACAGCAGGTGATCCTTCCCTCCGTCTTTTTAATATTTGAAAAATAACAGGAAAGACCTCTTTCTGTGATAACTATGTTACTTTTTTCTTTCAAAAAAATCTTGACCGTTTCACCTGAAAACCGCATTCCTCCGCTGCCATTGAAGAAGGCAGGCGGCTTGCCAAAGATCAAACCGTAAAAGGTTACTCTACAATGGATGAATTGAAAGCGGCGCTTGTATTTGGACCGACTTGAAGCTCGAACCAGAATGTACAGTTGTTCTTGCTGTCAACGCCAAATTTTGCTCTATGTGCTGTTAAAATTACTTTTGCGATAGACAGGCCAAGCCCTGAAACGACGGCTTTGTTCTTCCTGTTCCGGGCAGTGTAGTAACGGTCCCAGATATAGGGGATGTCCTCATCTGCGATTTCCTTGCCGTAGTCTGTCACTGCGAACCGCACGGAGCCGTCCCTTGCTGTCAGCGACACCTTGATCCTTTTGCTTTCGTCCGTGTGATTTACGGCGTTGTCTATGAAATTATAGATGACCCGTTTGATCTGTATCTCGTCCGCCGCCGCCATAAGACCGTCGGCGACTTCTGCCTCGATCACAAAGCCATTCTGTTCGCAGAAGGGCGCAAATTGCCCTATCACCTCGCGGACAGCATGGCTGAGGTCAATTTTTTCGTATTCCTTCACCGAACCATCTGCCTGCATAGCGGAAAATTCCAAAATCTCATTGACCAGCGCTGTGAGCCTGTCCGCCTCGCGGGTGATAATACCCAGATCCTTTTCCCGTTTTTCCTCGTCACTCCACGAAATCTCTTTGACCATCTCCGCATAACCTTTGATCATGGTGAGGGGCGTTCGCAAATCGTGGGAGACGTTGGCGAGAAATTCCCGCTGGGCATTCTGGGCCTTTTCCAAACGCGACGCTGTTTCTCCCAGCGTATCAGATAACTCGTCCAGCTCTGCGCAAAAGCCCTTCGGAAGCTCCGGGCGGAAATTGCCCCCGGCGATCTCCCTGGCGGAAGCCGCAATCTGCGTTACCGGCTTTTCAAACCGCTTAGAGATGATCCACGCAAGGACGAAACCTAAAATCAGAGACAGGACGGAGACCCACACAAGCTGCACCCGCAAGATTCCGACAGTTCTATCCACCGTGCCGAGGGGAAGACTGACCGACAGAATCCTTCCGTCTCCAAGTCGGACGCCCGTCACATAGGCCGTCTCGTCCTCAGTCACAAAGCCGACCCGGCCGGTTCCAGCATCGTCCAGCTTGTTCACCAGCGTTTGATAGCTGTACGGCAGATTGCGCAGCGTGCCTTTTTCCCAATTCATCACGTCGCCGGCGTGATACGGATTGTCCGTCCCGTCATCCGCCTGCTTTGCGCCGCCGTAAAGGCGCCTGTATTCGTCAGCGCTGTAAAGGACGTTCCCGTCTGCGTCTGTCACGAATACAAGGAGCGAATTGGAGACAGCGATCTCGTCGATCACCTCATAAAAGCCGGAATCGGAGGCGTGAGCGGTCATTTTGCTGACCGCTTTTTCGACGTTTCGGATCGCCATATCGTTATAGAAACTCTGTAAAAAAACTGTCTGCAAGAGCCAAAGTACGAGAAAGATGACGGCGGAAAATAAAAAGAACCACAGCCACAGCTTGACACCGAAGGATTTACGCTTTTTCATCGAACCGATACCCCGTTCCCCGCAAAGTCACGATACATTTCCGATAGGGTCCCAGCTTACCGCGCAGGAGCTTGATCTGCCAATCTACTGTGCGGTCGTCGCCGTAATAGCCGTAGCCCCACACGTTGTTCAATATGTTCTCCCGCGTCAGGGCGATGCCTTTGTTCTGTATGAGATAGACAAGCAGCTCATACTCCTTCGCGGTCAGTTCCGTCTTTATCCCGTCCACAAAGACTTCATGGGAGAGCGTGTCTATGCGCAGGCCCTGTATCACGATTTCGCTTTTCGGTTTCTCCGCCCTGTTCCTGGCCAGAACCGCCTTGACCCGCGCCATCAGCTCCCGCGGGGAAAATGGCTTTACCACATAATCGTCGATACCCAGTTCAAAGCCCATCAGTTTGTCGTACTCCGTGCCCAATGCGGACAGCATGATAACAGGCGTTTGTTTCTGTTTGCGGATTTCCTTGCAGGCGGTAAACCCGTCCATCTCCGGCATCATGATGTCGAGGATGATCAGGTCATACTCGTTTTCACTGCATAAATGTACCGCTTCTTTGCCGTTGTCTGCTGTATCGATGGTATGACCCTCATGCTCCGCAAAACGGGAAATGAGTTCAACGATGTCCCTTTCGTCATCGACGGCCAACAAGTAAGCCATGTTCTCCCTCCTAAACAACGCAAACCGCCCCTCGGACGGTTTGCCATTTTGTGAATTTTGTTTTTATGTTACTTATGATAGCTCGCGCCGCGCTGCTGTCCGGTCAGGTAGCTGTACCCGGACATATCCTGTGTGCTGTCCGCATCATCGTCCTGCCGGTAAGACGCACCTCTCTGCTGTCCGCCAACATAGCTGTAAGATGCAGCCGCTTCTTCGGACCAAGGCGTTTCCCCAATGCCGTTTTCAGCTAAGAAAGCGTCCTGTTCGTCTTCTGGAAGTTCCTCCGCCTGTGCATACAGGTCGTTGCGAGTTGTGCTGTTCTGCTGTCCGGTCAGATAGCTGTACGCACTTCCATCCTCGGCTTCTGGCGCATAGGATGCGCCGACTTCCTGCCCCGTGGTGTAGCTGTAGCCGGTCTTATCCTCGGTGTCGTCCTCGTACAGAGAGCCGACCTGCTGCCCGGTCACATAGCTGTAGGACGCCGCCGCTTCTTCGGAGTAGGGAGTGTCCGCAATACCGTTCTCCGCAAGGAAAGCGTCCTGCTCGTCCTCTGGCAACTCAGCCGCCTGCGCATACAGTTCATTCCGTGAGGTACTGCGCTGCCTCCCGGTGAGATAGCCGAACGCATCGGATTCGGCGGCAAATGCGGTCACACATCCCACCGACAGTACAAGAGCCGCCACTACAGCAGTTGTAA
>CANRGZ010000031.1 GCA_947630295.1 uncultured Lachnospiraceae bacterium | reverse complement strand
AACCTGAGCGCGGAGGGCATCAAACGAAGCGTGGAATCCTTTGCCCGGGAACTGAAATCCGCACAGATGATCTTTATTCCGGGAGGCTTTTCCGGCGGCGACGAGCCGGAAGGCAGCGGCAAGTTTATTACCGCCTTTTTCCGGAATGCGGCGGTGAAAGAAGGCGTGACGGAACTGCTGGAGCAAAGGGACGGCCTGATCTGCGGCATCTGCAACGGTTTCCAGGCGCTGATCAAGCTGGGACTGGTTCCTTACGGCAAAATCATCGATACCGATGCGTCCTGTCCGACCCTCTCTTACAATACCATTGCGCGGCACCAGTCGCGGATCGTGCGGACGCGGATTGCTTCCAACAAGTCGCCCTGGCTGTCTCTGATGCAGGTGGGGGATGTGGTAAACGTGCCGATTTCCCATGGCGAGGGACGCTTCCTTGCCTCAGAAGAACTGATTGCGAAACTGGCGGAAAACGGGCAGATCGCCACCCAGTATGTGGATCTGGAAGGCAGCGCCGCCGGCGACGTGCATTTTAATCCCAACAATTCCATGTATGCCATCGAGGGCATCACTTCGCCCGACGGCAGAGTCTTCGGAAAGATGGGACACAGCGAGCGTGTGGGCGCAGGCCTTTACCGGAATGTGCCGGGCAATTATGACATCCGCATGTTTGAAGCGGCGGTGAAATATTTTCAGTAAAGCACCAGAAGGATTTGCATAAAAAAGCCCCGGTATACGCCGGGCAAAACGATCAAAGGAGAACCGAATGAATTTTTTTGAAGAATTACAGACATATGACGCCGAAGTCGCCGCTGCGTGCGGCATGGAACTGGAACGCCAGAGGCACAACATCGAGCTGATCGCCAGTGAAAATATCGTTTCCAAAGCGGTGCTGCTGGCGGCCGGCGGCGTACTGACCAATAAATATGCGGAAGGCTATCCCGGCAAACGCTATTACGGCGGCTGCCAGTATGTGGACGTGGTGGAAGACATTGCCAGAGAACGGGCGAAAAAGCTCTTCGGCGCGGACCACGCCAATGTACAGCCCCACTGCGGCGCCAGCGCAAATCTGGCTGTGTTCTTTGCGCTGCTGCAGCCGGGGGATACCGTCATGGGCATGAATCTGCAGCAGGGGGGACACCTTTCCCACGGATCGCCGGTGAATATTTCCGGGAAATATTTCCATATCGTGCCCTACGGTGTGAATGACGAGACGGAAACCATCGATTACGACCAGATGCGGCAGATCGCGCTGGAGTGCAGGCCGAAAATGATCATTGCCGGCGCCAGCGCCTATTCCCGGATCATCGATTTCAAACGCTGCAGGGAGATTGCCGACGAGGCGGGCGCCTATCTGATGGTGGACATGGCCCATATCGCGGGACTTGTGGCTGCGGGAGCGCATCCTTCGCCGGTGCCTTACGCGGATGTGGTGACCACCACGACCCACAAGACCCTACGCGGACCCAGAGGCGGCCTGATCCTCTGCAAAGAGGAATATGCAAAACAGATTGACAAGGCTGTTTTCCCGGGAACCCAGGGCGGCCCGCTGATGCATATCATCGCGGCAAAAGCCGTGGCCTTAGGAGAGGCCATGACAGAGGAATTCAAAGCATACAGCGCGCAGATCGTGAAAAATGCGTCTGCCCTCTGCAGCGGCCTGATGGACAAAGGCATCGACATCGTTTCCGGCGGTACGGACAACCATCTGATGCTGCTGAAACTGCTGAAAAATCATATTACCGGCAAGGAACTGGAGCACCGGCTGGACGAAGTGCATATCACGGCCAATAAAAATACGATCCCCAACGACCCGGAAAGTCCCTTTGTCACCAGCGGACTGCGCATCGGTACGCCTGCGGTTACCACAAGAGGATTTAAGGAAGCGCAGATGCGGCAGATCGCGGACTGGATCGCGGATATCATTTATGACTACGACGCACAGAAAGCACGGGTATCCAAAGAAGTGCAGGAACTCTGCGCGGAGTTCCCCATCTACTAAGAAAGAAGGTAGCATATCATGGCTTTTTTATCTGACATTGAGATTGCACAGCAGTGCAGCATGAAACCCATTACCGAAATCGCCGCGGCTGCGGGAATTGATGAAACGTATGTGGATCAGTACGGAAAGTTCAAAGCCAAGATCGATCCGTCGCTGCTGAAGGAAGAAGGACGGAAAAACGGGAAGCTGATTCTGGTGACGGCCATCACCCCCACGCCGGCAGGCGAAGGAAAGACCACCACCACCATCGGCCTGGCGGATGCGCTGCGTCGAATCGGCAAAAACGTGACCGTGGCGCTGCGGGAACCCTCTCTGGGCCCGGTCTTCGGCATCAAAGGCGGCGCGGCCGGCGGCGGTTACGCGCAGGTGGTTCCCATGGAAGACATCAACCTGCATTTTACGGGCGATTTCCACGCTATTGGCGCCGCGAACAACCTGCTGGCGGCCATGCTGGACAATCACATTCAGCAGGGCAACGCCCTGGGCATCGACGTGCGCAAGATCGTCTGGAAACGCTGCGTGGACATGAACGACCGGCAGCTCCGCTTTATTGTGGACGGCCTGGGGGGCAAGGTGAACGGCACGCCCCGGGAAGACGGATTTGACATTACCGTTGCCAGTGAAATCATGGCGGTTTTCTGTCTGGCCACGTCCATTCAGGATTTGAAGGACCGACTGTCAAAGATCATCGTTGCTTATACCTATGACGATCAGCCGGTGACGGCAGGCGATTTAAAGGCGGTAGGCGCCATGACGGCCCTGCTGAAAGAGGCGTTAAAGCCCAATCTGGTGCAGACCCTGGAAGGCACGCCTGCTTTTGTACACGGCGGCCCCTTTGCCAATATTGCCCATGGCTGCAATTCCGTCATGGCGACGCAGATGGCGCTGAAAATGGGAGATTACACCGTGACGGAAGCCGGTTTTGGCGCAGACCTGGGGGCGGAAAAGTTTTTGGATATCAAATGCCGTATGGCAGGCCTGGTTCCCGACGCAGTGGTGGTTGTGGCCACGGTCAGAGCCCTCAAGATGCACGGCGGGCTGGCGAAGGCCGATCTGGCAAGGGAAGACCTGGAAGCGCTGGAAAAGGGCATTCCCAATCTGCTGCGCCATGTATCCAATATGAAAAACGTATACCGGCTGCCCTGCGTGGTAGCGGTGAACCGTTTCCCTACCGATACCGACCGGGAAATCGAGTTTATCATTCAGAAATGTAAGGATCTGGGGGTTAATACGGTGCTGTCCACCGTCTGGGCGGACGGCGGCAAAGGCGGCGAGGCGCTGGCTCGTGAGGTGGTGCGCCTCTGTGAAGAAGAACAGGGCTATTTCCGGTATTCCTATGAACTGGAAGGCAGCATCGAAGAGAAGATCGAAGCGGTGGTGCGCAAGGTCTACGGCGGCGACGGCATCAACATTCTGCCCAATGCCGCAAAGCAGATCGAGCAGCTGACGGCGCTGGGATTCGCCCATTGTCCGGTCTGCATCGCAAAGACCCAGTACAGTTTTTCGGATGATCCCGCAAAAATCGGGGCGCCGGAGCATTTTACCGTGACGGTGAAAAATGTAAAGATTTCCGCCGGCGCAGGCTTTATCGTGGTATTGACCGGCGATATCCTGACCATGCCGGGCCTGCCCGCAAAACCTGCGGCAGAGCGCATCGACGTGGATGAAAACGGCGTGATTTCAGGACTTTTCTAAAAAAGGCAATACACATCAAAAAGACGGCAGGGAAACCTCTGCCGTTTTTTATTTACTGTGACTTTGACTGCGGATGGCTCCCCGAACGGCACATTCAGCAGGAAAAAAGGCATTTTTTTCATCGGTTTATCATAAATTTACAGAAAATTCATAAAAAATTTGAGGGGAATTTTCCGTCATCTATTGAAATCAACGGTCAGAAGTAATATACTATAATGTATCATTTTTTGTAAAAAAATAAGGCGCAGAGTGACAAACTCTGCGAACCTTATGGACAATATATATTGCTTTCCGAAATTGAAAGTCTCGCGGGAACGCGGACTGAAACAGACAGGGAGAGATGTATGATGGCAAATCATAGAAATAAAAAATATCGAAAAGGTTTTACAATGCCGGAGGTGCTGGTGACCGTAGTCATTCTTGCCATTACCGTTTCGCTTGCCGTTCCCGCAGTGATCAGCGGCGTCAGACGAGTGCAGTTAAACA
Organism: uncultured Lachnospiraceae bacterium; assembly: GCA_947630295.1. Taxonomy (GTDB): domain Bacteria; phylum Bacillota; class Clostridia; order Lachnospirales; family Lachnospiraceae; genus CANRIM01. The sequence continues at coordinate 14,619 of CANRGZ010000031.1, read as the reverse complement.
GGCTGGATGATTCTGCCCGGGCCATATTCCTGGCTGCGCAGAACAGTCTGACCGCTATGGTGGGCAATGGAGAATTGGAGACCTTTGCGAAGGATGTTACGGGAAATACATTTACAGGGGAACCGTCGGATTTTCCGGCGGATTCCGGTGTTTATACGGATCTGCGCTATCTGGATTCCATGGGCAGCGATGAACAAAAAGCAGCATTGAAAAAGCTGCTGCCCGGCGGTTCCATAGACAAAGAACTGGAGAAACACCATTACGTGGTGGAATACAATTGTAAAACCGGCGCCGTCTATGCGGTATGGTATTCTAATAAGGATTTTACATATACCGGCGAGCCACGCGATTATGACAAGCGTCTGAAGGAGAGTCCACTGATCGGTTACTACGGCGGCAGCGGAGTGGATTATGCTGCCGTAGGCCAGATGCCGATTCCGAAGCTTACGCTCACCAATGCCGAAGAACTGCGGCTGCATATCAAAATGCCGGATAAACTGCCGGGCAGCACCGGTTTTGATACAGAAAAAATCGGGCTGGAGGTTGTCATAAAGGGCAAGACCAGCGGGGGATCCAAGACCATCATTGCAAGAGGGTCGTCAGTGCTCCTTGATGAGGGCAAAGAAGCTGACATTATGTTGGATACGCTGAAAGGGGCCACGCCTGCCGGAACTCTAACAGGTGCAGACGGCGAATGGACGATTCGCAAGCCGTTCAAAGAGTGGATCGAGGAAATTGGTTCAACACCTACACTCATCCCCGGCGAGGATATTTCTGTCACCGTAACGGCTTATTATGCCGGTTCAGATGATAAGCTCTATCTGCCGCAGGGGGCAACCGTGAGCTGCAACAGCCTGTTTGCATCGGTGGAGGGGGACGATCCAACTACTGGTGTTGTGGAACCGCAGACTGCAATGATCGCCTACGGGCGGCATCTGCAGAATCTGGACGCTTTTATTTCTACCGATGATGCAGACGGTGCCATTGGCGAAAATGCCGCTGGCACTGGAGCTATCACCGCCGCCGAGCAGATTCGAAAGATCGATTTTGCGGCCGTAAACGGGACCAAGGATGCGGCTGGAACATTCACACACGGCGACGATTCCAAGGACATCTATTATTGGGCGGATACATACGGAACAGTAGATAAAACCACCGGTGTGATCACGGATCCGAAACCGTTCACCGCGATCTACAACAGCGCCCTGAAATCTTATGATGGGGGCAGTCTGTCTATTCGCCATCTGAATGCGAAAAAGAATTCCCGTGAATTTATGACGAATCACGCGGTAGCTGCTGGTCTGTTCGCTTATTTTGGAACGCCGACTGGCTCGACGGGCCTTTCTGAGCTGAAAAATATAGTGTTGATCGATACAGATGCAACAGACACGGACGCACATAATGTCGGCGCGCTGGCTGGAATTGCCGAGAACGCGAATATCATAAACTGTCAGGTCTACCTTGAAGAAGCTTTATCGTCTTCGTCTGCAACCTCGCCAACGGTAATGGTGGAAGGAAGCAGCCGTGTAGGTGGATTGGTAGGTGCTGCTTATGGAGCTGTGCAAATCAGCGACAGCTTTGCCGCCACAGTAGCAAAGAATGGGGAAAGTAGCCCATACGGCGTTGGTGGGCTTGTCGGAGAGGAGCATACCAGCAGTTCTTCACTTACCATTGAAAGAAGTTACGCGGCTTGCTATCTGATGGGCGGATATCATGTGGGCGGCCTGGTCGGAAACTGTGAGGGTGGCACAACTGTAACCATTTCCAACAGTTACGCTGCCGGTATCATTGCCAAGGTTTATACAGGTAAGATGGCAGCCGGACTTGTTGCACATATAGATGGCGACACATTAACAATCAAAAACAGCTACGCTGCCGTGCGGTATGGTAATGATGCTGCAAATGCGAGCAAAGCTACTGTATCCCCGCTCACAATCTACGGCGCAGCGCCGAATTTAAGCATGCCGGACAACGTCTACTTCGTTTCCCAGACGGACGTGACATACGCTGAAAACAGCGGAACCAGCAAGATAACTACGGAATTATCCCAGATGGACGTGACAGCTTTAACTACGGCCGGAGAGGAAAACGTCTGGTACCAGATGCCTGCCGAGAATGCAACTACCGCCAACCCTACCTATGCCACCTTCCCTTACAGGCAGACGGCTGAGACGGCAGCGCTGGATACTCCCTATCCGTATCCTATGCTGATGGCGTATGGCGTGGATCCGGCAGTAAAGAAAATGCCCATGCTGCATTACGGAGACTGGCTGGAGAGCGAGACGGAGATCGAGCCCACCATGGCTTACTACGATATCATAGATGGTAATATCGGCTACTACGCTATTTCAGATGGCACGGTGCCCATCAATACCCTGGGCGATGAAGGCGCGGCCACTACCGACGGCTACACAGTGCTAAGCGAGTACGAACTGACCGGTACAGATCTGTCGTTTACCCTGAATGAAAGTGCAACATCGTATACCTTGGTCGGCGGCGGCGACGTAACCATCGTAGGAACGAAGTATTATAAGTATAATCTGCCCAAGGATGCCTGGGAAGCCGCAGTGAAGGCGGCCGAAGATGCCGCGAAGAGTCAGACAGGCAACTATTATCAGAAGCTGACGCTTGGTGGCGGGCAGGTGCTGCTGTTTAATCCCCTGTTTGCCTGCGAAGCAGTGAGCTATCCAAAAGACACGCCGCCAGACGACACACTGCTGGCCACAGCACAGGAAAAACCGGGACTGACCAGCAAAACGGCCAGCGGCGACGTCATTCATGTCGATACGGATGTTGTGCTGCGTACCCCGCGCCATCTGGCCAATGCGGCGAAATGGTCCGCGGACGACACATCTGTGCCGAATGGCAGCTGCAGTATCTGGCGAACCAAAGCGTATCATCAGCTGCTGGATATTGACTATAGTAAGTATAAGATGGTCAACAATGATTCGAGTTTGACTTTTACGACCGGAACAAGTGATGCGCAGACGCCGCTGTTGTTAGGCGACCGAGAGAAAAATACGAGTGGAGGTACGACTGCAGCCGGTGCTTACTATGGCAACACCCATGTGATCCGCGACGTGTCTATCGGTAAAGTTGGTGCCCGGGAGACTAGCTCCAGCGGCGGTGGTAGCACACGCCAGGTAGCCGGCCTGTTTGGGCTGGTCACCAATGGCAGCGCTGTGGATGGCGTACGGCTGGTCAACGCTACGGTGACGGCAGCGCCAGACACCAAATATGTCGGCGCAGTGGCAGGAAAGGTTGCCGGAGAAAAAACAAAGTTTACGGACTGCGGTGTGTATATAGAGGAAGGAAATACTTACAATACCTATGTCGTGAGCACCACAGGAAAAGGAGCTTCTGTCGGCGGTTTTGTCGGAGAGTTTGAGGGCAAAGCTACTGGCTGCTTTGCAGCCGTTCAGGTAAAAGCAACGGGCGCAAGCTCCAGTGCCGGCGGCTTTGCCGGTACTTTCAAGGACGCCACGGTGACGAATTGTTACGCCGGCGGCCACACCGAAGAAGGCGTATATGTCTCAGACGATAAGAGTGTCAATGTCTGGGTCACGGGCGAGACTTCGAACGCTGGCGGCTTTGCCGGTAGTATAACAGAGAAGAAAACACTGTCCCTTCAGGGCGTCTGCTATACGACCTGTTCGGTCAGAAACGATCAAATAAATAAAGAATCGAAGGAGCCAGAAGAATATAACGGTATCGGCCTTTTTGTGGGGCTGAGGCCTGATAGTAATACTACTCCGTCAACGAAAATCGAACGAGACACCGATGCAATCCTGTACACTACAGGTGTGGCGTTTAAAAACAATGCAATTATTGACCCGCATACTGAGTCGACTTACCTGACCGAGCTTATTCCCGAAGTGGGGGAGCGTTTCAACTACACGTTTACCGCCAACCCTTATGACTATGACAGAACGAAGGGCGACACTCCCGAATACCCCTACATTACCAATCTGGAGGCCCATTACGGCGATTGGCCGACCAAACTCAACCTGGTCTATTATGAGGTGTATAATCAGGATCCGGGCACAGGCGCCGTGGAGGTGAACGGCAGATGGTATGGCTTTTACGGTCGGTGGTTTGATAAAAACAAGTCGGAACAAAAACCTAATACGCTGGCCAGGAGCGAAGATGCCTATGCTGTGGATGCCGGTTATGCATTGGTCACGGATCAAGATCTCACCAGTTTCACCTGGGGCACTGAGAATTACGGCAGTGCAACCGGACGTACCATGAAGTATGGTACGGCGAAACAGGGTGATGACGGCTGGGTTAAGCTGAAAAAAACAGAACATTCGGATCTGCCTGCGGACTTTGTATACACATTGCCGTTTGAAGCTCTCAACCAAGCGCCGCTGGATACTTATTACCGCGTCATTTCGGTCAACGGGGGGACGACGGTCTGCAACCCCCATTTTGCCTGCGAAGCGCTCAACAACAGCAATAGCCATCCGAAGACAATGTATCTTGATGGTAGTAAAACCAGATATTATACTTACAGTGATTTTAGCATGAACGACATCCAGTCGAAACCTGGCTTAGTGGACGCTCCAGCAGATGGAGACTATAAAGACTATAATGACTGCGTAATCATCCGCACGCCCCAGCATCTGGCGAGCGCAGCGCGATACACCCGTGAGAATAACAATCTCAACCGCGAAAATTCGCGTGGTTGGGCATACCACCAGCTGCTTGATCTGGATTACGGCAAATATACCGGCGGAATTTATGACGGCAACAGCGGTGTGAGAAAATCTAATGACGAGAAAAATATAGCCGGTACGAAGTTGGATTACCCGCAGCTTGCTGTCACGCTGGGGCAGGAAGTGACATCCGGTGATGATAAAAAGGGCAGCTACGATGGACATGGCCATACCATTGCAAACCTGTTTGCAGGCATAAGCCAGGAGTCTGAAAAAGAAGGCTTCACTAATGAGATGTACGCCGGCGTGTTTGGCTGGGTGTACGGGTCCACTATTAAAAACCTAAAGCTGCAAAACATCACCGTGAATGTAGGCACCAGCAATTCAGACGATAGATATGACGCAAAGATAAAAGGAAACGTCCTTGCCGTCGGCGGTCTGGCGGGCCGCTGCAGCGGCAACAGTACCGTAAGCGGCGTTACATTGAAAGATGTAAAGATAAATGTCGGTAGTGATGCTGCAAAAGCGAAAGATATCGGCGGCCTGTTTGGCAGCGTTGAAGGCGCTGGCACCAAAATCAACGGCTGCGGCATACGGGCCGGTGAATCTACAGATACCGGATATAACAACCACGTTGTTACTTACAGCGGCAGCAAGAGTAACTCCAGCACCGGCGGCTTTGCCGGAAGTATCACCGACGCAACGGTACAGAGCTGCTACGCTGCTGTCAAGGTAACAGGCTACAACTGTGCCGGCGGCTTTGTCGGGCAGATCAAAGCAGACAGTGGGGCCCCCACATTTACCGACTGCTACGCCGGCGGCCATACCAAAGACGGCATATATGATCCCAAAGCACCGAATGTCACCGCCACATACGGCAGCAGCAGCTCCACCGTGGGAGGGTTTGCAGGCGCTGTGACAAGCGGCGAGGCCCATTTCGACGGCGTCAACTACAGCACCTGCTCCGTCGGCTGCGATTATTCTTCTGCCAGCCGCGGACGGTTTGTCGGTAAGGGAAACGAAAATGTTAAAAAAGTGACGTCGGCAGATGATGTACTGTACGGTTTTGCACCGGCATTTCGAAACAATAGTGCAGTTGCCCCGACAGATGAAACGGATTACCTGACAGATCAGCTGGCTGCATTGAAGGATACAGATAAAGCTAAAGCCACTCCCTATGACACGCATTGGAGCGATACGTATCCTTATCAGGTTGCGGCAGGACAAACGATGCATTACGGCGATTGGATGGATCTGGCGGAACCCAGTCTTGTGTATTACGAAAAGTATGCAACCTCCGTAACCACCCCTGGAACCACGCACATTGTGGCGGACGGAGCACTTTACGGTCTGGGTGGCAGCTGGAAGCATGCCGACGGCAGCGAGGATAAAGGGATTGACAGCCTGAGCAAAGACCCCGCTGAAAAGATCACAGGGGACGGCTATGCCCTGCTCTGGCCGGTGGATGCGAGCTACCCGTATACCCAAAACTTCCCCGAAACACTGGAATGCGACGTAGACGGAAAAACAGTGACGTTCAAGCGCATAGAAGGAACCGAAACCGGGGACTATGAGCATGCCATTAAACTGCAGAGTGCGTATTATTATCTCTATTTGCCGGATCCGTTGACCACCGATTTGAATGCCCTGTTTAAATATACAAGCGGCGGCAGCTATTACCAGAAGCTTACGTATACCGCAGAGATTACAGAGGACGGCGTGAGCTGCACGCGGACGGGCGACCGATGGTTCAACCCGCATTTCGCGCTGGAAGCGTACAATACCGAGCCGGAACTAAAGCAACCTACCGTAAAGCAGAAAAATATGCTAAACGACGAAACCACGGATGAAAGGGCGGTCATCGTACGTACGGCGCGGCAGTTTGGCAATCTTGACGGTTACGCCGTTTCCGGAAACGAATCCGCCAAGTGGCATTACCATCAGACGATGGATATTGATTTTGAAAGCACAACACCATTTGCAGCGGCGCCGGTGCCCGTCCTGGAGACAGGCGGCATCTACAACGGCCATTTGCATTGCCTTACCAATTTGCAGGTGGAGGTCAAGCAAACCACCAACAGCAATTTGTATGTGGGTGTGTTTGGTCAGATCAGTGGCGCCACAGTGCAAAACGTGCAGCTGTTAAACAGCGAGGTCGCTGTTACTTCTACGAATAGTAGTACAGATACAACTGAGACGAATGTCGGCGGACTGGTCGGCCGGGCAAGTGGCAGCGCCAAACTGGAAAACAACACCGGTATCAATGTACGGGTGACCGCTAAGGTGGAAGGTACCAAAGGCAATGCCCGCGTGGGCGGTCTGTTTGGGCGGCTGCAAGGCGGAAGCAGCGGAACGGTCGAGGTTAAAAACTGCGGCGTGTATGTTGACACCGAGCATGCGGCTGCTGGCCATACAGATATCGATGGCGACGACGGCGCCTATAATTACTACAGTGTAGACGCCGGGGCATCCACCATCAGTACCACCAGTGGAAATAATGATTATACCGGCGGGCTGGCAGGTGATGTGAATCAGGCGTCTCTGGAGAAATGCTTTGCCGCCGTCAAGGTGACCGGTTACAAATATACCGGCGGACTTGCAGGACAACTGACCGGCACTGCAGATTCACCGAGTACTGTCACCGACTGTTACGCCGGCGGTCATACCGTAGACGGTGAGTACAAAACCCCCACCGCAGCCAAAACCCCGGAAGTCAATGTGACCGGTCTGCGTAATGGAGACGCGCATGTGGGCGGCTTTACCGGACAGACGGCAGGCGGTGTTACGTTTAAGGGCGTGTGCTACACGACCTGTTCGGTATTCGCGCCCAATACGGAGAAGAACAAGGACAGCGATAATACGACCAAATATCTGGGGTTGTTCAGCGGCGAAGAAAGCAGCGGAACCAGCGGCACAGTCACGTACACAGGAAGCACCCTCTATGCCACCGGCAAGGCCTGGGCGAAGAATAATGGTACGCCTGCCGCCTTTGAAGAGGCGACTCCCCGCAGTGAGACAGTGTACGGCGATACACTTTTGACCGAGCGCGAAGAACTGCTCAAGGTACTTGTAGAAGTAGACTATGCGGACTCAATACCTTATGACGATGAACTGATGGATACGGGGACGTTACCTGATCCAACGCCTGCGTCTTATATCTATAAGACCAACTTCGAAAAGCACCACGGAGACTGGGGACTTCCTGACGAGACGCCTGTGCAGGCCGCAGGTATCCTCTACTTTGAACTGGACGCTGACGATAACTTTACTTACCAGATCGCAGGTGTGACCAGCAAAGGTGCGCTGTTGAGCGAAGATAATGCGAAAGATTTCGGGTTTACAGGTACTGTTACCGACCTTGATACGTTGTGCATTGACCGGCATGTGAACAGCACAAACGGCGCCATCGAAGAGAAGGATCATATCAAAACCAGCGGATATGTGCTGTTTAACGGCGACAAATTCCGCCTGACCTCGCCAACGAAGGACACGGCGGAGCTCACATACGTGGAAGATACGACGAAGGAAACAACAGTCCGCACAAAGGTACTAGAAATACTGAATGCGACCACAAAAGAACAGCTTGACGAGCTGCAGATCTTTGTGACGCCATCCATTAGTGGGAAAAATGTCAACAAAAAGTTTAGCCGCAGGGGTTATCATTCTACAGAGAGACAGCTGTATTACACCGATGGATTTGCAGGGGTTTCAGCCGAAGCGTATACGAAAGACAATCCCGTCGCGATCCGTACCGTGCGGCAGCTGGATAACATCGGCGGGACAGAACTTTATTTCAAACAGACGCACGACCTGTACGGCGAAGGCTATAGGGATGGTTCTGGGAATGGTTATACCGGCGCAGAAGCATTTAAAGGCAGTTATGACGGCGACCACCGCTATATTTTGGATCTGAATATGAGCGGTACGAAAAACGTCGGCCTGTTCAACACTATTGCTACTACTAATAATACTGTCCTGCAGAATATCATCCTCTACTCGCCGGAGGGCAATGCCACGATTACTTCGACAGAGGCGTATAGTAGTTCTTCTACCGGTAGTAGTAGATGGGGCGCCGGCGGTCTGGTTGGCGGAATAACAACTGGAAATACAAGTAGCGCCGTGACGATTACAAATTGCGTCGTGGCCGGATATACCATCAAGAGCCATTATACGATCGGCGGTCTGGTTGGTTATGCATATTACAAGGTTAAGATCGACAACTGTGCTGCGGTCAACATGCTGAGCAACGACATCGACTTCAATAACAAGAGTGACAAGGTTTCCATCGGCGGTCTGGTTGGCGGCTATCATTCCGGCGCCGGAACTGAGCCGGAGATTGAGAACAGCTATGCAGGCGGCAAGGTCGAATTGACAGAAACCGATCAGGGAGGCAACATCATTGGCGGCATCATTGGTAAAGATGATAATACTACATCAACAGGCGTTGTGAAAAACTGCTACACCTATTTGGATATGACTGGTGTGCCGTCCAACGATAAGCAAGCAAACACCGTTTATGCCATCGGCCCGCTTTTGACGAGTAACACCGAAGGCAACGCTTACTGGGCAAATGGTCTGCCGAAGCCAAAGACGACCACTACTACCCCGACAGGTAATCCAAAGGATACTTTGACAGTAGAAACAGAAAATCAGGGAATTATCACACCTGATGGCGACAAACTGCCGACAGCATCCTCCGGTGTAGATGACGCTGTCAGAAGTTATGTACCTGCCGGTCAGATGGGCGGCACCGAAACAAGCGATGACGGTAAGGTCCCGAGGGAAAACACGACGACTGCCACGGGCTATCCATACAAGGCAGTGGTGAAGGATTGGGAAGACAAACTTATCCACTACGGCAGCTGGCCAACGCCTTAAACGCAGAATCAAACTTCGGCTCCACCGGAAAGGAGGCAGTCTCTGAATGAAATGGTTTTATGAAAAGATAAAAAGCAGCCGCGGCGCTTCCATGATTTTTGCCTTGCTGGTGTTTCTGTTGTGTGCGCTGGTGGGTACGGTGGCGCTGGCTGCCGCTTCGTCCAATGTCGGCCGTTATACCCATATGGAAACGGAGCAGCAGCAGTATTTTTCCGTGGCTTCGGCACTGGAGCTGCTGCAGTCGAAGCTGGATGAAAAGCTGGAAAATGATCCTGTTACCGTTACGGTGCAATGTGTAGAAACGGAAGAATGGTACTATGCGCTTGGATCGACCGGGCGATACGAACTAAACACAGATACGAGTACGGAGATTACATTGGTAGATCCGGCCCTTTCGCCCGGTGGAAATGTCAGCTACTATCAGTATCAGCTTCTGGAGAATTGCCTGCCGGCGGAATGGTGGGATCAATTACAAACGGAATTACCGGCGGCCCCTACATGGACAGATACGGAATACACCATTCGGCTGGGTGATCCGATAGATCCTGCGGAAACGCCGCCGCCATGGGCAGATTCCCTGTATCCGGTACATGTTGCGGTGAAAGGCTCCGGCGCGGGAGATGCGGGAAACTATGCGCTGGAAATGCATCTTTCCACCGAAAAAGGCGGCGCTTACCCGCTGAAGGTGGTCTGGCCCGGCGAAGCCGTGACCGAAAAGAAGATCGAAACCAGTGGGGATATGGTGACACCTGATCCGGGGGCCGCCGCTTCCCCGGATTCCAGAGGTACCCGCACCACGACGACGACGCTCACCTGCAAGCTGCGCTGGTCTGCAGAAGACCGTGTAGTTACATTTGAGTAAAGGGAAAAGAAGGAGGCAGACCACATGACAAGGCATAGATTTGACAAAGCCCGCAGCCGGAAGGGCGAGACAATGGCTGAAGTATTGGTATCGCTGCTTGTCGTGACCCTTGCCGCGCTGCTGATGGCCACCATGGTGTCCACTTCGGGGAGTATCAATCTCGCCGCCCGCAAAATGGATGAGAAATTCTACGAAGCGCTTTCCAAAGTAGAATCCGTACATTCCGAAACGGGAGTAAAGGAAGCGGGAGTTCTTCGCACATATAAAGTCCTCATTGAACAAAACCTGCCGGCTCCGGCTACACCTGTGGTGACTGATGATGCTGACGTCTACGTTTATACATCCGAGGATCTGACGCTTTACAAGGAGGTAGGACCGTGAAACAGAAGCTGAAAAACAAACGGGGCGTGTCCATCCTTGAAATGCTGATTGCCGTGCTGCTGCTGTCCCTGCTGACCGTGGGCGGCGTAACCGCAACGTCCGTGGTGTTGGCAGACTACAAACGCATGGGAGAGGCGGCAAACGCCGAAATACTGGCTTCCACTGCGGCAGAAGCAATCTCCAATGAAATCCGGCTGGGACGCAATATTGTGGATCCTTTATCGTCACCGGGCGACAACTTCCTTATCCTTGACAGTGTTTTCTTTGGGGAGAAAGCCGAGCTGAAATTAGATACCGCAGACGGACATCTGGTAGCTGAAATAAAAGACAGCGCCGGGGCTTCCACGACGAAACAGGTTTTGTCGGAAGATACCTACGACGGGCTGCAGCTGCGGGATCTGAAATTTGAAAAAGTTCCTGCAGACCCCGTAACAGGCACAGGAAAAACCACATATAAAATCAGCTTTACCGTATACAGCAGCATATCCGGCGAGCTTTGGAAACATTCGGTATCTGCTGCACAGATGCTTGAATAGCGAAAATACAAAGAATAAGCGCACATGGGAACAGAAAATCCCATGCGCGCTTATTTCTTAAAGAAATGTGATTTGTTTGACTACGCAGCATCAAGGCAAAATCCTGTTGCCAGAACGGAAAAATTGTTTATAATGGGGATATGAATATTAAGGAAGGTGCTCATATGCCAAACGGATTAGATGGTATTATACACATGTATATAGAACAGATAAAGAGATCACTTGGAAAGGATTTTGATAACGCTGTTTTATACGGATCCTGTGCCCGCAATGAATATACACAAGACTCCGATGTCGACATTGCAATTTTTACCAATGTTCCGGCCAGCGATTTCTACAAGCTGGTAGATAAGATCGCAGAAACTACATTTGAATTCAGTGTAGAGCATAGTATTATGCTTTCGCCGGTATTTGTAAATGCAGAAGAATATCGAAGAATGCTGAATGTGATGCCGTATTATCAGAGCATCCAGAAGGAGGGAATTGCGATTGGATAAGGAAAGGCTGGACTGCTAATCATGGGGATAGGACCGGGGATCGGTCAGTTTGCTTTCATCGATATATTTCGCAAAGTCCCACCCGGCATTTTTGATGCTGGTTAAAATCAGCTGCGCCGCAAAGCGGGCGCCGGTGGGATTGTAATGGATCTGATCCTTGTGGTAGCGCCGGTAGGATGTATCTTTTCCCAGATAGCGGATTTCCGCAAGGGTCATGGGGAACATGTCGATGAAAGGCAGCGGAACCCCTGCCGCGTGATATTCCTCCGCCAGCTCCTGCGCCGCCTTGATATAGGTATAATGGTACTGGGCGGTTTCATCATTTATGATGCCGCCGCAGCGCGCCGGGCTGGACATGAGAATCGGCTGGGCGCCTTTCCGGTAGACGGGATCAATGAAATAATGCTTCAGATTGTATTTGAATGACCCCGGCGTGGCGGAATCTTCATTTGTAATGCCGCCCTTTGTATCGTTGTGACCAAAGCAGATAAATACCACGTCGCCGGCTTTCAGCTGTGACAGGATGGTCTGATAGTTCTCTTCCTGCGTGAAGGTCAGGGAAGAGGTTCCCGCCACGGCGGTGTTGTGAATGACGGCATCCGGCAGCAGGTAGTCGCCGATATAGTTTCCCCAGCCGGCGGTACCGCTTCCCGCGCCGGCGGCAATGGAATCAGAGGCAATCCAGACGGTGCCGTTGGTGGAAATACCATTATAATTAAATCCGGGGGTTTTGCCCAGGGCGCACAGAAAGATCTCATAGGCGTCCTCTGACGTAACCTGACCGTCCCGGTTGACATCCGCAATGTCCAGCAGGGAATCTTCCAGATGCGCCTCCGGAAAAGCGATGTGCTTTAAAACAAGCAGAGCGTCCTTCAGGGTAACGATCCCGTTGCCGTCAAGATCTCCGTAGAACCGTGCGGCATCCGCGGCGGCGGATGTGGGAAACCCGGTGCAGAGCAGGGCCGCGATCAGCAGGCAGGGCAGAATGCGCCGAAGCAGGCATTTCATCGTCAGTTCACTCCTTTGGTGTCTTTGCTGTGCTTTTTGTCGCAGTAAAATGCGCAAATTCATAAAAAAGATAGAACTATCTTATCTTGTTTCCACAGGAAAAACAATGGGCATCTTAGATATATCTTTTTCCCGTATTTGACAAAAGGCCGGGAATAGAGTAGTCTAAAATCAAGAATAAAAAGAATGACGGAGGGTATTTTCATGGGTAAAAATTATGAATTCTGGTTCGTGGTCGGCTCACAGTTTCTTTACGGGCCGGAAGTGCTGGAGACCGTAGCGGGCCGCGCGCAGCAGATGGCGGAAGAAATGTCGAAACAGCTGCCGTATCCGCTGGTGTATAAAGTGACGGCGAAGACAAATCAGGAAATCAAGTATATTGTAAAAGAAGCAAATTATGACGACCGCTGCGCAGGCGTGGTGACATGGTGCCATACTTTCAGCCCTTCCAAGATGTGGATCGACGGGCTGGCGAAGCTGCAGAAGCCTTACTGCCATTTTGCGACGCAGTACAATCGTGAGATTCCCAATGAGGAAATCGATATGGACTTCATGAACCTGAATCAGGCGGCCCACGGCGACAGAGAGCACGGCTTTATCGGCGCCAGGCTCCGGCTGCCCCGGAAGGTCATTGCAGGCTACTGGCAGGATGGGCCGGTACTGGCCCAGCTGGCTGACTGGATGAAAGCGGCGGTGGGCGTACTGTTTTCCAGAGACCTGAAGGTCATGCGTTTCGGCGACAATATGCGGGAAGTGGCGGTGACGGAAGGCGATAAGGTAGAGGTACAGGCCAAACTGGGCTGGCAGGTCAATACCTGGCCGGTGGGCACGCTGGCAGAATATATGGACGCAGTGACCGAAGCGGAAATCGACGCGCTGATGGCGGTATACAAAGAAGCTTATACCTTTGCTACCGATGATATGGAAACGGTGCGCTACCAGGCCAGAGAGGAAATTGCCATGAAAAAGATGCTGGACGGGGAAGGCTGCAAGGCATTTTCCAATACCTTCCAGGATCTGTACGGCATGCGCCAGCTGCCGGGCCTGGCCAGCCAGCATCTGATGGCCCAGGGTTACGGTTACGGCGGCGAGGGCGACTGGAAGGTAGCCGCCATGACGGCCATTATGAAATCCATGGGTGAGAACGGAAACGGCGCTTCCGCCTTTATGGAGGATTACACCTACCATCTGGTAGAGGGACAGGAATACAGTCTCGGGGCCCATATGCTGGAGGTTTGTCCCAGCGTTGCGGCAGACCGTCCCCGGATTGAGGTGCATCCTTTGGGCATCGGCGACAGAGAGGATCCCGCCCGGCTGGTTTTTGAAGGAAAGGCCGGCAAAGCAATTGTGGTCAGCCTTGTAGACATGGGCGGCAGGCTGCGGCTGATCTGCCAGGATATCGAATGTGTGAAGCCCATTATGGATATGCCCAATCTGCCGGTGGCCCGGGTCATGTGGCGCGCCATGCCGGATCTGACCACCGGACTGCAGTGCTGGATCATGGCAGGCGGGGCCCATCATACGGTGCTCAGCTATGACGTCAGCGCGGCGCAGATGCGCGACTGGGCGAGAATGATGAAGATCGAATTTGTGCATATTACAAAAGACACGGTGCCGGAAAAACTGGAAGAAGAACTCTTCTTAAAGGATCTGGCCTGGAAACTGAATATCTGATGAACAGGCGGCATCTCTTTCGTAAGAGAGGGGTGCCGCTTTTATAAATTGGTGAAGTGAAAAGTTAACTTCCACTTCTAAAGCCTCCGGCAAAAAAGTTGACGTTAGTGTTGCAGGAAAGGATA
>CANRGZ010000030.1 GCA_947630295.1 uncultured Lachnospiraceae bacterium | reverse complement strand
TCTGCTTGCGGAGCCGCCTGTGGCGCATCGGATAAGCCGGAAGAAAAGCCTGCTGCCTGCGGTGCGGCGGATAAGCCGGCAGAGGCTCCCGCCGCCTGCGGCGCTGCCGACAAATGATCCGGACAGTTGGGGATTGTTCCCGGTTGGAATTGCCAGCCGGGAACCACGATTATTTTTCGGTTTGACCGATTTAATATAAAGCGAGGACTGACTATGAAGCAGTATTTCTCTTTTCAATGGCATATTACGGACGAATGCGACCAACGGTGCAGACACTGCTATATCTTCTCCGACGATGCTTGTAAAAAGCTGGATTCCATGCGCTGGGCGCAGATGGAGGACACCTTCTATAACTGTCTGGACTTCTGCGAAGTGTATGGCCGCCTGCCCTATTTCTATATCACCGGCGGCGATCCGATCCTGCATCCGGATTTCTGGCGGCTGCTGGCTCTGTTCAAGGAACATCATATCCCGTTTACCATTATGGGAAATCCGTTTCATTTGAACGATCAGGTATGCCGGGAAATGAAATATTACGGCTGTGAAAAGTACCAGCTTTCCCTTGACGGCCTCCATGAGACCCACGACTGGTTCCGCAAACCCGGCTCTTTTGACTGCACGATAGAAAAGATCGGCTGCATCAACCGCTCCGGGATGCGAAGCGTGATTATGACGACGGTATCCAAAACAAACCGTATGGAGGTGCCCGGAATCATCGACGCGGTGGTGGCGGCTGGAGCAAACGTATTCGCCTTTTCCCGTTGCGTCCCCAGCGGCGGCGATCTGGATGCCTCCATGACGCCGCAGGAGTATCGGGAATTGCTGGCAATATGCGATAAGAAATTCAAGGAGTATGAGGCGGAGGGTTGTCAGACTTATTTCAACAAAAAAGACCATCTCTGGACGCTTTACGAGTATGAGGCGGGCACCTTCAAAATTCCCACGGACGCCAAAGAGGGCATGATCTACAGCGGCTGCAACTGTGGCAACTGCCATATCACGATCCTGCCCACTGGCGATGTGTACGCCTGCCGCCGTGTGGCGGAGAGCAAAGTCGGGAATGTATTTATCGACCGGCTGGCAGATATTTGGGTGTGCGAGATGGAGCAGTACCGGGAATACGATAAATTTGTCAAATGCAGCAAGTGTGAATTGAAGGCGTGGTGCCGGGGCTGCCCCGCCGTGGCCAGGGGGACGAACGGCAGCTTCTATGAGGCCGATCCGCAATGCTGGAAGGAGGAAGGCTTATGCAAAGCATAACTTAAAATGCCTTCCGACGACATGGCAGGTGCGCCTTGGCGCGCGTGCCGCTACCTTAAAGGAGGTGGTTTGATGGAACTTCTGGAGCTTATGAAATACCGCCGTTCGATCCGCAAATATCAGGACAGGCAGATTTCCCGCGAGGATATGGAAACAATCATCGAGGCGGGAACCTACGCGCCAAACGCCGGGGGCGGCCAGCGCAGTATCATTATAGGCATCCGAAACGGGTCGCTTGCGGAGAAGATCGGCAGGCTGAACGTCGCCCGGTTCGACCGCTTAAAACTGTCTGGCAGTTATGTCTCTGCCGAGCAGCCCAGCATCATTGACGACCCGACCATGAAAAGCGGGTTCTATGGCGCACCCGCTGTCTGCGTCGTTTTTGCCATGAAAAATTTTCTTTACAGCATTCCGGACGCCTTTTGCTGTGCCGAAAACATGGTGCTGATGGCAGCGGAGATGGGGATTTCGTCCAGCATCATTGCAGGGGGCGAGGAAACCTTTGATAATGAGATCGGCGCGGCTCTTTTGAAAGCGTGGAATATTCCCGAAAACTATATTGCCCGCTGCTTTGTAACATTGGGATATTGCGATGGTGAATATCCGCAGCCAAAATCGAGAAAAGCGCAGCGAAGTCAAATCATTGAATGAGGTGTTTAGAATGGATGCGCAAACTTGTTTGAAGAAATTAGAATATGTCGGCGTACTGGCCTTTGCCACAGTGGACAAAGACGGCGCGCCGCAGATACGCAACATTTCTGCCATTCACTATGCGCCGGACAGAATGATTTTCTTCACAGCAAAAGGGAAAGCCTTCTGTGAGGAACTTCTGACCGACGGACGTGTGCAGGTGCTTGGCTACACCAGGTATAAAGAAATGATCCGCCTGTCTGCAAAGGCGGTTTCTGTCCCGGAGGACGAGCAGGAAAAGTGGATCGACACGATTTTTGCGGAGCAGCCCTATCTCTCCAATGTCTATCCCGGCGACACCCGAAAGCAGGCGGGGATCGTCTTTGAGATCAGGGACGCGGAAATTGAGTATTTCAATCTTGGCGTCAATCCCATTTTTCGTGAAAGCTATACCATCGGCGAGGGAAACCGCACCCAAAAGGGATACATCATTTCCGAAAAATGTATCGGCTGCGGAAAGTGCCTGAAGAACTGTCCCCAGCGGTGCATTGCGCCGGGAAAGCCCTACCGTATTGGGCAGAACCACTGCTTACACTGCGGAAATTGCGCTGCGGTCTGCCCGGTAAAGGCGGTAGAGAGGCGGGGATAACATGAATTTCGTTTTGCAAATCTAGCTTTCAGTATCGCGGCAAGATTTCCGGTCTATGAGCAGGCTGCAAATGCGCATGAAGGCTGCAAATAATATGCCGGCAATCGGCCAGACCATCCATGTGATTTCCCAGTCGTTCGTCAGAAAGCTCCAACAAAGATAAATGGCCGTGGCAGTCAGCCAATAGACGGAGGAGACGGTTTTTTTGATGCGGATTTTTCTCTGATCCCGCAGAGCGTATTCCCCCTCTTTGAGAAGCTTTTGCATACTGGCCCGGCGCACGCCTGCAAAGATAAACAGTGATGATCCGATTCCTGCCAGGAGCAGTGTGATCGCCAGCATGACCACCATGAAATACGCTTCTTCTGTAAACATACTGGAAAAAAGCGGGATCGGTGAAAGAACACACAGGCAGGCAGCAATGATATTGTATTTTGCATAGGCGGCACGATAGGCTTTCTGTTTTTCTTTGACCATTCCGTCTACGCCGTATTCCGTTTCAAAGGGTTCTTTATCGATAAACGCGAAAGGGGCGTTTTTGAAGCCGCAGGAAACAAAAATCGTAACGGCGGCAGCCACAATGATAAGAAGCAGCACGAGGCCAAGGCCTGCGGCCAGATTTTCGGAAACAGGCTGCCCCGGCATTTCCGTTGCGGCAGCGAAAAGAAGCAGCGGAATCACGGCAACGATACACAAAAAGGAAGCCATGGCAATGCGTTTGGCAGCCTGTTTTCTCCACGCCAGAAATTCATTTGCAAGGGCGAGGGAAACCCGTTTTACAGGCACACGATCTGTGTCGTCCGTAAATTCTTCGTCTTCGATTTCGTCTTTGAGCAGATAATCTGTCGTCACGCCAAACAGTTTGCCGAGCGCCAGAATCTTTTCTAAATCGGGCACCGTCTGCGCGCCTTCCCATTTGGAAACGGCCTGCCGGGACACCTGCATTTTCTCCGCAAGTTCCTCCTGGGACCAGCCGTTCTTTTTTCTTAAATTTGATATCTTGTCTGCCAGGATCATGGTTTTTTCCTCCACAAAAGAATTGGCGGCGGCTGTATCTGTCCTCCGCAATGAAAAGCATAGCTTATTTTGCGGTTGCCGTCCACCAAAGGATGGGTGGAAATTTGTCAACCGGTGGTTGCAAACGAAAAAGCGCCACGGGCTTTTGTGTGCCTGTGGCGCCGGATATCCGTCTCGACTCTGTCAGCAGTCCGCCGACGGTTCGCGGATTCTCATCTGAGGCTTATTTTATTCATTCTGTTTTAATTTCAAAAGCTCGCATTTCATCCTCTGTAAGCGGTCTTCCCAGTCTTTTGGAATAAAGGATTGCTTCTCGAAGACGATAAGCCTTTCCGGCGGATGGTTCGGTCAAACGACCATCTCTCATAGTTTCTCCCAAATAATTGGGATCACTGACTGTTATCGAATATCCTCTTTCGGCTACGATCATGTTACACCTCATTTCCTATATATTATACAGAAGATCCGGGAATTACACAATTGCCAAATTTAAGGCGATGGTGTTTTTATGAAAAGGCGGAAGAAAACCTGCAGGCATTTCTTACAAAACTGTAAGAAACAAAGGGAAAATGTAAGCCGAAGCCATGGCAATGTACCGCCCGGCCCGATATAATGGAGACAGAATTTGAAGAAAGACTTGGAGGAAAACAGGATGCAGATTCTGGAAGTAAGCGGGCTGAAAAAGACCTATGCCGGCCGGCTGGGGTGCCACCCGGTGACGGCGCTGAAAAATGTGAATTTCAGTGTGGAAGAAGGAGAGTACATTGCCATTATGGGAGAAAGCGGCTCCGGAAAAACCACATTGCTCAATATCTTAGCGGCGCTGGATCATCCCACGGGCGGCCGGGTGATTTTAGACGGAAGGGATCTTTCCGAAATCAAGGAATCCGCCATGGCCGCGTTTCGCCGGGACAATCTGGGATTTGTGTTTCAGGAGTTCAATCTGCTGGACACCTTTACCCTGGAGGACAATATTTATCTGCCGCTGGTGCTGGCGGGCCATCTGTACCGGGACATGTATCAGCGGCTGATCCCCATTGCCGCGCGGCTGGGGATCACGGACATTCTGAAAAAATACCCTTATGAAGTGTCGGGCGGGCAGAAGCAGCGGGCGGCGGTGGCCAGAGCCATGATCACAAAACCGAAACTGATTCTGGCGGACGAACCTACCGGCGCGCTGGATTCCAGGGCTTCCGATGAGCTGCTGCGGCTGTTTGCGGAGGTCAATACGCTGGGGCAGACCATCCTGATGGTAACGCATTCGGTGAAAGCGGCCAGTACCGCCAACCGGGTGCTGTTTATCCGGGACGGGGAGGTGTTTCACCAGATTTACCGCGGTGCGGATTCCGGCGAAGCCTTCTATCAGAAAATATCCGATACCCTGATTTTACTGGCGACAGGAGGGAAGCAGGCATGAGAGCAGGATATTATCCGAAACTGGCCCTGGAGGGCATCCGCAAAAACCGGCGGATGTATCTGCCCTACCTGTTCACCTGTATCGCCATGGTGGCGATGTATTACATCATTTCCTTTTTGCAGGATGGAGGCATGACAGCAGCACTGCCCTTAGGCTCTGAGACCGTTCGGGAAATGATGCGGTTCGGCGGGAACATCATGGCGTTTTTTTCCTGTATCTTTCTGTTTTATACCAATTCATTCCTGATCCGGCGGCGGAAAAAGGAATTTGGACTTTACAATATCTTAGGCATGGGCAAGAGAAATATTGCCCGGATCCTGTTCTGGGAAAGCCTGTTTATCCTGCTGCTTTCTCTGAGCGGCGGCCTGCTTCTGGGCATCATTCTGTCCAAGGCGGCGGAGCTGGGGCTGTTCAACCTCATGGGCTATCAGGTCAGCTATCGGCTGTCGGTTTCTGTGTCAGGTGTGTACATGACAGCGCTGGTCTTCGGCGTGATTTTTGTGCTGCTGTTTTTCAACGCCCTGCGGCAGGTCCGCTTTTCCAGCGCAATGGCGCTGCTGCAGAGTGAAAATGCCGGAGAAAAACCGCCGAAGGCCAACTGGCTGTTGGGCTTTCTGGGATTGGCGCTTTTGGGCGGCGCGTATTATATTTCGGCTACGATTGAAGACCCCATCACGGCGTTGGCGGCGTTTTTCGGCGCGGTGCTCATGGTGATTGCCGGCACCTATCTGACAATGATTTCGGGCTCTGTCATGTTTTGCCGTATCCTGCAGCGCAGGCGGAAATATTATTATCGGCCGGAACATTTTGTGTCCGTTGCTTCCATGAAATACCGGATGAAGCGCAACGGGGCGGGGCTGGCCTCCATCTGTATTCTGGCCACCATGGTGCTGGTCATTTTATCGGCCACCACCTGCCTGTATTTCGGCGGCGAAGACGTGCTGCGCACCCGATATCCCCGGGAAATCAATTTCAGTATGCGGGCAAAGTATGCCAAAGCGCTGTCTGATGAAGTACTGGAACCGGTCTGGGAAAGCATCGATACGGCGGCCCGGCAGCAGGGCGCTTCCATGGAACAGCAGTATCGCTGCCGGTCAGCCATCATTACCGGATTGCTGCAGGACGGTACAGTGGAATGTGACGTGACAAAGGTGCGGAACGCCGTCACTTTTTCCGATGTGGTACAGTTTTACTTTGTTCCGCTGGCGGATTATAACGCCATCACCGGCGCAAAGGAAAGTCTGGCATCCGGGGAGGCGCTTATTTGCGGCAGCCGGGCGGAGGAAATCGGGGAAACGCTGGAATTTCGAAACGGCAGCCGTTTTCAGGTCAAAGGACGGGCAGAGGAGATCTTCCCGGAAGAACTGGTGCCGGAGATGACCGTGGTAGTGGCGGATCTGGAAACCGCCCTGGAGGGGTTAAATGCCCTGGCGGATTTCAATGGCGATGCCATGCTTTCGTTTCAGTGGAACGTCAATTTTGATACGGGACTGGAAAAAGAGGAACAGATGGCGCTTTCCGAAAGTTTAAGCGCATTGGCGCTGCCGGAGGACTGTACGTCCGTCTGCAGAAGCAGAGAATGGGAGCGGCAGGACTTTTACAGCCTGTTCGGCGGCCTGTTTTATCTGGGCATATTGCTGAGCATCGTATTTGTGTTTGCCGCGGTGCTGATCATTTACTATAAACAGATTTCGGAAGGCTATGAGGATCAGGCGCGGTTTGAAATCATGCAGAATGTGGGGATGACGAAGCGGGAAATCCGCAAAAGCATCAATTCCCAGCTGCTGACGGTGTTTTTCCTGCCGCTGGGGCTGGCGGCGCTGCATCTTTGCTTTGCCTTTCCCATTATCCGCAAACTTATGCTGCTGTTCCAGCTCAACAACGTGCGGCTGTATTTGCTGACAACACTGCTCAGCGTTATCGCGTTTGCGCTGTTTTACACGCTGATTTACCGGGTGACATCCAATGCCTACTATCATATTGTCAGCGGCGCGAAGGAAAAAAGAGAATCATAAACGAAACGAATCAGAATAAAAACGGTACGGGCCTTTTGCGAAGAGACGCCGTACCGTTTTTTATATTTCGGGAAGAATAGGAATGACATACCGCAGGCAGCGGGCGTCACTTTGAAAAGGTTGTTGAATGGACGTATGCATCAGATCAAAAGCCCGCACAAAGCCGTCGGACTGCAGCCGGTGCTTCCGCAGATAAGCAGCCAGCTGAAAGAGCAGGTCTTTTTCTGATTCGGCGGGTCCGTAATACAGCATGGAAAGGGCCGCTCCGCCCGGTATCATGACAGCGTCCGGAGGCGCTTTTTCCGGCAGAACCGGAATACAGACCGTAAAGGCCGCAGGCTGATTCTCCCAGCGGCCTTCCAGATAATCGCTGCGCCGGCAAATGGAAAAACTGGTGTGCATGTATTGATACGTCCAGCCTTTTTCGGCCATTTTGTGAGAGAGTACGGCAGTTTTGTCGTATCGATCCTGTGCGTTGTATCCGCAGCCGTCCATGACGCAGCAGAGCAGCGATGGCAGTGTGACCCGTTCAAAAACGGTTTGTTGTTTGCCCTGGGCCCGCATCTGCAATTCTTCTGTGATCTGTTTGAGCAGGCACAGTCTGGGTTCCAGGATGGAGAGCAGACCGGAAGGATCGTCGTCGCTGGCGTAATAATCCCGGAT
Source organism: uncultured Lachnospiraceae bacterium (assembly GCA_947630295.1). Taxonomy (GTDB): domain Bacteria; phylum Bacillota; class Clostridia; order Lachnospirales; family Lachnospiraceae; genus CANRIM01. Next base: position 11,673 of record CANRGZ010000030.1, on the reverse strand, counting down.
TTCCGGGGCGGACAGTCCGATGGCGTCAAATTGCCGGAGCTGCCGGATTTGAAAAAGATCATAGACGGTATAATATCGATATCCGTTATCCGGCTGCTGAAACGAAGGCACCAGGAGTTCTTTGTCTTCCAGCCGCATCAGGGTACTGCGGGACACGCCGCAGGCTTTTGCGGCCTGGCTGATGGTAAAAAGAGAGTCGTCATGCGCCAGGAACATATCGTCACTGCTTTCTGTAAAAGGAGACTATTCCACAATGCATTTATCCCGGTGCAGGTCAATCCGGACGATTGTGCCCCGGTTTGGGACAGATTCCACGGAAATCGGATGACCCAGCCGGTCACAGACTTGTTTACATAAGTACAGCCCCAGGCCACTGGCGGCTTTGTCTGTGCGGCCATTATATCCGGTATAACCTTTTTCAAAAATGCGCGGCAGGTCTTCCGGCGCGATGCCGATACCGGTATCGCAAATGCACAGGACGCCGGGCGTTTCCATAGATATGCGGATCGTCCCGGCGGGGGTATATTTCAATGCATTGGAAAGCAGCTGTTCCAGCACAAAAGAAAACCATTTTTCATCTGTCACAACAGAAAACTGCAGCGGTTCGTAGGAAAGGGAAAGCCGTCGGCTGATGAACTGCAAGCGCAGTTTTTTGAGCGCCGCACGGATCATCGGATCCAGATCACAGGCGCGGATGACATAATCCGTCGAATCGGAATCCAGCCGCAGAAAGGCCAGAACCATTTCCACATATTGCTCGATGCGCTGCAGATCCTCCAGCAGCCTGCGGGACAGGCTGCTGTCCTCGCCGCTCAAAGTCAGCCGCATGGAAGCGATGGGCGTTTTGATCTGATGCACCCATACCGTATAATAGTCCATCATATTGGTATATCGGGCGTCTGTCTCTGCAGACAGCGCCTTCATCTGCGCTTCCAGCCGGGACAATACCGCCTGATAATCGGCTTCGATGATGGTCTGTGCCGGGGGAAAGGCCGTGGATTCTGCCGGCATCTGCGCCTGCTGCATCAGCTGCCGGTGGATTTTCCGGGTCCGGTACAGATCGGACGCGGCAAAGATCGTACCGATGAGCCCACAAAGCAGAAACGGATAGAGTACTGCCGTCAGCGGAAAATGGTACAGCGCAAACATACAGGCGAGAATCAGAAAGGAAAGCAGAAAGAAAAAAATGCATTTCCGCCGTTGTTTCAGCCAGGAAAAAAGAAAACACATGGAAAAACTCCTTATGGTTTATTCGATGATGTAACCGACACCGAAACGGGTCCGGATAAAATCCGCCAGCCCTGCCGCTTCCAGTTTTTTCCGGAGCCGGTTCACGTTGACGGTCAGGGTGTTTTCATCGATGAAAGCATCGGTTTCCCAAAGCCGTTCCATCAGTTTTTCGCGGCTGACGACACGGCCCTTTGCTTCCATCAGGGTGGAAAGGATGCGGTATTCGTTTTTAGACAGGGTGAGTTTCACTTCGCCGTAAGACAGCGTCTGGTCGCCGGTGTTCAACAGGGCGCCCCGGTGTTCCAGTACGGAAATGCCGGCGCCGTAATCATAGGTTCTGCGCAGCAGCGCCTGAATTTTGGCGGTCAGCACACTCTGGTCAAAGGGCTTGGCGAGGAAATCGTCGGCGCCCATGTTCATAGCCATTACAATATTCATATTGTCCGACGCAGAGGAAAGAAAGATCACGGGAACCCTGGAAACACTGCGGATCTGTTTGCACCAGTAATAGCCGTTATAGAATGGAAGGGAAATGTCCAGCAGCACCAGATGAGGATCAAAGCTGGCAAATTCCGTCATGATATGCCGGAAATCTGCAGCGCAGACCGCCGTCAGTCCCCAGGCAAGAAGTTGTGTCTGAATCGCTTCCGCAATGCCTTTGTCGTCTTCCACAATCAGTATCCGGTACATGCGCCGCTCCTTCTGTTTAAAGAATAGCACGGCATGCGAAGCGAAAAAGCAACGCATGCCGCAGGTTTACTTCAGATTTTTCAGTATGGTCGTGAGTTTTGGCGGATTTCCGTACATCAAAACGCCCAGCCGGTATATTTTTGCGGACAGGATGCCGATGCCGATGACCGAAGCAATCAGAATAACAATGGAAGCCGCAATTTCGTAAAAGGGAACCGTGCTCATGGCAATCCGCGTAAACATCGCCATCGGCGAGGTGAAGGGAATGAAAGAGCAGATTTTTAAAAGCAGCGTATCCACATTGCCGGAGGTCATGGAAACCACCACCACCAGGAAGGCAATGACAAATAACATGGTCACGGGCATGACCGAAGTGTTGATATCTTCCAGCTTGGAAGCGGTAGAACCCACGGCGCCGAATAAAAAGGCGTAAATGAGAAAACCAAGCAGGAAGAATACCAGCATATAAACAAAGAGACTCACCGGCATACCAAAAATGGATGTGAGAATGGAACTGCTGTCCCATTCCCCCTTGTTCAGGCGGAAACACAGCAATGAAAAGCCGAAAATGCAGAACAGCTGCAAGAAGCCTGCAATACAGGATGCCAGGATTTTGCCGAACATCATGCTCACCGGCTTCGCGCTGGTAATCAAAAGCTCCATGGCCCGGGAGCTTTTTTCGGTAGCGACGTTGGTGGCCACCATCTGTCCGTAAAGCAGAATGACCATATAAAGGGCAAAAATCATAATATAAGTATAGAAGAAATTCTGCATCTGATCCTTGCCGAGACTTTTTGTTTCATGCAGAATCGGCATGGAAAGGATCTGCGTGGCATCTTCGGAAGTGAATCCGGCCGAAACCAGCGTATTGGTACGGTAAAGCTCCTGCAGCACCGTGTCGGCGGTTTCCGTATTTTCATCGTACATGGAAAGATTGTTTACATAATACGTGTACGAGGTCAGGCTGTCCAAAAGAAACGCACATTCCGCAGTACCGGCAATGATCTGATCCCGGATGGCATCGTCATCATCTGTCGTAATCGAGACGCGGTACTCCGGAAAAGCGTCTGCAAAACCGGCTTCCACCTGTGCGGCCGTATCTTCGGAAGGCGCTTTGATCAGCATCAGAGGCAGTGACTCGGTGGATACATGGGTATCCGGCGCAGCCGTCGAAAACCCGTCTTTCAGGCGGGGAAAGAAGGATACGCCCGCAATCAGAATCAGCAGAAAGACCGTGACCCCGACAAAAACTTTATTGCATAAATAGTTTTTCAATTCAAAACGAAGTATTTTTCGAAACTGGTTCATTAAATCGTCTCCCTTCCATCCCCGTCGGCGGATTGTTTCGTATATTCAACGAAAATATCATTCAGCGACGGTTCGTAAACAGAAATTGCATCAATATCAAAACGCTGCGTCAGTTCCTGCATGACCTGCTGCTTTGCTTCCGGCGACGGCAGCGTCAGAAGAAGCGCGCCGTTTTCATCCGGACTGCAGGGATAGGGAAGAAGATCTTTGATCTGCGCCGCGGCCTCGGAATGGATGACCAGGCGGTTGCGCGGATAGCTGCGCTTGATTTCCCGCAGGTCGCCGGACAGTACGATGCGGCCGCCGTTTAAGATGGCGATCCGGTCGCAGAATTCTTCAATATAATTCATCTGGTGGCTGGAGAACAGCACAATTTTTCCCTTTTGAATTTCTTCTTTTACAATGTCTTTCAGCAGCATCGCATTGACCGGATCCAGGCCGGAAAAGGGTTCGTCCAAAATAATGATCTGGGGATCATGGGCAAGGGCGGTGATCAGCTGGATTTTCTGCTGATTGCCTTTGGAAAGCGTGTCCAGCCGCTTGTCTCTGTATTTGGACATGCCGATGCGTTCCAGCCATGTGTCGGCGGCTTTCACTGCGTCTTTGCGGGACATCCCTTTCAGCTCACAGAAATAGACGAGCTGCTCCAGGATTTTCTTTTTCGGATAGAGCCCGCGTTCCTCCGGCAGATAGCCGAAACGGATCGCCGCGTAGTCTATCGGTTTTCCATCGCAGAGGACCTCGCCCGCATCCGCCGGAAATACATCCATGAGGATGCGTAAGGACGTGGTTTTGCCGGCGCCGTTACGGCCCAGCAGGCCGCAGGCCGCGCCGCCTTCTGCGGTAAAGGATACCCCTTTTAATACCTGATTGGTGCCGAAGCTTTTTTCTATATTCTTCAATTCCAGCCGCATGGGAATCATACCTTTCTTTCTATGAACGATTTTGGACACATTCTATCATAAAACATCCGTATATTCAATTATAATAAAAGAAAACGAAAAGAAAAAACTTTTGTCGCTTTCCCTGGAACCCTGCGAAAAATGACCGTTTTTTTTCAGGGAAAGGATATTGACGCATCTATGGATTTGTGCTATAGTTTACTGCGCAAATATTGAGCCATCAATATTTTGCAAAAAAGGAAAGGGGTCAACGCATGGAGAAAGAAGAAGCCGCGGTCAGCGGTTTTGTCAGACTTTCCAATGTCATTACCGCTGTACAGAAAAATCTGGAACGGGTAAAGTCGGACCGGGCACAGCCGCTGAATTTAAAAAACGGCGAAGTGTTTATGATGTTTGTGCTTTATGAACATCCGGAAGGCCTGTCGGCGGAAGCGCTTTCACGTGCCTGCAATCTGGATCGTTCGCTGATTTCCCGCGGCGTGCAGTCCCTCAGTGAAAAGGGACTGGTGGTCTGGGACAAAAAGACGGACGGAAAGCGGCGCTACGGCGCAAAGCTGACATTGAGCGGGCAGGGTCAGAAGACCGGCGAAATCATTCACAGCAATGCCCGTGAAATCCAGAATTTTCTCGATGAGGGGATTCCCAAAGAGCATCTGGAGATCATGTATGCGACGCTGCAGAAACTGTGCAGCCGGTTTGAAGAGCTGAACCGCAGGGCGCGGGAGCGCAAAACAAAGGGCGTATGTGGATCGAATGGATCGCTTCCTGTATAAAAAATGAATAAATAATAAGGAGAAGAATCATGGCAGTACTTGACGAAGTAAAAGAAATGTTGGCAGAGAAACTGGAAATTCCGGCAGAGGAGATCACAGAAGAGTCGTCTTTCAGCGATCTTGGTCTTGACTCTCTGGATATGGCGGAGATGATGATGGATGTAGAAAACGTGTTCGGCGTTACGATTGAAGCAGATCCGTCCATCAGCACGGTTGGCGCACTGGTAGAGAAACTGGAGTCTCTGAAATAAGCAATGATTGTTTCACCTGTATGTGAGATGCTTGGCATCACCTACCCTGTTTTTCAGGGCGGTATGGCATGGATTTCCGACGGAAGGCTGGCGGCCGCCGTTTCCGAAGCGGGCGGCTTGGGGCTCATATCGGCGATGAATGCGGAGGCCGGATATCTGAAAGAGCAGATCCGGCTGGCGCGGTCGCTGACCAGCCGGCCCTTTGGCGTAAATATCATGCTGATGAGTCCGCACGCTGATTCTGTCGCCCAGGCGGTGATTGAAGAGGGAGTACCTGTCGTAACTACCGGCGCGGGTTCTCCTGCAAAGTATATGGCAGCATGGAAAGAAGCCGGCATCCGGGTCATCCCGGTGGTGGCTTCTGTGGCTTCCGCGAAGATGGCGGAGCGTTCCGGCGCAGATGCTTTGATCGCAGAGGGACAGGAGTCCGGCGGACATATCGGAGAACTGACCACCATGGCCATTGTGCCCCAGGTCTGTGACGCGGTACAGATTCCGGTGCTGGCAGCGGGCGGCATTGCAGACGGCCGCGGCATGGCGGCGGCGCTGATGCTGGGCGCCTGTGGTGTGCAGATGGGAACCCGCTTCCTGGTGGCAAAGGAATGCGGCGTGCATCAGAATTACAAAGATATGGTGCTGCGCGCGTCCGACATTTCCACAGTAACCACCGGACGGCGGTTCGGCGGCAATACCTGCCGCTGTATCAAGAACAAATTCAGCCGCAACTTCCTGCGCGTGGAATATGAACCAACGACGACGGCGGAAGACGTGGCGGATCTTGGCGTGGGCGCGCTGCGCCGCGCGGCAGTAGAAGGCGATACGGCCGGAGGCTGCTTCCTGGCCGGACAGATTTCCGGCATGGTAAAGGAAGAAATGACCGCTGCGGATATCATTCATGAAGTCTGCACGGATTGTGAGACGCTTCTGGGAAGGAGCAAATCATGGGTAAAATAGCATTTGTATTTCCCGGTCAGGGTGCGCAGCATCCCGGCATGGGAAGGGAATTATATGAAAGCTGCGGGCCGGTGAAGGCACTGTTTGATGCGGCCGAAGCAAAGCGCGCGGGAACACTGGCACAGATGTTTACGGGAGATGAAGCCACCTTAAAGGCCACCGAAAACACCCAGCCCTGCCTGTATCTGGCAGATCTGGCAGCGGCGCTGTGCCTGGAAGGACTGGGCGTACACGCGTCGGCAGCTGCCGGCTTTTCGCTGGGAGAGCTGCCTGCCCTTGCCTATGCCGGCGCCATCGATCCTTTAGCCGGCTTTCTGCTGACGGCAGATCGCGGCAAACGGATGGGCGACGCCACAAAAGAAAGAGAAACGGCCATGGCCGCGGTAGTCAAACTGGACAATGCGGCGGTGGAGGCACTCTGCAAAGGCTTTCATGAGGTGTATCCGGTGAATTACAACTGCCCGGGACAGCTGGTGGTTGCCGCAGCCGCAGAGGAAATGCCGGCATTTTCCGCAAAAGTGAAGGAAGCCGGCGGCAGAGCCCTGCCCTTAAAAGTGGCGGGCGGTTTTCATTCGCCCTTTATGGACAAAGCGGCGGCCTCTTTTGCAGAGGTTTTGGGACAGACGGCCTTTGAAACGCCCCGCATTCCGGTGTATTCCAATTATACGGCCGCGCCCTATGCGGGTGCTGTTTCGGATACCCTGTCAAAACAGATGAACCATCCGGTACTCTGGGAAAAGACCGTTCGTCATATGACGGAACAGGGCATCGATACCTTTATTGAAACCGGCGTGGGCAGCGTGCTGACCAAGCTGATTCAGAAGATCGTGCCGGACTGCCGTACCTATACGGCGGAAACGCCTGCGGACTGTGAAAAAATCGCAAAGGAGGTACTGGCAGATGCTTAAAGGAAAGGTGGCCGTGGTCACCGGCGGCTCCAGAGGCATCGGCCGGGCGGTCTGCATCGAGCTGGCAAAGCAGGGCGCGGATGTTGCGTTCCTCTATGCGGGCAATGAAGCGGCGGCAGAAGAGACCCTGGCGCTGCTTTCGGCGTATGACGGGAAGTCTGCCGCGTATCGCTGCGACGTGTCCGATACGGCCCAGGTGCGGGAAACCTTCCGCAGCGTAACAGAGGCCTTTCAGACGGTGGACATTCTGGTGAACAATGCCGGAATCAACAAAGACAAACTGGCCATGACCATGCGGGAAGAGGAATTTGAGCAGGTCGTTGATATCAATCTGTCCGGTGCGTTTAAATGCGCAAAGCAGGTGATCCCGCTGATGGTGAAAAAAAGAAGCGGAAAGATCATCAACATTTCTTCGGTTGCCGGCCTGATCGGAAACGCGGGCCAGAGCAATTACGCCGCGGCCAAGGCGGGGCTCATCGGCCTGACCAAGACCCTGGCAAAAGAACTGGCAGCCAGAAATATTACCTGCAACGCAGTGGCGCCCGGATTTGTGGAGACGGACATGACAGCGTCGCTTCCGCTGAACCGGGAAGCGGTGGAAAAAAGTATTCCGCTGCACCGTTACGCAAAGGCGGAAGAGGTTGCAAAGCTGGTTGGTTTCCTTGCGTCCGACGGGGCGGATTATATCACCGGCGAGGTGATCCGCATCGACGGAGGCATTGCGATATAAGGCTTCCTTTCGCGCGCCGGTTGGGCGCGGCAAAGGAAAGCAGGAAAGGATTTTTAATTTATGAGTAAAAGAGTAGTCGTCACAGGAATGGGCGCCGTTACGCCGATCGGAAACGATGTGCCTTCTTTTTTTGAGGCACTGCGGACAGGGAAAAACGGCGTTGCCGCGGTTACACGCTTTGATACTGAAAATTATAAATGCAAAGTCGCCGCGGAAGTAAAGGATTTTGACGCGTCCAAATGTTTTGCGCCCCTGGTGCGCCGCAAGACGGATCTGTATGTGCAGTATGCGGTGACCGCCGCCCAGGAAGCGGTGGATGACAGCGGTATTATAGGACAGGTGGATGAAAATGATTTGGCCGTCTACGTGGGTTCCGGTGTAGGCGGCATCGGTACGATCTGTGAAGAAGAGGAAAAGCTGCTGGCCAGAGGCGAAGCCGGGGTAAACCCCCAGTTTGTCCCCAAGATGATCATCAATATGGCAGCAGGGCAGATCGCCATCCGGTTTCATGCCCATGGTCCCGCCATGTCGGTTTCCACAGCCTGCGCCACCGGTTCCACAGCCATCGGAGAAGCCTACCGGGCCATCAAAGACGGATATGTGACAGCCGCCATCTGCGGCGGCAGCGAAGCGGCGGTGAATCCTCTGGCGATTGCGGGATTTATTAACTGTATGGCATTGTCGCAGTCGGAAGATCCGGAAGCGGCGTCCCTGCCCTTCGATCAGAGAAGGGCAGGTTTTGTGCTGGGCGAAGGCGCAGCCGTGCTGATCCTGGAGGAATATGAACACGCGAAGGCGCGGGGGGCGAAAATCTATGCGGAGGTCTGCGGTTATGGCGCGACCTGCGACGCCCACCATGTAACGGCGCCGGATCCGGAAGCCACACAGACCATCCGGGCGATTCGCCAGTCGCTGGAAGGCGTGGACTATGATCCCGCCACCACCTATGTCAATGCCCACGGAACAGGCACTTCGCTGAATGATAAGGTAGAGACGGCAGCCTTCAAGGCCTGCTTTGGCGAGGATGCGTACCGGCTGCACATCAGCTCCACCAAGTCCATGACGGGACATATGCTGGGAGCAGCAGGGGCGGCGGAAGCGCTGGCGTGCATTTTTGCGCTGCAGGAAAATACAGTGCCGCCCACCATTCATCTGGAACAGCCTGATCCGGAGCTGGATCTGGACTATACCCCCAATACCGCGGTGCAGACGCAGATCGATACGGCGATTTCTACCTCTTTGGGCTTCGGCGGACACAATACCTGTCTGGCGTTTCGGAAGGTGCAGGCATGAACAGAGAAGAACTGAAAACCATTCTGCCCCACAGAGATCAGATGCTGCTGCTGGATGAGGCGGAAGTGATCGACGGAAGTGCCCATGGAAAACGCTATATTCGCGGCGATGAATTTTTCCTGCAGGGGCATTTTCCCAATGATAAAATTGTACCGGGCGTGATTTTGTGTGAAATTATGGCCCAGTCTGCCAGCGTTTTGCTGGCGGATTCCATCACGGGGCCGGTAAAGACCCTGTTTACGGGACTGGACAAGGTGCGGTTCAAACGTTCCGTCCGTCCGGGGGAGACCTTTACCACAGTCTGTGAAATCGAAAAATCAAAAGGCCCGTTTTACTGGGCGAAGGGAAAAGGATATGTGGAAGACGCGCTGTGTGTCAGCGCATCCTTCTCGTTTGCGGTTTTCCCGGAAGAGGAGCAACCCAATGTTTAAGCGTTTTTTTAATCGTCTGCTGAAACGGCAGCCGTTTCCGGAAAAGGATTTTGACGTGGTCTGCCCGGCCTGTAAGCAGGCCAGCAGCCATTTGTCGCTGTTAAACAGCAATTATATCTGTCCCGACTGCGGCGCGTATATCCGGATTCCGGCCAGAGACCGTATCCGGATGCTAGCGGATGCAGACAGTTTTTCCGAATTTGACGCCGGTCTGACGTCCAAAGATTTTCTGCAGTTCCCCGGATATCAGGAGAAGCTGGACAAGGCGCGGGAAAGTACCGGCGAGGCGTCGGCGGTGGTTACCGGCGTGATGCGCATGGGCGGCATGGAGTGTGCGGTCTTTGCCATGGATTCCCGTTTTGTGATGGCCAGTATGGGTTCGGCAGTGGGCGAAAAAATCACGAGACTCTTTGAGTATGCACTAAAAATGCATTTGCCGGTGCTGGGCATCACCTGTTCCGGCGGCGCAAGAATGCAGGAAGGCATTGTGTCCCTGATGCAGATGGCAAAATGCAGCGGCGCGGTGCGCAGGCACAGTGACGCCGGCCTGTTGTATCTGGTGCTTCTCACCGATCCCACCACCGGCGGCATGACAGCGTCTATTGCCATGGAAGGGGACATTACCCTGGCGGAACCGAAAACACTGGTGGGTTTTGCCGGCAGGCGCGTCATTGAGCAGACCACGGGCGCGGAGCTGCCGCAGGATTTCCAGACTTCGGAATTTCTGCTGACCCACGGCTTTGTGGACATGGTGCTGCCCCGGGAAAAACAGAAAGAAACCATTACCCTGATTCTGAAGCAGCACGGAAAGGAGACCGTATGACCGCATATGAGAAATTAAAAATGGTTCGGGCTTTGGACCGTCCCAAGGGAAGCGATTTTGTAGAGGGCCTGTTTACCGACCGTGTTGCACTGTGCGGCGACCGCCGTTACGCGGATGATCCGGCCATTGTGGGCGGCATCGGCTATCTGGGAGATCAGGTGGTGACCTATATCGCCATTGACAAAGGCAGAGATATGGCGGAATGTATGCAGAAGCATTTCGGCTGTCCCATGCCGGAAGGCTACCGGAAGGCACTGCGTCTGATGAAGCAGGCGGAAAAATTTAAACGGCCGGTGATCTGCCTGGTGGACACTTTAGGCGCCTATCCCGGCGCGGAAGGCGAGGAACGCGGACAGGGACAGGCCATTGCCGAAAATCTGGTGGAAATGATCGGACTGAAAACGCCGGTGATTTCCGTTGTGATCGGCGAAGGCGGCTCCGGCGGCGCGCTGGCACTGGCCGTGGCGGACCGGGTATATATGCTGGAAAACGCGGTTTATTCGGTGATTACGCCGGACGGCTGCGCAAGCATCATCTGGAAGGATGCGTCGCGGGTACATGATGCGGCGGAATGTCTCCACATCACCGCCCAGGATATGGTGGATTTCGGCGTAGCGGAGGACATTATTCCGGAAAATTTCGAAGATTTTCCCCAGATGTGCGAGAATATGAAAACGCGGCTGCTGCAGGATCTGCAGAGCCTGAAGAAACTTTCGGTTTCCCATTTGCTGGATGAGCGCTACAATCGTTTCCGTAAAATCGGTATCTACGAGGAAAACGGGAAGGTGAAGCAATGAGGATTTCTACCAAAGGAAGGTATGCGCTGCGGATGATGGTAGATCTGGCGGAGCATAACAGCGAAGGGTTTATTGCCTTAAAAGACATTGCCGGGCGGCAGGACATTTCCAAGAAATATCTGGAACAGATCGTGCCGGTATTAAACAAGGCAAAGCTGCTGAAAACCAACCGGGGCTTTCAGGGCGGTTACAAGCTGGCAAAATTGCCGGAACAATATACGGTGGGAGATATCTTACGATCTACCGAAGGAAGTATGGCGCCGGTGGCGTGTGTAGATACGGAAATCCCGATAGAATGTGAACGAAGTGGGGACTGTCCCACATTGCCGGTGTGGCAGGGACTGCAGCGGGTCATCAACGAATATCTGGATTCCATCACCCTGCAGGATATTTTAGATCAGCAGAAAGAACGGGTCGGAAATGACTATATGATTTAAGCCGCAGCTTAAGCTGCGGCTTAAATCATTTTCAGATGGAGGAAAGACGAATGGCGCTGCGGGTCCTTTTCCTGACACGGCTTGACAGGAAAAAAGAAAACTCCTATACTCTTGGCAAAGAAAGAGGACGGATATTGTCATGAAGA
>CANRGZ010000029.1 GCA_947630295.1 uncultured Lachnospiraceae bacterium | reverse complement strand
GCTCAGTGTCAAGCGGACCGTGGAATAAATGCCTCACCACAAATAATCCGCCATACCGAAAACGGCATGACGGATATCTGTAACTATTGTTTAATTATTTGACCTGTCTACTTGACAGGGGGCTGATCATTTTACGCCCCTTAATTTTAATAATTTTGTCATTACCCGAACCGTCTACAAAATCTGTACGGAGTAAAAGCAAAAACCCATTCAGCTTTCCTGCGCAGCTTTTGCCATCGCCTGTAGATTCTCCAGCGGAATATTCGGCGCCAGGTCACATCCCGGTGCCAGTATAAATCCGCCATAAGGTTTCATCTTCTCACAGAGTTCTTTACTGTATTCATACACCTCTTCCGCAGACTTTGCAGCCAGTATATTTGCCGGATTCAGGTTGCCGAATAACGCCATTTTCCCGTCTGCATCTTTCTGGGCCTGCACCATATCGATGGAATCCACAGAAAAGACAGTCACCGGCGTATCGGCCAGTACCTTGACCAGATGATCGGTCTTTCCGCAGATATGTACAAGGATTTTGTCACATTTATCTTTCAGCCGCTTTATCATTTTCAAATCAATGGGCAATACAATTCTTTATTGGTCATACTTGATCCCTCCATATGATTTGGATTTTAATTCTTATCTACACCATGGACGGATTCATCTGATTTGTCAATCTGTGCAGCGCATCTTCAAAAGATCGTACAAAAACTTCGTAAAAAATATAAATAAATTTAAAAAACCGGAAACCCGCAGACAGGTTTCCGGCCAATTATTTAACAACAATATTATCACACGAACTGCCTGCACATCCCGTAAGGTCAGCTGTATCACTTATGATATGGCTCATTTTTCATGATTTTAAACGCACGGTAAAGCTGTTCCAGAAAGATGACGCGCATCAGCTGATGGGGAAAGGTCAGCGGAGAAAATGAAATCTTTTCATCTGCACGATCCAGCACTTCTTTGGAAAGGCCGGTGGAACCGCCGATGATCCAGGCGATATTTGCCGAATGCATCATCATCTGTTCGATGTGGCGGGAAAATCCGACGGAATCATAGCTTTTTCCTTCGATAGCAAGTGCAATGGTATATGCGCGGTCCGGAAGCTTCTCCAGTATCCGCGTCCCTTCCTTCTGCTGAATCAGGGTATTGGCTGCGGCGTCATCCGCCGCCCCGGTCTTTTCATCCGGCACCTCGATGACCTGAAAACGACAAAATTTCTGCAGTCGTTTTCCATATTCTTCCACTGCGCTGCTGTAGAACTTTTCTTTTAATTTTCCGACGCAAACAAGGGTCATATTCATGATCTCATCCTATCATAAAACATAAATTATTTCCATTATATTTTTTGTCATTTGACAAAGACTAAATAAAAAAGGAAAGGAAGGTTTTTTCAATGGATTCAAGAGGATTTGACTATACCATTCTGGTCATTGCCATTATCGGCGCAATCAACTGGGGACTGATCGGATTTTTCAGCTTTGACCTGGTTGCCTTTATTTGCGGAAATATGAGCTGGCTGTCCCGGATCATTTATGCGCTTGTGGGTCTTTGCGGATTATATCTGATCAGTTATTTCGGCAGACTCCGTTCGATGAACAGCAGCAATGCATAAAACAAACGAAAGCAGAAGCACCGTTGCCGGTCTTCTGCTTTCTGTTTTATCTATATGAAATTTATAAGCAGATAGAAATGCATTCCTGAAATTTCTCGGGGATATGGTCTTTGCTGCAGGATACGCTCAGTGTGAAGTTGATGTTGAACTGTTTGCTGATATTTTCCAGCTGCTCCAGATTTTCTGTCAGGTCGCATCCTTCCAGATGCGATATGGCAAGATAGCTGTCAAAGAAAATTTCCTGAATATCATAGTTGCCTGCCAGCAGACCCAGAATAAAACCGATAAAGGCATCTGCATTTTTCAATCCGTATTCCTTTACGTTGATCAATCTGACTTTATTGCTTAATTCATGCATGTGTTTGTTGCTCTTATCCAGATAAACAACACAACCTGAAAATTTATTTACATCATTATTTACCTGATCCAGTAAATATTTTGTCTTTCCTTTGCCCTTTTCTCCTACGATTAATCGAACCATGGCCTTGTCCTCCCTGTAATTAAATTTATTTAAAAGTCCGAATGGATTTTTAAATCAGATACATCAGCATGATATGTGCCTGATACAGCTGAATCCTGCTTGTCGCATGCATGACAATGGAAATATACGGATTGTTGCTTTCATCATAGCACAGGCAGATCAGGCACAACCCTGCTTCATCCGTACTTCCTGTCTTTCCGCCCAACACACGAACACCCGCAGGGGGTTTGTATTCATTGTGTAAAAAACGGTTTGTATTGTTGAATGTCTGTGTCTTGCTCTCTCCCGTCGCCGTCGTATAGGTACACTCATAGGTGGCCGTAGAGATCAGCTCCAGAAAAGTTTCGTTTTTAATGGCTTCATTGAAGATCAGATACAGATCATATGCGGTGGTATAATGCTCCGGGTCCGACAGACCGTGGGGATTTTTAAAGTGCGTATGCGTTGCGCCCATCGACTGCGCTTCTTCGTTCATAAGATCTGCAAATGCTTCAATACTGCCGGAAATATACTCGGCAATCACATTTCCGGCGTCATTGCCGCTATGTACCAGAAAGGCGTACAAAAGCTGCTTTAATGTCATAGTATCGCCGACTTCCAGATTACAGGTGGAGGCGCCGGGATCCGTAATCAGATTGATAATGTCGCTGACGACAATCACATCGTCCAGATTGCCGTACTTCAAAGCGAGATATGCCGTCATGATTTTGGTCAGAGACGCAGGCTCGATCTGTTCAAAAATTCTCTGCGCATATAAGGTTTTCTGATTGTTCAGATCAAAAATACCGCAGATGTAGTCCAGATGCTCCTGTTCATAAATCCCGTGCTCATCGGCGCCCAAAACACACAGGCCGTGTTTGCGGGCAAAACCGTCCACTGTTTTCAGGTCATGAGACGCCAGCGCAGAGGAAACTCTGGAAAAATCATATGATGCCGTTTTTTTGCTTTTCGCGCCGCAGCCGGTCAGTGACAGAATCAAAAGCACAGCAGGCAATACGCGAAACCATATTTTTTTACCTGAATGTATCACGCCACTCCAAGTCTCCTCGCTCTAAGGCTTTTATCATAAGTTCTGCAGAAGCCAGATTGGTTGCCAGCGGAATGTTGTTTTTATCACAAAGCCGGGCAACATTTGCAATATCGGGCTCATGGACTCTGGGTGTTAAAGGATCCCGCAAAAAAATCACGATATCCATGGAGTTATGCTCAATTTCCACAGCCAGCTGCTGTTCTCCTCCCAGGTGGCCAGCCAGATACTTATGCACGGACAGATTGGTCACTTCTTCGACCAGTCTTCCGGTGGTGCCGGTAGCATACAGGGTATGCCTTGCTAAAATGCTTCTATAAGCAATACACAGATTCTGCATGAGCGTTTTCTTCGAATCATGTGCAATCAAAACGATATTCATACTATAACCTCATCGATAATCTTTCTTCTGTAATTCAACATTGAGCACAATCCCCATCCCGATAAACAAACTGACCAGTGAGGTCAACCCATAGCTCACAAAAGGAAGCGGTAATCCTGTATTCGGAATCAGACCGGTTGCGACTGCAATATTGACAAACCCCTGAAAACCGATCAGCGCAGCCATACCGGTTGCGATCAGTTTTCCCGACAAATCAGATGCGTTTTTTGCAATCATCAGACAGGAAGCGACGATGAATCCAAGAAGAAGAATGATGAATACCGAACCCAGAAATCCCAGTTCCTCCCCGGCAATAGAGAAAATAAAGTCAGCCTGAGGTTCCGAAATGTAATTACCGTTTTTCACGGAACTGATCACATTGTTGTTCAATCCTTTTCCGGTGAGCTTTCCTGAACCGATTGCGATAATAGAATTTGCCTGTTGGTAACCTTCTGAATTAATGTACTGTTCGGGATGCAGCCACGCCATGATCCGGTTGTACTGATGTGTGTACAGGATCTTGTCCCCTACTTTTTCCACCAAAACGACAAAAGCAATGGCCAGGGGCGCGGCAACAGCCAGAAAGGTTCCTATGATCTTATAACTTAATCCGCCGACAAACAGTATAGCACAGAGTATAAATACAACGGTGATGGATGTCGAAAGATCGGGCTGCATGAAGATGAGCGCAACCGGAAGCGCACATAAAACAAAAAGTTTCAGCAATGTCTTCCAAGAATTTATATTATCTTCATGTTCCATTATATATTGCGCCAGAAATAAAATCAATAGTATTTTCGTCAGCTCAGAAGGCTGAAACTGAAATCTTTCCGTAATCTGGATCCAGCGGGTCGCTCCATGGGATGCTTTTCCGCCCAGCTTCACCCAGAGGAGAAGAGCCAGATTGACCAGGTAAATGATTCGATAAAAAAACAGTATAAAATGATAGTCCAGAAGCGAAAAAATGATCATCAGCACTACGCCCAGTACCAACCCCATAATCTGTGTTTTCTGATAGGACGGATCAGCGCTGCCGATCAGCAGAACGCCAAGTACCGATATACCGATCAGGCAGAAAAACAGGCTGAAACGGTAATGATCTATGTTGTATTTTTTAATAATATTTGTCATATGAAACGCCTCTTTCGTATCATTACAGCTACGGCTTTAAGGTTACGGCATTGCTCACCGACTTGATCGGCGCATTTGCACAGATCTTCGCCTGATAAGTGCCCTTGTCCTTCAGGGAAGTTTTTCGGATCTGTACGTTCACCGCATCCGCATCAATTTCCAGATATTTGGAAATGACCCGGGTCAGATCCTTTTTCAGCATCTCCATCATATCGGGATTACAGTCCACCCGGTCGGAAATCAGCAGTACTTTCAGCCGGTCCATTGCAATGCTTTTGGATTTGTTTCGATTCAGATAATACCGGAATTTCATGAGCGCACCTCCCTCTGCTTTTTTAACAATCCGGTAAAACGCATAAAAAATCTTCGTTTCACTGCGAGATCCATAAAGGGAACGTCTTTGCCCATAATCCGGCAGCAGATATTCATAAAGGCCTGTCCGACTTTGGAGTCGTCGCCGGCCACCGGTTCTCCCTGATTGGTGGAGATGACGATACGTTCATCATCCGGAATTATGCCGATCAGATTGATTGCCAGAATATCCACCACATCATCCATTGACATCATGTCGCCGCGCATCACCATGTCCATGCGGATCCGGTTGACAATCAGATCGCAGCGCGACATGCCTTTTGCTTCCAGCAGGCCGATGATGCGGTCCGCATCACGGATGGCGGAAACTTCCGGTGTGGTTACCACCAGCGCCCGGTCGGCGCCTGCCACCGCGTTTTGAAATCCCTGCTCAATGCCGGCAGGACAATCCAGTATAATATAATCAAAACAGTCTCTTAACTGCTGCGTCAGTTCCGTCATCTGCGCGGGATTGACCGCTGATTTATCTCTTGTCTGTGCGGAAGGAAGGACGAACAGACCCGGATAGCGCTTGTCTCTGATCAGCGCCTGTTTCAGTCTGCAGTTTCCTTCGATCACATCCACCAGGTGGTAGACGATCCGGTTTTCCAGACCCATAACTACATCCAGATTTCTCAGACCGATATCGGTATCAATCAGGGCGACTTTTTTTCCAAGTTTTGCAAGGCCTGTCCCGATATTTGCGGTAGTCGTCGTCTTTCCCACGCCGCCTTTTCCCGAAGTCACAACAATTACTTCACTCATATACGGTTCCTCCTATCATTTGCACCCAATATAGCACAGGAGAAACGTAAATTATGTCAAAATGCGTTCGTAAAAAAATAAATTATGCAGGTGCTGCGATATCGGAAAAAGACAATGCAAGGCCTCAGTCGTGGATCACTTCCGTGCCCGGCGTGATCGCTTTTCCGGTCACGATTTCTTCTTTCGTTGCAAAATTAAAATAATAATTCAGTACGTCTCTGGCAATTTCCACTGCATTGGAAGATACATATCCGTTGGGGATACGCACGGAAATGCCTACCTGGGGCGACTCACTGGGCGCATATCCCACAAACAGCGCGTGGTCGCCCCGGTTTGCCACCTCCTGTGCGGTTCCGGTTTTTCCGGAAACCTGCACCTGCATCCCGGAAAGCACCGAGGACGATGCGGCCATGTTGCGCATACCGGTGCGGATCACCGACATGGAAGAAGAAGAAAAATCCAGTTTCCGCGTCAGTTTCGGCTCTATCTGTTTTAATATTTCTCCCTCCGTATTTTTTACGGAATCAATCAGAGAAAGCTGATAGAGATTACCGCCGTTGGCAATGGTGGAAACATATCTGGCCAGCTGCGAACTGGTATAGTTGTGATTGGACTGCCCGATGGCAGCCGTAATCGGGTACTGTGTTGCAATCTGCGGTTCGCTTTCCGCAATTTCCACCCCGGACACTTCGTCCAGCCCGAACTGGGACGCATATTTGGCCAGTCTGGAAATACCGAAGGAATCATTGAAGGAGCTTTCGTCGCTGCCGGTAAGCCCCAGCCGGTACCCCACTTCATAGAAAAAGTAGTTGCAGGAATGCCGGATGGCGGAAGTAACATTCAGATAGCCGTGATTCAAAGGATAAATCCAGCATTTGTTATTGGATTCAACTTTGGTAAATTCTCCCAGATCTTCGATCATGGTATTCGGCGTAATGACGCCTTCTTCCAGTCCTGCTACTGCGGAAACCATTTTAAACGTGGAACCCGGCGCCGTCTTCTGCTGCGTCGCCCGGTTGTACAGGGGCAGCGCCTCATCATTGATTAACTGATTGTAGTAAGCAGAATCAATGTGATTGGTCAGCCGGTTGTTGTCATAGCTGGGATACGATACCAGCGCCCTGACCTTTCCGGTATTGACATCTGTCAGTACAACGGCGGCGGAACAGGGATCCAGCGCCAGCTGCGCCGGCGTCAGTTCCAGATTGGCAATTTTTTCGTAAATAAAATCAAAGGGCGACGACCGTCCGGAGGCCAGTCCGTTATACCGGCTGATATCCATCGTTAAAATATTCTGGTCATACAGAATCAGACAGAGTTCTCTCCCGCTGATCTGTTTATCCAGAATCAGATATTCATACAGCAGTTTCTCATAAGTCCGGTCATGCTCCATTTCTCCGCGGATATAGTCGGTCAGACTGACATACAGTTCCTCCGCATCCGCATAGGCGTCGTCTGCCAGAATCAGATTTGTATCGATCAGTTTGTCTGCAATACAGGTGCTGATATATTCCCGTAGACTGATATTGCCTCTGCTAAGTTCCTGATAAGGCGTATAATTTTCGGTTGCGGCGTCCTCCTTCACGACCCCTTTGTCCACGATGTGATTCAGAATTTCATACTGATAGTCCTGAAATTCCTCGCTGTATTCAATGACCGGCCTGCTGGTTCCGGCAGTCAGTTCTCCACAGATGCTGCCTGTCACTGCGTCAAATTTGGATTTCCAGGTCTGATACACCTGCCGTTCGTTATTACTGGCGTCAGCAGCCAGAAAATGCCCTGTATTGATCAGATTGTTTTTGATCAGCTGAATGTAAACATCGTCAATGGAGATGACAAGATCATCGGTTTCCGTGATTTTTCTTGTTTCATATCCGCTGGTTCGTACCAGTCTGGACAGCAGGATGCCTGCCAGATGCTGTTCCAGAATATGGTAAATGGTTTCCTGCTGATCCGCATCAACCGACAGATATACGTCATTTCCGGCAGTGGGGTTCGTCTCCTCATCCACCTCGATGACTTTGCCCAGATTATCCACAAAAAAAGAAGTAAAACCGTTAGTACCCTGCAGGTCGCTTTCCATATACCGTTCAATGCCGGTTTTACCCACCACATAGGATTCATCATATTTTTCATCAATACCATGGTAATCGTTCAGTTCCTCAGTGGAAATAGCGCCTACATAGCCGAGAATCTGCGACATATACGGGGAATAATTGTATTTGCGGATCGTAGACTCTTTGATAGATACGCCGGTGTATTTTTCCTCATTTTCCAGAATAGCGGCTTTGGTGGCGTCGGAAATATTTTCCGCAATGGTGGTGGCAATGTATTTCTGATAGCTGTTAAAGGAAAGCCCTGTACGAATGGACAGAAGCTTTAAAATCTGATCAGAAGACAGCGCCGCCGTATCGATGTCGTATACATTTTCTCCGCAAAGATACGCCACCAGATCATTGGCTGACATATTTCGTTCTTCTTCCGTCAGATCTTCAATGTACGTCTGCCCGAAAATATCCGCAAGGAAACGAAGCCGTGCGTTCCCTTCGCTCATATAGGTATACTGGCCGTTTTCATCCACGGAAACATCAAACTCCCGAATCACGGAATCGCCATTGGATTCAATGATCTGAAACAGCTCCAGCAGCTGAGAATTGAGAATTTTGTTCTTCTCTTCCAGATCCTCATACGTTCCGCTATCCTCAATGACCACCGAATAGACCAGTTCATTGTAGGCAAGTACTCTGCCCTTGCAGTCATAAATCTGCCCCCGGGTATTGGGAATGACCTGTTCTTTTTTGATCTTGATATTAAAATTGGAAAGGTATTCATCACCGTGAATGATCTGCAGGCGATATAAACGGGCGACGAGAATCCCGCACAAAACCAGCATGAGAAGTGCAAATACAAGGATTCTGGAATTGAAGAAATAGATCAGATTATCTTTTAACTTACGAAACAAAATAACCATCTGCCTTTCTCTCGTCGGTGGACAGCTTCTGTTCGATCAGAAACAGAACCCGGTACAGCAGCGCCCCGGCCAGCACAGTGTAAATCATCGCCGGCAGCATGATATGCCGCAGATAATAAAGTAATTTCGTATCGCCAAACAGCAGAAACGAAACCGCGTACATATAGAGGTTGTAGAAGAAGTCCCCCGCTGCGATCAGAAGCAAAGGAACCTTTAAATCGAAATTGTAATCAAAGTAGTCTTTATTGCATTTTCCGGCAGCAAAGCCCAGCAGCAGAAAAATCAGACAGGAAACACCGATCATATAACCGCTGAAAATATCGTACAGCAGTCCCGTCAGAAAACCAAAGACCACGCCCCAGGAAGATCCCCGGAAATAGGCAAGAGAAAGAATCAGGACAAGACACAGATCCGGCGTTACGCCGGCAAGACACAGTTTGCCAAAGACCGAACACTGCAAAACAAAAAATATGAATAATAAGCCGATATAAACGGCAATACGTTTCAATTTCAATTTCCCGCAACTTCCTTTTTGCCTGTGATGATCATGACCTGACGGAGATGTTCAAAATCCACCGTCAGCGCCACACTTCCTGTTTTTGTCAGATTATTCGCATCCATGGAAATATCGGAAAGATAGCCCACTACAATATCGGGCCAGTACACATCTGAAATATTGGAGGTAACAATCAGTTCGCCGGCGCCGGTATTGTCATCGGAATCATAAAACTGTTCCAGCCGGACTTTTCCGCTTTCCTTCAGCTCGGAATCGCCGCTGATATACCCGTAATCTCCGCTTCCGACACCCTTTACGGAAACATAGCTTGCAGTATCGATAATGGAACGCACCTTGCTCCATGTCCGTCCCACGGCCACGATTTTGCCCACAAGTCCGCCTTTGGCAATCACATTCATTCCCTCGGTGATACCGTCTTCTTCTCCCTTGTCCACCAGAAAAGATTCAAACCAGTTTCCAGTGTCATTGGAAATGACATTGGCAGCCAGTGTATTGTACTGACTGTAGCTTTGATCCAGCTGATACAGATCTTTATAATCTTTCAGCATCTGATTTTCGATTTGCAGGGACGCAATCTGTTCGGAAAGCTCCGCATAGGATGTTTTCAGATTCTCATTTTCTTCGATCAAAGCGTTTTTATCCTGAAAAACCTCCAGAGAATCACTGAAAAAATGACCGGCTTTCGTAAAAGCCTTTTCTACCGGTGCAATGACGTTTCCGAAGACCTGATACATCCGGCTGCTTTTTTTTACAAGAATCGTAAAGGCAATCAGGACGACACTGATCACAATAAATATCAGAAGCACGTATTTACTTTTTAATTTCTTTTTCTGCTTCATGGACGCAGCCTTTCTAGTAATATACCTTGTCCTTCGGTTCTGCCGCATAGCCCTTAAATGCCGGATTGGCAATGATCAGAGAAAGCCCCCGGACAACGCTTTCCGAAGGCGCATCCGAAAGATGCATATCAATATTGGTGGCCGCTTTGAAATAATCGGCAATTCTGCGCAGCCTTGAGGTTCCGCCGGTCAGATAAATCCCGTTTTTAAGAATATCCGCAGAAAGCTCCGGCGGCGTCTTTTCCAGTATCCCTTTGATACCGTCCACAATCAGATTCAGACATTCCCCGATGGGCTCCGTCATTTCATTCTGTGTAAGGTCCTTTTCCAGCGGAAGCATACCGATCATGTCAAATCCGGCCACCTGAATGTGTTTATCCGGCACTTCGCTGATTGCACAAAGATGCATCCGCTTCATACTCTCTGCTGTTTTCAGGCCGATCTGAAAGCTGTATTTTTTCCGGAGATAATTCTGAATTGCCTCATCAATCTTATTTCCGCCCACCTGCAGCAGGGTACTGTGCACCACGGTTTTCATGGAAATAACAGAAATCTCACAGGTATCTGCGCCGATGTCGATGACCATCACGCCGTCAGGCTGATCGATTTGGATGCCCATGCCCACCGCGTTTGCAATGGCCCGTTCAACAATGTAAACCTTGCGGGCAAAAATACTGGAACTGGTAATCAGCTGATGAAAAGCGCGTTTCTCCACCTCCGTAATATCCGTCGGCAGAGAAAGATAATAGTCGCAGGTTTTGGAAAACAGACCAAACCCGGATCCGATATATTTCTTCAGAATGGTTTTCGTATTTTCTATGCTTGCAATGACCCCGGCGGAAATCGGATAGGAAACTGTGATGTTTTCGGGGGCTTTTTCATACATCATGTATGCTTCATCCCCCACCGCCAGCACTTTTCCGTCGGCATCCTTTGCAATAATATTTCTCTCTTTTAAAACGCTTTTTTTACTTGCATTGAATATTTTCAGATAACTGGTACCAAAATCAATTCCATAGGTATTCAGCAGCATCGCATTTATCTCCGTTTCACTGATGAATGGTATTTCAATATAAATTCTCTTTTTCCCGAAAACTGTAATAACGGTTATCTCCGATCACAATATGATCCACCAGAGGAATGGACAGCACTTCTCCCGCCTGAATCAGCCGCCTGGTCAGCAGGACATCTTCTCTGCTTGGCAAAGGATCTCCGCTGGGATGATTGTGCAGCAGCACAATACCGACGGCATCATGGCGAACCGCTTCGATGTACACTTCCCGGGGCGATGCGACGGAAGCATTGACACTTCCGCGAAACACTTCCTTATCCCCCAGAAAATCACCTCTGGAATTTAAAAAAGCCGCAATTACCGTTTCGTATGTAAGATGCCGCATGTCCTCCATGTAATACTGTGCGATGGTTTCCGGTTTTGTAAACGTCAGTCTGGTCAATGCCTTCGCTTTGGAAATTCGTCTGGCAAACTCAATGGCAGCCAGAAACTGCAGGCTTCTGACTTTACCGAGACCTCCGATCTTGCGAAGATCTGCGTACTGCAGATGATGCAAAGCATCCAGATTATTATTCACAAGGGGATGCGACAATATGCTTCTTGCGATTTCAATTGCGGAATATTTTTCGGTTCCGCTGCGCAGAAGAACCGCAATCAGTTCGGAATCCTCCAGCGACTGCGCCCCGTGCTTCAGCAGTTTTTCATAAGGACGCTCATTTTCCGGAAGTTCCCGGATGGGAGTATGACCCATAAAACCTCATTTCAAGTTCCTGACAGCCCGTGTCTGAAAAAGTTCTCCCTCAGTCATTTACAGCGCAATACGCGTCATTCAATCGGCGCCAGATATTCGCCGCCGGACGCCGTTTTCTGCAGCGCAAAAACGGAGCCGTTTTTTACATTCACAGCGTAACTGCTTTCTCCGTTCACGGAGTCCTGCATTGTGATGCAGTAAAATAATTCCTCGTCCAGTGATATAATATCGGCGCAGTCAAAGAAAGGTTCATCTCCTGCACTGTTGAACACTTTATCGCCGCGTTCCGTCAGCTTTCCGTGATCAATCAGTACCTGCTGAACCGAATAAATGGCTTCTCTTAAGGAAACGTCATAAGACGGTTCATAAATATATGCTCTGGATGTGGATTCGCTTTCATTTCCGTTCTGATCAATAAATTTCACGGTAAAAATATGGTTACCGTAGGCGATGGTCATGCCGGGTTTATATATGGCAGCGTTGACATCCGGCTCGCTTTCATCCAGCGTATAATAAGCGGTGCAGCCGGTAGGAACTTCTATGACAATTTCTGTTTCTTTTGTATAAGTTCCGCTTTTCGGATACACCACAGGCGCTGCAATGTCGCCGGAAACAATATTGTAAGAAACGGAATAATCTTTACTTTTTACACCGGCTGCATTGATGCTGATGGCATGCACCGTCGTTTTTCCTTCCTCATTGATCAGAAACGGCTCCGTATAAAGCGCGGAAGTTTCATTTGCCTCCGAACCATCCAGCGTATAGTAAACGCTGGCTCCTTCTTCTGAACGGATCGAAACCATCAGCGGTTCATCATAAGTTCCGGATTTGTAGTTGAACTGCGGCTGATTCTGTATAATATCATATAAGGCTTCTACATTTTTGCAGTCTTCCAGCTCTTTTGCCAGGGAAAAGATCGCATCCAGATCATTTTCCGCTAACAGAAGTTCTTTCAGGCGATTCACCGGCTCCGTATTATCAGAATCCACCATGGCCAGTTCCGTCAGATAGGATTTCAGATTAAACGTGGATTCGTCTCCTTCACTGAGCCTGACCAGATTGTTCAGGACGGTAATCTTTCTGTCCCTGGAATTTGTTTTTTCCAGTGCCTTTTCATAATATACAACGGCAGCGTCTGTATTTCCGGCATCTTCTGCCGTCTGCCCTTTTCTGCAGTTTGCCGTATAGGAAGAATAGGTAAAATAATACAGCAGCATCAGAACAAGAATCGCAAACAACAGGAAAAGTCCGGAAAAAATACCCACCAGACGTACCACACGTTCCGAATATTTTTCCGAAAGTTCCTCTTCGTTGATAATCCGGTACAGACGTTTGAAGGGATTGCGATATTTATTTTTGAATTCTTCAGAAAATACGTCTACGTCCGCTGTGTCCGCATTTTTTTCTTCGTGCATGGAAGGGGAATCCACATCATGCAGATTACCGGTATCCACTGCTTCCGTCACTCTTCTGCGGCGTCTGGTCAGCTTCAGCTTATCCATATCCTGAAGATCAATTTTCTTTGTTTTATCAGACATAGAACAACCTTTTACTCCAGTCCAAATACACAGTTATGCATCAGCATCGCGATTGTGACCGGGCCTACGCCGCCCGGAACCGGTGTAATCGCAGATGCCACCGGCGCCACGTCAGCAAACAATACATCGCCGCAAAGCGTTTTGTCTGCTTTCCGGTTCACGCCCACATCAATGACGACGGCGCCTTCTTTGACATAGGAACGATTAATAAACTCCGGCTTACCGATGGCGACGATTAAAATATCCGCGGATTTCGCAATCGCCTTTAAATTGGAAGTACGGGAATGGGCCACAGTAACCGTGGCATTTTCCCTGAGCATCAGCATCGCCATAGGCTTGCCCACAATATTGCTGCGTCCGATAATCACACAGTGTTTTCCGGCAATTTCAATCTGATTCCGCTTCAGGATCTGTATGATACCCGCAGGCGTACAGGAAACATAGCCAGGCAGACCGATGGACAGTGCGCCTACGCTGGCCGGATGAAATCCGTCCACATCCTTGGCGGGATCAATCGCCATGATAATTGTGTTTTCATCAATATGAGCGGGCAAAGGAAGCTGTACCAGAATGCCATCCACATGCAGATCCTCATTCAGCCGGCGGATCAGTGCCAGCAGTTCCTCCTGGGTCGTATGTTCCGGCAATTCATAGGTTTTGGAATAAATGCCGATATACTCGCATTTTTTCTTTTTGTTATTGACATAGATTGCCGAAGCGGGATCATTTCCCACCAGGATCACTGCCAGTGTTTTTGTAATACCGCAGAGCGAAAGTCTGCCCACTTCGCTTTTACATTCTTCTACAATCGCATCCGCGACTTTCTTTCCATCTAAGATTTCAGCCATTTGATACTCCTTACTTTCCACAATTTACTTTGCCGCTTCTTCCGGCTTTGCGTTTCTAAACAGTTCAAACTCTTCCGCCGTCATAAGAATTTCTCTGGCTTTGGTTCCCTGCTCCGGTCCAACCACATTTGCCTCGCAAAGCTGATCCATGATCCGCGCCGCCCGATTAAACCCGATCCGAAATACGCGCTGCAGTGAACCGATGGACGCCTTCTGCTTATCACAAATCAATGCGCCGGCCTCCCAGAACAGTTCGTCTTTCCCGTCCTCAGGTATCTGCTCTGTCTGGGTTTCCGAAGGTACCGCATTGGATTCGATCTTTTGTATAATTCGTTCGTCATAGCTGACATTCTTGTTCTGATTTTTCAGATGTGTGACCACATCCGAAATTTCCTTATCCGAAACAAACGCACCCTGTACACGAATGGGTTTCGGATAATCACTGGGATAAAACAGCATGTCCCCGTTTCCAAGAAGTTTTTCCGCTCCGTTCATATCCAGAATGGTACGGGAATCCGTGCCGCTTGCCACAGTGAGTGCAACACGGGAAGGCACATTGGCCTTGATCAGACCGGTGATAACGTCCACGGATGGCCGCTGTGTGGCTATAATCATATGAATGCCGGCAGCCCGGGCCAGCTGTGCAAGACGGCAGATGGCCTCCTCCACTTCTCTTGCTGCCACCATCATCAGATCGGCCAGCTCATCGATAATGATGACGATCCGCGGAAGACGTTCCGGAATCTCCTCTCCATCTTCCAGCGAAAACTCATACTGCTTCTCATCGATGCATTTATTGTAGCTGTCGAGATCACGGACATGCATATCCGCAAATTTTTTATACCGTGCCGTCATCTCCGAAACCGCCCAGTTCAGGGCTCCGGCGGCCTTCTTCGGATCGGTAACAACCGGGATGATCAGATTGGGAATCCCGTTATAGACACCAAATTCCACAACTTTGGGGTCTATAATAATAAACTTCACATCCTGGGGTTTGCAGCGGTACAAAAAGGTAATCAATATGGAATTGGTGAATACGCTTTTTCCGGAGCCTGTAGTGCCGGAAATCAGCATATGGGGCATTTTGGAAAGATCCGCAACGATAACCCTGCCGGAAACATCCTTTCCGGCCGCAAAAGCAAGGGGGGATTTCGCAGACAGCAGCTCTTTGGATTCAAACAGGTCCCGAATCAGAACCGCAGATTTTTGCGCATTAGGTACCTCAATTCCCACCGCCGCTTTTCCGGGAACGGGCGCTTCAATCCGGATATCGTTCACAGCCAGATTCAGCTTGATATCGTCAGCCAGCGACAGGATGCGGCTGACCTTTACGCCGGGTTCCGGACGAAACTCATAGCGGGTCACCGCAGGTCCTCGGCTGACGTCTGTGATATTTACATTCACGCCAAAGCTTCGTAAGGTATTCTGTAAATTCAGCGCCGTTTCTTTCAGCTGCTGTTCCGATCCGGTATTCGCAGATTCTCTGTTTTTCCGGAAAAGCCGGATGGGCGGAAGGACAAAATCTTCCGCCGCGGAAGCTGCAGACTCCGCTGTTTCCAAAGGCGCAGACAGGATTTCTTTTGTATCTTCTGCAGCATTTGCCAAACCGTGTTTCGGCTTGTTCAAAGGCTCCGGCAGTATGTCCTCCGGTGCAGGAAGCGTTTGGGTGGCTTCACACGGCTGTGCATCTGACATATCTGCAGCAGGTTCTGCCGTATCTTTTTTTGATTTCTTTTTCCGGGCGGTGGTTTTTTCCGTCTGCTTTTGTTCTGCTTCTTCCAGCACAGGCATAATGAATTCACCTGCAGGTTCTGTATCAGAACTTCTCTCCGGACTGCGTTTTGCATCCGGCCGGTTTTTTCGTTCCCGGGCTCCCTGTTTCGCATTGTCCACCAGCTTTGCGCTTTGTGAAGACAAAAGCTTTAAGAATGATTTTCCGGTCAGCAGAACGCCGCTGATAATAAAAAGAAAAACCGCCAGAATTACCGTGCCTGCCGTTCCCAGGGCGCCATACAGAAGTTTATAAAAGGCGCCGCCGACAAATCCGCCGCCATGGTGTGTCCGTCTGGCATACAAAAACAGCGCACCAAGTCCATAATTGGACGACTGCTTCGCGTCCAAAATCTGGGCAAGCATACAAAATGCCAGCGTAAACAGAATAAAAGCGGCGACCTTACAGCCCGCCTGATGGATTCTGGATGAGGAAACAATAAAAAAAACGACTGCGGCAAAAACAACCGGGAATACATATGCGGCAACGCCGAAGATTCCAAAAAACAGATCGCTCAGTCCTCTTGTCAGCCTGCCGCCGATTCCGAAATTGGAAATAAACAGCAGAATGGAAAGCAGAAGGCAAATTAAAAGCACAATTTCGCTGGTCAGCGAAATAGAAGTATTTTTTTGTTTATGTACTGTCTGGTTTTCTGAAGGTTTCTTTTTTTTACGATGATTTCCAGACGAACCGGCCATTGGCCATCCTCTCCCTTCACATCATGCAATAATAATGCCGCCGATAATGGCCACCAGACCGGCAATACAGCAGTAAATGCTGAAATATTTGAATTTACGTTCCTTTGCAAGATAATTTACAATTTTAATACAGAAATATCCGATGACGGCAGCCAGAACCATGCCCACAATATAGTATCCCCACATCTGTCCGCCGATTTTACCGAAATCAATGTCCTTGATATCAAGTAAAAGAGCCCCGAGAATAGCCGGAATGGACATAATAAAGGAAAATCTTACGGCAAATTTCTTGTCGAATCCGAAGAAGGAACAGGCGGAAATCGTAGAACCGGAGCGGGAAATGCCCGGAATGGTGGCAATTCCCTGCACAACGCCCACAACAGCAGCCTGCCAGTACGGAATATTTCGGGGCGTCTTTCTTTTGTTTTCCGATGTATCCGCAATCAGAAGAAGTACGGCGGTAATCAGAAGCGATACGCCTACAATAGGAAGACTAGAACTGATGGACTCCACGATATCCTTCAGAAGAATACCGATGATGCCGGTGGGAATGGTGGCAACAATGACCATCAGTACAAACTTCCGGTAACTTCCGTTGATAATCCGCAGATATTCTTTTTCTTCTTTTTTCATTCCGAAGGGTTTGCTGCAGAAAAGTTTTGCGTTCAGGAAAATGTCTCTGAGCATCATTACAAATTCTACGATCATCTTTTTAATGTCTTTATGGAATGCAAAACAAATCGCAACAAGTGTTCCGATATGCAGAAGAATATCGAAGGTGAGCTCAGACGCGCCGGATGCGGCCTGAATATGCAGAAGCTCCTTAAAAATAGCAAGATGGCCCGAACTGCTGACCGGCAAAAACTCCGTCAATCCCTGTATGATACCTAAAATAATCGCTTTTAATAAGGTCATTATGTAATCCTCCGCTTTCTTCTATCATTCATCGCATACCGCAGAACCATACCTTCTTCCGGTATGGTTTTACGGCGCGAATACTGCATCCTATGTGGCAAAAGCCGATACTATTCAATAGTATAGCATCGTTTCTTATTTTTGTCACGCATAAATTAGCCCCATTCAAAGCTGTAAATACAGAAATCTGAATGGGGCCGTATTTTTTATACAAAAGGATTTTCTGTTTTGTAAAGCATGCCTTTCGGCTGATTGAAGCCGATGTCACAGACACCGAAATAACGGAATACCTCAAACAGTGCTTTTCCGAAATGTCCGAACGCCACTGCGCCATGATGGGGGAAATTGTTCTCGATCAGTACATGACGGTAAAATCTGCCCATTTCCGGAATCGCAAATACGCCTATACCGCCGAAAGAGCAGGTCTTTACGGGAAGCACTTCGCCCTGTGCAATATAAGCCTTCAGCTGCGCATCTGCGGTGCTCTGCAAGCGGAAGAACGTGATATCACCCGGCACAATATCGCCTTCCAGCGTTCCTCTTGTAATGTTGGGTTCACTGTCCGGTTCCAGAGAGCGTTTCATGATCATCTGATGCTTCATGGTACAGGTAACCAGCTTGCCGGAACAGGTATTGCCGCAGTGGAAACCCATAAAGGTATCCTGGAGGGTATAATCGAATTTACCTTTGATATCCCTCGCATACATATCCTTCGGAACGGAATTGTTGATATCCAGCAATGTAACCGCATCCTGTGAAACCGCCGTGCCGATATACTCGCTCAATGCACCGTAGATATCCACCTCGCAGGAAACAGGGATCCCGCGGCCGGTCAGTCTGGAATTGACATAGCAGGGAACAAATCCGAACTGTGTCTGGAAAGCGGGCCAGCATTTATTGGCAAATGCCACGAATTTTTTACAGCCTTTGTGCGCTTCCGCCCAGTCCAGCAGCGTCAGTTCATACTGCGCCAGCTTCGGCAGAATACCGGCCATTTTATTTCCGTCGCCCAGCTCCTCTTCCATCTCTTTGATTACCTGGGGGATCCGCGCATCATCCGCATGCTCATGGAAGGCCGCAAATAAATCAAGCTCTGAATTTTCTTCAATCTCCACGCCCAGATCATACAGACGCTTGATGGGCGCATTGCAGGCCAGGAAATCCTGGGGTCTGGGGCCAAAGGAAATGATCTTGAGATTATGTACGCTGACAATCGCGGCTGCCACAGGGGCAAATTCATGAATCATCTTCGCCACATCCTCCGGATCGCCCACCGGGTATTCCGGAATATATGCCTTTAAATTTCTCAGTTTGAGATTGTAGCTGCAGTTTAAAACGCCGCAATATGCATCACCGCGGTCGCCCACCAGTTTATCACTGGCATCCTCCGCTGCCGCCACATACATCACCGGACCGTCAAAATATTTCGCAAGAAGGGTCTCGGATGTTTCCGGACCGAAGTTTCCGAGATAAACAACCAGCGCGTTGCAGCCGGCTGCCTTCACGTCTTCCAGCGCTTTTAACATATCGGTTTCATTTTCCACCACAACGGGACATTCATATATCTCTCCATATGTGTTTCGATAAGCGCTTACGACTTTTTTCCTTCTTGACTCGGAAAGGGTCATGGGAAAACAGTCGCGGCTTACCGCTATAATACCGGGTTCGAATTTTGCAGTATTGAACATCGAAAATACCTCCTTTTCTACTACAATATATTTATGGTTAATACCCCTTACAGCCAGTAAGGAATTACCCATCTTGTTGCTTAAGCTGTTAG
>CANRGZ010000028.1 GCA_947630295.1 uncultured Lachnospiraceae bacterium | reverse complement strand
TTTGTGGTGATTAACATTCTATAGGACTCAACCGTCTTTGTACAGCAGAAAGTGTCACATCAATTATAACCCTACAATTTTTTCGGCGGGGCATATTTTTGCTTTACTCTAAAATTGAGAAGTGATACTATAAGATTAGTTTATTATGCTTAAGGAGGAAGGCTTTTGCGCAGCAAACTTTCAATGCCTTCCGACGACTTGGCAGGTGCGCTTTCCAAGCGCGCGTGCCGTTACATTATTCTACAAGGAGGAAGGCTTATGAGTTTACAGAAACTGGCTGAAATGTCCAACAAATACGGAAAAAATCCGGAATATGTACTTGCCGGCGGAGGCAATACTTCTTATAAAGACGAGACATATCTCTATGTGAAAGGTTCGGGAACCCAGCTTTCAAATATCAAACCCGAAGAATTTGTTATGATGGAGCGTTCTGCGCTGGCGGAGATTATGCGGAAGTCCTATCCGGAGGACGACGCGCTGCGCGAAAGCCTTGCGCTGGAAGACCTGATGAATGCAAGACATATCACCCACAGAGACAGACGTCCCAGCGTGGAGACCCTGCTGCACGACCTGTTCCCGTATCATTTTGTACTGCATCTGCATCCTTCGCTGGTCAATGGCATGACCTGCGGTAAGGATGGCAAGGCAGCCTGTGAAAAACTGTTCGGCAGCAAAGCCGTATGGATTCCCATTACCAAACCCGGTTATATTCTGGCAAAGGTCTGCAAAGAGGCCATGGATCAGTACGCCGTCCAAAACGGCGCCGCGCCGAAGCTGCTGTTTCTGGAAAACCACGGCGTATTCTTTGCGGCAGATACCACGGAAGAAATCGATGCGCTGTGCGAAGAAACCTTTGCCACATTAAAATCTGCAGTGACGGAAGAGCCGGATTTTTCGGAGGTTTCCTATGACCGTGAAAAAGTGGTGGTCATCAGTCCTCTGATTCGTATGCTTTACAATCAGGAGAAACCGGCGATCACCCTGTTTTATACATCAAAAACTGCAGCAGATTACGTAGAGGATGAAACTGCATTTGCGGCACTTTCTGCGCCCTTTTCACCGGACCATATCGTATACTGCAAAGCATATTTCCTGTTTGTGCCCGCATGCGAAGATACTGCGGCCCAGAGAGAAGCCATTCAGGCAGCCTTTACGGCGTATGTGGAGAAAAACGGTTTCAAACCCCGTGTGATTGCAGTGGAAAAACTGGGCTTCTTTGTTTCAGGCGATCAGATGAAAGAGGCAAAGACGGCGAAGCTGCTGCTGATTGACGCGCTGAAAATCGCGGTATATGCCAAAGCCTTCGGCGGTCCTTTACATATGACGCAGGAACTGATTGATTTTATTGTCAATTGGGAAGTAGAAAGCTACCGTGCAAAGGTTTCCGGCGCCGGTGCACAGGAAAGACGGCTGGAAGGCAGGATCTCTCTGGTAACCGGCAGCGCCCAGGGCTTCGGCAAAGGCATTGCTCTGGCCATGGCGGAGCATGGCGCCCATCTGATTATTGCCGATCTGAATTATGAAGGCGCAGTCAGCTGTGCCCAGGAACTGAATGAAACCTATGGCGCGGACACCGCGATTGCCGTGAAGGCAAATGTCAGCGATGAAACCAGCGTAAAGGAAATGTTTGAAGCGGCGGTGCTTGCCTTCGGCGGGCTGGATGTACTGGTGAACAATGCAGGCATTGCCCGGGCGGGAAGTCTCGACGAAATGACGAAGGAAAACTTCGAACTGGTTACTTCCATCAACTATACGGCGTACTTCCTCTGCGCGAAGTATGCGTCCAAAATTATGAAGATTCAGCATGAAGCGGCGCCGGATTATATGATGGATATTATCGAGATCAATTCCAAGTCCGGACTGGCCGGAAGCAACAAAAACTTTGCGTATGCCGGATCGAAATTCGGCGGCATCGGTCTGACCCAGTCCTTTGCAATGGAGCTGGCGCCGTATCAGATCAAGGTGAATGCCATCTGCCCCGGTAATCTGCTGGACGGTCCTTTGTGGTCCGATCCCGTGCGCGGCCTGTTCGTACAGTATCTCAACGCCGGAAAAGTTCCGGGTGCGAAGACGGTAGCAGATGTGAGACGTTTCTACGAATCCAAGGTTCCGCTGAACCGTGGCTGTCTGGAATCGGACGTGGCGGTTGCGATTCTTTATATTATTGAGCAGAAGTATGAAACCGGACAGGCTGTTCCCGTCACAGGCGGACAGACCATGTTGAACTAGGAGGCCGGATCCATGACTACAGAAGAATTGATTTGCGGTCTGAACGCTGCCACAAAAGAAGAACGCCTGTCAGCGTTAAAAGAACTGGTACAGCTGCATCGGAACGGGACACTGCCCATGCCGGAGGATAAGGGATATGTGAACAGCCATATTCATACCACCTATTCCTTTTCCCCTTATTCACCCACCAAAGCTGTGTATACAGCCTGGACCAATGGACTGACTACGGCAGGCATCGTGGATCACGACAGTGTGGGCGGTACCCGGGAATTTATTGAAGCAGGCAAAATCACCGGAATGATTACCACCATCGGCATGGAGTGCCGGGTATCTTTCGCGGATACGCCTTTTGCGGATCTGCGCCTCAACAATCCGGATCAGATCGGCTGCGCCTATGTGCTGGCCCACGGCATTCCCCATCAGAATATTGACCGGCTGGCTGCGTTTATGCAGCCCTACCGCGAGGCGCGGAACGAACGGAACAAAAAAATGGTGGCGAATATCAATGCCCTTGTCGCTTCTGCCGGTATCCGCATGGATTTTGAAAAAGATGTGGTTCCCGCATCCAACTGGGCGGAAGGCGGTTCGGTGACCGAGCGCCATATCCTGTATGTGCTGGCGCAGAAGATTACGGACAAAACCGGCAAAGGACAGCCTCTGATTGATTTTCTGCAGGAGCAGCTGGGACTTACCCTTTCCGCGAAGCAGACTGCGCAGATGCTGGATACGGAATATTCTTATTATCACTATGATTTGCTGGGGATCTTAAAATCCTCCCTGGTGGAAAAGATTTATGTGCCTGCCACCGACGAATGCCCGCCGGTGCGGGAATTTTTAAAAGCGATTAAAGAAATTGGCGCCGTGACGGCCTATGCGTATCTGGGCGATGTAGGCGACAGTGTGACGGGGGACAAGAAGACCCAGAAATTTGAAGATGATTATCTGGATCAGCTGATTCCCTATCTGAAAGAGCTGGGATTTGATTCCATTGCTTATATGCCATCCAGAAATACGCTGGAGCAGCTGCAGCGTCTGATGAAACTCTGTAAGGAAAATGATCTTTTCGAAATCAGCGGTGAGGACATCAATTCCCCCAGACAGGCGTTTATCAACGACAAGATCAAGGAGCCTGCCTTCGCGCATCTGATCGACGCCACATGGACGCTGATCGGACATGAAAAAGAAGCCACCAAAGATCTGGCAAACGGTATGTTTACGGAAGAAACGAAGAAAAAAATGCCTTCCATCGAGGAAAGAATTCAATATTACGCGAAAGCGGGACAAATGCAGGAGGAGTAGTTTATGAAAACAAAAGCAGTCAGAATTTACGGTGTAAACGATCTGCGTCTGGAAGAGTTTGAACTGCCGCAGATTCAGGATGATGAAATCTTGGCGGAGGTCATTTCGGACAGCATCTGCATGTCCTCTTACAAGGCGACGATTCAGGGCCCGGCTCATAAGCGGGTGCCCAATGACGTGGCAGAACACCCGGTGATTATCGGCCATGAGTTCTGCGGACGGATTCTGGAAGTCGGCAAAAAATGGAACGGCAAATTTCAGCCGGGAGAAAAGTTTGCCATTCAGCCGGCCATCAACGCAAAGGAAAACGTCTATGCGGCGCCGGGGTATTCGTTCCCTTATATCGGCGGCGACGCTACGTATATCGTCATTCCGGCCACGGTCATGGAGAACAACTGCCTGCTGCATTACAACGGACAGGCCTTTTATACCGGCTCCCTGGCAGAACCGGTAAGCTGCATCATCGGCGGATATCATGTAAATTATCATACCAAAGCCGGCAGCTATGTACATGAAATGGGCATTAAAGAAGGCGGTAAAATGGCTTTGCTGGCAGGGGTAGGTCCCATGGGCCTGGGGGCCATCGACTATGCGCTGCACTGTGACAGAAAGCCTTCGCTTCTGGTAGTTACTGATATTGACGATGACCGTCTGAAACGTGCGGCTTCGATTTATACGGTAGAGGAAGCGGCTGCAAACGGCGTGCAGCTGGTATATTTGAATACCGGTACAGGCGATCCGGTGGCGGCGCTGATGGAAGCCTCCGGCGGCACCGGCTATGACGATGTTTACGTTTATGCGCCGGTACGCCCGGTGGTAGAACAGGCCAGCGCCATCCTCGGCTACGACGGCTGCCTCAACTTCTTTGCAGGCCCCTCCAATACGGAATTTGCTGCAGAGTTTAATTTCTATAACGTCCATTATATGGCAACCCATGTTGCGGGCAATTCCGGCGGAAACAACGATGATTTGATCGAGGCGCTGGATATGATGTCCAAAGGAAAGATCAATCCTTCCGCCATGGTGACCCATGTGGGCGGTCTGGACTGCGTTGTGGAGACAACGAAAAATCTGCCGAATATCAAAGGCGGCAAAAAGCTGGTTTACACCCACGTTTCCATGCCGCTGATAGCCATTGCGGATTTTGAAAAACTGGGTGAAAGCGATCCCATGTTCGCGGAACTGGATGCGCTGGTGAAAAAGCACAACGGGCTTTGGAATGCGGAAGCAGAGAAATACCTGCTGGAGCATGCAAAAGAAATCTAAAGATTAAAAAAGTAACTGCAGAGCAGGTATGCCACACAGACGGTTCGTCTCCGGCATACCTGCTTTATGACAGGAGATTCTTCATGAAACTCAGAAACAAAAGATGTTACCCTTATATTCTATTTGCGGCAGTATATCTCGTGGTTGCATCAATTCTGGTTTTCGGAACCTGGCTGCTCCACAATTATCTTCAGGAAACGCCCATGGGTTTCCTGGATTACTATCGGCAATTTACCACCATGTGGGATGTCAGACATTATATTACGATTGCGAAGGACGGTTACACGGCGACAGGAGATGACCGTTTTCTTCTGGTATTCTTTCCTTTTTATCCCTTGTGTATCCGCCTGCTGCATATGGTGACCACGCTGGATTACGCGTACTGCGCTTCTCTGATTTCCATTGTCTGCGCCTATCTGGCGATGGTAATGTTTTATCAGCTGATGCGGCTGGATTATTCCAAAGAAAAGGCGTGCTGCTGCACCGTGTTTCTGGTGATGTATCCATTTTCCATTTTTCTCTTTACAAGAATGGCTGAAGCTTTGTTCCTCTTTTTGCTGTTCAGCGATATCTGGCTGCTGCGAAAAGAAAAATATCTGGCAGCCGGAATCGTGGGATGTATGCTGACCATGACCAGACTGCCGGGACTGGCAGTGGGTGTCATCATGCTGACCGAAACCATACTTCAACTTCGTAAAGACTGGAAAGCGAAAACCATTGTCTGGCGAAAATATCTGTTATCTGCGATAATGATGCTGCTGACTCTCTGCGGATTTTTGTTCTACCTCTGGATCAATTACAGACTGCACAAAAATCCACTTGCTTTTTTCGATTTGCAGGAGGAAAACTGGTTTCAGCATATGGAAAATCCCGTTTATGTGGTACAGATGATTGTGCGGCAGCAGCTCCATAATTATGAAACGGGATTTATCATCGGCGTAGGAATTGCAAATCTGATTTCAATGGCGGTCGTATTTTTCTCGGGGCTGTATGCCTGCCTGCGTTTCAGGCTGTCCTACGGGATCTATACCCTGGTTTATTTTTATGTCTGTTATTCGGCGTCCTGGCTTTTGAGTGGTCCCCGCTATTCACTGGGCGCGTTTCCGGTGTTTATGATTCCGGGACTGTTTGCGGCAAAGCATAAAAAAGCAGGAATAGTGCTTATGCTGCTGCTTTTGTTCGTCATGATCTTTTTTAGTGAAATTTATATCAATGGAAATATGTTTTAGCGATTGCGCTGGTATTTGAGGCACAAAATATGTTACTGGATTGTATACATCTTGAAAAATCTTTTGGAGAGCATACGATTTTAAAGGATGCATCCTTTCGGCTGGAAGAACATGAAAAAACGGCGTTGGTGGGCGCCAACGGCTGTGGCAAAACCACGCTGCTGCGGATGATTCACGGCGCACTGCCGCCGGATGCGGGATCTGTCGTCATTCCAAAAAATATCAGAATCGGATTTCTGACGCAGAATCCCTCGCTGGATTCCGACGCCACCGTTTATGAAGAGATCATTTCTACCAGAAAGGATCTGATTGCGGCGGAGGAAAGCCTGCGGCAGCTGGAACAGGATATGAAAACGGCGGAAGGCTCCGCACTGGAAGAACGGATGCGCCTTTACGCACAAATCAATGAAACCTTTGAACGGGAAGAAGGCTATGCTTACCGGTCCCGTGTGGTTGGGGTGCTCAAAGGCATGGGATTTTCCGAAAACGATTATGAGAAAAAGGTTTCGGTATTGTCCGGCGGAGAAAAAACGCGGCTTGCCCTTGGAAAACTGCTGTTGATGCCGCTGGATCTGCTGATTTTGGATGAACCAACCAATCATTTGGATATTGCGGCCATTCGCTGGCTGGAAGGCTACCTCCTGCAGTACAGGGGCGCGCTGCTTTTAGTTTCCCATGACAGATATTTTTTGAATCAGCTGGTTTCGAAGGTGATCGAAATTGAAAACGGTGCGCTTCAAGTGTATAAAGGCAATTACGATGTGTATGCGGAAAAAAAGAAAGCGGTATTAAAAGCCGCCGTAAGGGCATACAACAATCAGCAGAGGGAAATCGAAAAGCAGGAAAAGGTGATAGAAACCTTAAAGAGTTTTAACAGGGAAAAATCCGTCAAACGGGCGGAAAGCCGTCAGAAAATGCTGGACAAAAAAGAACGGCTGGAAAAGGTGGAGGAGGATCCCGCCCGTATTCGCATTCGTTTTACGCCGGTCTGCGAAAGCGGCAAAGACGTGCTGCATGTGGAGCATCTTTCCAAATCCTTTCAGCAGGGATCCCTGTTTACGGAGCTTTCTTTCGATATTTACCGGGGCGATAAAATTGCACTGATCGGTGAAAACGGCGCAGGAAAAACAACGCTGCTGCGTCTTTTACTGGGAGAAGAAGCGGCAGACGGCGGACTGGTTCGTTTCGGCACGAATGTGGCCATTGCCTACTTTGATCAGGAACACGCAGTATTAAACCGGGATAAAACCATTTTTGAAGAAATTTCCGACAGCTATCCGCATCTGACCCAGACGACGATTCGCAATGTGATGGCGGCCTTTTTATTTACAGAGGACGATGTATTTTCGCAGATCGGTACATTAAGCGGCGGCGAACAGGGCAGGGTTGCACTGGCAAAGCTGATGCTGTCTGACGCTAATTTTCTGATACTGGATGAGCCCACCAACCATCTGGATATTATTTCAAAAGAGATTCTGGAGGAAGCCATCCGCAATTACGAAGGAACCGTGCTGTACATTTCCCATGACAGGTATTTTATTAACAAAACAGCGCAGCGGATTTTTTATCTCAATGATAAAAAGCTGGTGCAGTTTATGGGAAATTACGATGATTTCATGGAAAAGATCGACGATCTGACGCATCATGAGATCACAGAAACCGAAGCAAAGCCAAAGGGTGCCAAAGAGGCATGGCGCAAAAGCCGAGAAGAAAGCAGCGCCAGAAAGAGAATTGAAACCCGTATTGCGAAGATTCAGCTGCGGCTGGAAGAAATCGGAGAGCAGAAAACCGAACTGGAACAGCAGATGCAGCAGGAAGAAATCGCAGTGGATTACAATCGTCTGAATGCGCTGGGAAATGAACTGAAGCAGCTGTCTTTGGAGGAAGACAGCCTGTATGAAGAATGGGAAACACTCAGTATGAATGAAACTTAAAAAGGGGATAGTTCGCATACGATGAGATCTGGAAAAGGGATGTTTCAACTGAATAAGCTGCGAAGCAGACTGCAGGAATCTTTCGCCGGAACCGCGGATAAATTCTGGGGACTGGGACTGCGCAGGCAGATCGGTCTGTGGATCATTATCGGCGGCTTCTGCGTTGTGGCTTATGCTGTGCTGATTCCCCTGTACAATGATTATCTCAATGATCAGCGCATCAGTGAAGTGCGGAACGCAATCTCCGGTTTTCTAAGGGACAATCAGGAAGAGACGGAAACGGACAACTACATGAATTCCGGCATGTCACAGGCGGAATATGAAGCGCTTTCCGTCTCCGATAAAGAAAAAATCGACGCCCAGATCCGCAAGGAACGGATGTCTATGATGACGGTGGCGGATCAGAATATTATCGGCATCATTGAAATCAAAAAGCTGAACCTTATGTATGCGGTGGTGGAGGGTACCAACGGCATCAATATCAAGGCGTCCATCGGCCATATTTCCACCAGCTCTGCCATCGGCGCAGACGGCACCTGTATTCTGGCGGGGCATCGGGGCGGTATGTACGGCGAAATGTTTGACAACATCAATCAGCTGGCAAGCGGCGATCTGGTGACGGTGACGGATCTGACCGGAACGGAGTATACCTATGAGGTGTATGAGCAAAAGGTCATCAAACCGAAAGACTGGACGATACAGGACTGGATTCCGGGGCAGATCACGCTGGTGCTTTTGACCTGTGAAAACGGCGGTTCCACCCGGCTTTGCGTCATGTGCCGGATGGTGGATCTGAAAACGGGAGACGACGGAAATCAGGTGATCGACGTTCTGCAGCCGACATCAACGCAGCCGCCGACACCCTCGCCGGAGCCGACACCGGAACCGCGGACTGTCAAGCATCATGTAAAAATTCTGAATGAATACGGCGAAACCATTTTCGATCAGGATACGGATGACGGCGGAAACTGGAGTTATCCCTTCCCGGACGGTACCTACGAAATCATACGAAGCTATTCCAACGGAACCGAGGAAAGAGAAACAAAAGTGGTGGGATCCGGCATAGCATCCAAGGTCTGTAAACTTCTGGTTACGGATTCCCTCGGCCGTATCGTTTATATCGGGGAAACCGATGCGGAAGGGAAATATGATATTGTGCTGGACGATGGAGATTATATCCTTACGATCACAGACGTATTCGGCCAGCAGCGTTCGGAAAACATTCACGTCGGCCCGTAAAATCAATGGCGTATTTTACTAAAAAATCCCCATGGAATTCTATAGTTTTGCGCAAAGAAGAATGGCCGGTACGGCTTGCATCCGGCGGGGTTCCGTGCTATAATAAGCGCGTATTTTTGTGGGAGACAGGGAACTGCGGCAGCTGCAGTTCCCTGTTTTGATAAAGGAGCGGTGAAAATGAAGAAAAAAAAGTATCTTATGATTTCTCTGGCGGCAGTTTGCCTGCTGGTACTGATCATCCTGCTGCTTCCGAAAGAGGAAGAACTCAACACTACGCCGGTGGTAGAAGCATATCAGAACGATGCTTTTGACATGGAAGAAGTCAGACAGGGAGATTTGACGAAAAGAGAGACCATTGATTTAAGTGTGCTGAATAACGGAGAAAAAATCCTGTCTTTTTCTTATGATGATTTCTTTTATAAGGGAATTTATGTAAAAACAGGCGATCAGGTCAGCGCCGGACAACTGCTGGCAGAGCTTTCCCCCCAGGGAAAGGAACGTATGGTTGCCGATTCCGCATCACTGCAGCTTATAGCGCCCTTTGACGGGGTGGTTACTTACGCACTGACGCAGGAAAAAGGAGAAAAATCCGTGGCAAATCAGTCGGTGGTGATTGTCAGTCAGTCGGGTCAGTATGTGGTGAGTGCTTATACGCCGTACTGGTCTTTTTTTCATCCCGGGGATCTTTATACTGCAACGATCCAGGGCAAGGATGTCCGGCTGAAAGTGGTGCAGGAAGAGGAAATCGGCGTGGAGAAATTTCCTGCGCCCACCGAAGAAGGCGCGCCTGCCCGTGTCTATTTTCTGACGCAGGATGAGGGACTGCTGCTGCATTCCGGTCTTCCTGGTTCCCTGGATGTTACGCTGGACACCCGGACAAACGTTCTTTATATTCCGTCCAAAGCGGTCAATCTGGTCAATGGAGAAGAAATCGTTTATGTGGAGGACGCCGACGGCATCCGTACGATTCAGTCAGTGAAGACCGGCATGAATGCCGGAAAATATACCGAGGTTATTGAAGGACTGTCTCTCGGAGATAAAGTGATTGTGGATTAGAGGTGGAAGTATGCGAAAAAAAATAACAGGACTTTTTCTGATCTGCTGTCTGCTGCTTGCAGGCTGTTCGAAAGCCCCGGAATTGCTGGATCCTCTTGGCTTTGAGGAAAATGCTATGACGGTGAAGCGGGGAGACATGTACAATATCCGTTTGACGGAAAATACCGTTGTCCATCAAACAGTGA
The DNA here is from genome assembly GCA_947630295.1 of uncultured Lachnospiraceae bacterium. Taxonomy (GTDB): domain Bacteria; phylum Bacillota; class Clostridia; order Lachnospirales; family Lachnospiraceae; genus CANRIM01. The sequence continues at coordinate 9,217 of CANRGZ010000028.1, read as the reverse complement.
ATATTAAAGTAGATATGGATGCAGTCATTAAAAATGTGAATGTATCTCTGGGAGATGAAGTGAAAGCAGGAGATGTGCTGTTTGCTCTGGACGGCGGTTCCGTAGCTGCGCAGGCGGCCCAGATCGATGAACAGATCGCTCAGATGCAGCGGGATCATGCATATCTGGATTCCTTAAGTGAAGTGAATATCGCCACAGCCCAGGCAGAACTGGCCAAACTGCAGGCGCAGGGGGCGGCAGCGGAGGAAATCAATGCAAAACAGGAAGAAATCGTAGAACTGCAAAACAACTATTATCAGATCAAAGTTAAGGAGGAACAGGAACTTGCGGAACTGACGATGCAGAAGATGAATTCGGGAAATCAGGACACGGATATTACAGCGCCTTCGGACGGCGTGATCATGTATATGGGACAGATGGGCACGGGAAATGTCAGCGGCGGAACGGTGCTTGCGGTGCTCGGCCTTGCAGATTCCAAAGTAATTGAGGGGGAGTATGTTGAAGAGGAAGAACTGACCGCCTGTGATGAATATTATGCGCTGGTGGACGGAAAAAAGTACAACATTACCTATGACCCGCCGCAGGGATTCCAGATGACCAATCTCACGGAGGAAACCGTACTGCAAAACACCTATTACATCAATGAGGGCGCAGATGAAATTCCGTATGGCACGCCGGTAAACGTGGTACTGATCTCGGATCGAAAGGAAAACATTCTTTACATTCCGGATGACGGGCTTTATGAGGATGTGGATGGTACCTACGTTTATATCCGGGACGAAGAGGGAAATAAAGTCAGAAAAGATGTGGAAGTCGGCACCCGATGGGAAACCGCGGTGGAGATCGTCAGCGGGCTGGAGGAAGGAGAGATCATTTATGGAAAGTAAAAGCAAAACCAGATGGGTACTGTTGCCGATTGTGATTTCTCTGGTCCTTTCCGGCTGCGGTTCGAAAAAAGACCTGCTTAGTTCGGATCTGCTGCCCATCGAAGACAATGCGTATGTTTCCTCTGAGGCTGTCATTGGGGATCTGGAAAAAAAGGAAACGGTGGATGCGGCAGCTTATTATCCTGTGGTGCAGGATCTGACGCCCGCGGCGGATGCCGTAGTGCTGGAATCCATGGAAGTGGACAATCTGGATACAGTGAAGGAAGGAGACCTGCTTGCAAAGCTGCGGCCCTATTCGGAAGAAGAAATCGCGGAAAAAGAGCAGGCCATTGCGGCAAAGGAAGCAGAGTATAACCGACAGTCAGCATATTATGCCCGGGAACGGGATCAGCTGAATGCACAGTATGCTTCCGCAGACGCCTATGACCGTGCCATTATTACCCAGAAACTGGCAGCCAATGAAATCAATAATAATTATATGGCGACGGAAAATCAGACGGAAATCGATCAGATGAAGAAAGAACTGGAAACCATGAAAGCCGTCCAGGGAGACTGCAATATTTACGCGCCCTTTGACGGCGTTGTGGATAACGTGTTTATCCGGACGGAGGGAACGGTACTGACCTCCCAGTCTGTGGTACTGCGTATGCATTCCACCGATACGGTGGTGGTGTACTTTGACGATCCGGGATACACCTACTTTGGCAATACCGTTACCATTCTGGCGGGTTCCGGAGATAAACAGCAGAAAATACAGGGAACCGTGGTCTGTGCCGATCATTATTTGCCGGATTTGTTAAAGCAGGGCAAAGTTTACGTGCGTCTGGATGGAGAATACGACAAAAGTAATCTGGATCCCCTGAAAGCAGAACTTGCGACTTACCGTGCAGGTCAGGTGCTGATGACAAAAAGTTCCGGTGTTTTTACGATTAAGGACAAATCCTATGTGTTTATTCTGGAGGACGGCGAGCTCAGACGCCGCCATGTGCTGACCGGCGGATCAGACGGGGAAAACACATGGATTCTGCAGGGCATCGATGAACATGACGTCGTATATTTGCAGTAAGGAGGGAACCGCATATGTTTGATTTTGTTATTCAAAAAATGCTGAACTGCAAATGGATCATGATCTGCCTGCTGATCGGCAACGTTTTCATGGTTTCCGTGGCCTGTGCCAATCCCATGTATACGGATGCGATCCAGATCAAATCCCTGAACCGCAAAATCAGTGATTACGTGGAAGAAAACAATGCGTATCCCGGCACCATTACCGTAGATGCTGTGTTGGAATCCAAAAACGGCGCAGCGAATACGGAAAGCTTTGTCAAAGCCCGGGAAACCTTCCAGGGCATGCAGAAGAAATTTAAACTGGACAGTCTGGAGGAAGTCAGCCATTATTACGTTGAAAAAATGCCGGCGCTGACAGAAAATATTTACGGCGATGCGCAGAAAGAAGTCAGTCTTGCCATCGGGTATATGAGCGGCTTTCCGGAGCATACGAAGATGGTTTCCGGAGAAATGTATGCCGGCAAGATATCAGATGACGGCATCATTGACGCGGTGATTTCCCAGAAAGGACTGGTGACCCAGCGGCTGATTCTCGGGGAGATTCTGACCTTTGACGATATCAAACTGACAGACGGGAATCCTTTAAAAATCCGTATCAGCGGCGTCTTTGAAAACAGCAGGGAAGATGATCTGTACTGGGTGAATTCGCCCAATGCCCTGGCTTCGGAGCTGTTCATTGATGAAAATCTTTTCAAAGAACAGCTGATGAATGAAGAGGATCCCCAGAATAAGATCCGTGCGGCCTTTTATCTGATACTTGATTGTGCCCAGATGCGTGAAAATAGAATCAGCCATCTGCTGGAACAGGCAAAATGGTACACGAATCATTACAGTCAGGAAAACGGTCAGGTCTTTCGGGCGAATTTTGTATCGCTGCTGGAAGACCACGTCAAAATGATGTCCCGTGTGCGGGCGACGCTGCGCATTTTGCAGGTGCCCATCCTGATTCTTTTGATTGCGTTTATCTGTATGGTTTCCGGGCAGATTCTGGAAATTGAAAAAAATGATATTGCAATTTTAAAGAGCCGCGGGGCCGGAAAGAAACAGATTCTTCAGATTTATTTTCTGCAGAGCGCCGTCATCGCCGGCATTGCCGTGGTAATCGGACTGCCCTTTGCCGCGCTGCTGTGTCAGCTGTTCGGGTCTGCCAATGCATTCTTAAGCTTTGTATCCAGAGGCGCGCTGTCCCTCAGGCTCACCTGGAGTGTGCTGGGATATTGCCTGGCTTCTGTCATTCTGTGTATGATTGCCATGATCGTTCCCGTATTTTCCTATGCAAATACTTCGATTGTGGAACATAAGCAGAATAAAAATTCTCTGAAGAAAAAGCCGATCTGGAAAAAGTTTTATCTGGATGTGCTGGTGACGGCGGTTTCGGTTTACGGACTGTTTACCTTCCACCGGCAGCAGGATATGCTGGCCGCCGCCGTAAAGAAGGGCGCGGCACTGGATCCTTTGCTTTACCTGTGTTCCTCCCTGTTTATTATAGGTGTGGGACTGTTGCTGCTGCGATTACTGCCGCTGCTGCTGAAGCTGCTGTTTCGTGTGATTAAAAACAAACTGGATCCGGCGGTATACGCGGCCTTCTTGCGGATGGTCCGGAGTTTTCACAAGCAGAATTTTATCATGATCTTCCTGATCTTAACGCTGGCGCTGGGAATTTTCAATGCGAAAGCGGCGCATACCATCAACAGCAATGAGGAAAAACGCATCGATTATCAGGTGGGCGCGGATGTGGTTCTGCAGGAAAAATGGACCAACGTCAATGAAGATGCGGCGGCAGGAACCAGTCAGGAAACGGATGAGGAAAATGAGAACAGCAAAAAAACAGAGGAAGGACCGGTTTCCGCAGACGACTATATTGAGCCGGATTTTGACAAGTATCTGACAATTGACGGCGTGCAACATGCCGCGAAGGTATATGTGACGGACGACGCCACGATTTCCGTCATGACCGATATCAGCGATATTGAGGAAAATATGGAATCCTACGATGAAGAAGTGATCAAAGCCTACTACGATTCCAGAGGGACGATCAAAGAGTATGCCGTCAGCCAGAAAGTGCAGCTGATGGGCATCCATACAAAGAATTTCGGGCAATCGGCCCGGTTTGATACCCGGCTGCTGCCCCGGCACTGGTATCATTATCTGAATGCGATTTCCCAGAACAGTACCGCGGTGCTGGTGTCGGAAAATTTCCATGATCTGCTGGGATATCAGCTGGGCGATCAGCTGTCCTATACCACGGCCACCGGCGAAAATATCACCGGTATCATTTTCGGCTTTGTGGATTACTGGCCCACCTATAACCCGCAGACCCAGGTGGTGGACGAAAGCGGTAATGAAACCAGTATGCCGAACTTTCTGATTGTAGCCAATCTGTCCCGGCTGCAGGCAGTGGACGGGGTATTGCCCTATCAGGTCTGGCTGGATGTAGAGGATTCCACCCAGTGTGTGTATGATTTTATCGGTGAAAAAAATATTAAGCTGGATTATTTCAACGACAGTTACGCGGCGCAGATCGACATGAAAAACGATCCGATGATTCAGGGAACCAACGGTATACTGACCATGGGATTTATCGTCATTTTGATTCTGGCCGTGACAGGACTGCTGATTTACTGGGTCATCTCTGTGCAGTCCAGAGCGCTGCAGTTCGGCATTTTCCGTGCCATGGGCATGACCATGAAAGAAATCTTACGGATGCTGATCTGTGAACAGGCGATCATCACGCTGCCCTCCATTTTGCTGGGCGTTGCCTGCGGACTGACGGCGGCAAGGCTGTTTGTGCCGCTGATTCAGATTGCATACAGCGTGGGCGATCTGTCGCTGCCGCTGTCCATGGCAGGCGCTTTCTGGGATATTTCCAAGATGTTTATTGTTGTATTCTTAGGAATCGGCGCATGTACCTGGATGATCGGCAGGATGATCAACCGGATCCATATATCACAGGCTTTGAAACTGGGGGAGGATTAAAATGGCGGAAGCAATTATTCAGGCGGATCATATTTCCAAAATATTTCCCATGCCTTCCGGGGAAGACTTTTACGCGCTGAAAGATATTTCACTGACGATCCCGAAGGGGAAGCTGACGATTCTCCGGGGACGTTCCGGTTCCGGAAAGACCACCCTGATGAATGTGCTGTGCGCGCTGGATGCGGCCAGCAGCGGAACCGTACTGTTTGACGGAATTGATCTGACCGGGAAAAATGAGGATGAATGTTCCCTGATTCGTCGAGACCGCATCGGATTTGTCTTTCAGTCGGTGGCGCTGATTCCTATGATGACGGCTTATGAAAATGTGGAATACGCGCTGCGCCTCGGAAACTACGAGGGTGATTATGCTGCGCGGGTCATGGAATGTCTGAAAATGGTAGGACTGGCCAACCGGGCGGATCATCTGCCGGAAGAAATGTCCGGCGGCGAGCAGCAGCGTGTGGCCATTGCCCGGGCCATTGCCCACCGGCCCAAGGTCATATTTGCGGATGAGCCCACGGCGGAGCTGGATACCAACACCGGTCTGCAGGTGGTGAAAATATTCAAGGAACTGGTGGAAAAAGAAGGGAATACGGTAGTTATGACCACCCACGACGTAGGGCTGATGGAAGTCGGCGATCTGGTATACGAACTGGAAGACGGGGCCGTTACTTCGGTCACACACAATGACAGGGAGGCGGATGAGTAATGCAGGCAAGCGCATTGGAAGAAAAACAGGATATGCCGCTGATCGTCTGTGACAATCTGGTAAAAATCTATAAGACCAGAGATTTTGAAGTCATGGCGCTGCAGGGACTGGATATCACCATTCAGGCAGGAGAAATGCTGGCCATCGTGGGAAACAGCGGAAGCGGCAAAAGTACCTTTCTGAATATGATCGGCGGACTGGATAAACCTACGGCGGGAAAACTCTATGTAGATGGCAAAAATCTGTTTTCCATGGATGAGGAAAGCCTGATTTCCTACAAAAAAAATACGGTAGGGTTCGTATGGCAGAACAATGCCAGAAATCTGCTGCCGTATCTGACGGCGCTGCAGAATGTACAGATGCCGCTGCTTTTGGACAACGCAAATGACCGGGATGAGCGGGCGATGGAGCTGCTGGAACTGGTGGGACTGCGGGATAAGAAGGACAGCAAACTCAGTCAGCTTTCCGGAGGGGAACAGCAGCGGATCGCCATTGCCATTGCCATCGCCAACCGGCCGAAGATCCTGCTGGCGGATGAGCCTACGGGATCCGTGGACTTGAAAACGGGCAACTATATTCTGGATATTTTCCGGAAGATCAACCGGGAAGAGCATACGACCATTATCATTGTTACCCACAATCCGGACTTGGCGGATAAGGTCAGCCGGGTGGTTTCCATCCGGGACGGGAAAATTTCCAGTGAAAAAATCATGAAGGAAAGTTACCGGCGCAGGCTGGACGAGGTGAAACTGTTTTCCGAACAGAGTGAGGAGGAACAGAAAATGCAGCATTTCGTCCATGAAGAGTATGCGATTCTGGACCGCTTCGGCCGTGTGCAGATTCCGTCGGATATGATCGAACAGATGGGCATCAAGTCCCAGCGTGTCAAGATGGAATATGTGGACGGGAAAATAATAATCACACCTGAAAAATAACAAATTTCGAGTTGCCCTCATATAATATCTCAAAAGAAATCGGATGGATATTATATGGGGGCATTTCTGGATTTTTCCAATGTATCCTTTGCATATCATACAAAAGCCGGTGAAACGCCGGCTTTAAACAATGTATCATTTCAGGTCGAAGAGGGGGAATTTGTGTCGGTGGTGGGGCCCTCCGGCTGCGGAAAATCCACCATTCTCTCCCTGATTGCAGGTTTGCTTGTGCCGGAAGAAGGCAGCATTTCCTTTAACGGGGAAAATACCGGCATCGGCTATATGCTGCAGAAGGATCATCTGTTTGAATGGCGCAGCGTTTACAAAAACTGTATTCTGGGGCTGGAAATCCGGAAACAGAAGACGGAAGAAAACCTGATGCGGGTGGAAAATATGCTGATTCAGTACGGCCTGATGCCCTTTCGCAATGCCAGACCCTCCGAACTGTCCGGGGGTTTAAGGCAGCGGGCGGCGCTGATCAGGACGCTGGCCTTAAATCCGCAGCTGCTTTTGCTGGATGAACCATTCAGCGCGCTGGATTACCAGACCCGGCTGGCGGTAGGCAGCGATATTTGTGAAATCATTCGAAACGAGCACAAAACCGCGCTTTTGGTGACCCACGATCTGTCAGAGGCCATTACGCTGGGCAGCCGGATCCTGGTACTGTCGAAGCGGCCGACCCGGATTATTTATGATGCGGGAATTCAGTTTCCGGAAGGTTTAAGCGCACTGCAGAAGCGAAATACGAAAGAGTTTCAGGATTATTTTCAGACCGTCTGGGAGGTGCTCAACAATGGCAAAGCATAAGGATACATGGAGCAATCAGGAACGCTATATCAGAAAACAGAAAAAAGACCGGCGGATGATCAATTTCTGGCGGGTGGCCGGTGTGATTTTTCTGCTGGGTATCTGGGAACTGGCAGGACGGATGGGCTGGCTCGATACCTTTATTTTTTCCGGTCCCGTCAAAATCGTACAGTGCTTTTGCCGGATGCTGCGCTCTCAGGATCTTTTGCGGCATACGTGGATTACGTTAAAGGAAACCCTGATCAGTTTTCTGCTGATGATCGGCATCGGTACAGCCTTTGCCATGCTGCTGTGGCGTTTTGAACGGCTGGCGAAGATCTGCGAACCCTATTTTGTGGTTCTCAATTCCCTGCCCAAATCGGCGCTGGCGCCATTGCTTCTGGTATGGCTGGGGGCAAACATGCGGACCATTATTGTTTCAGGTATTTCTATCGGCGTCTTCGGTGTCATTTTAAATCTGCATACCGGTTTTTTAAAAGTGGATCCGGAACAGATCAAACTGATTGAAACTTTAGGCGGCGGCCGCAAAGACGTGCTTTCCAAAGTAGTGCTCCCCAGCACTCTGCCGATTCTGATCAGTGTGATGAAGGTCAACATCGGCTTAAGCCTGGTGGGGGTGGTCATTGGCGAATTTTTTGCCGCCAGCGAAGGCCTGGGGTATCTGATTATTTACGGCAGCCAGGTCTTCAAACTGGATATGGTGGTGATGAGCATTGCCCTGCTTTGTATTCTGACCATTCTGTTTTATCAGGCCATTCAATTGCTGGAAAAAAGTATTTTAAATAGATTTACTTTGTAGTATAATAATATGGCATGGCAGGTGCGCCCTTCAGGCGCGCGTGCCGCTACACATTATACAAGGGAGTGGATACAAATGTTTTTGGTCATCGGACTGATGTCCTATATGTTTTTATTTATTATTTTCCTGATTGTGGCGCTGGGATTTACCCAGTTTAAGGGATTTACCCGGCGGGAAGTGAAGCAAAGCGGCTGGGCTGCCATCAAGCCCAATTACTGGGCGGCGTTTGCCGTGTCGGCCATTTTTTCGATTATCGGCAATATTCCTTCCAATCTGACAGCCATCCGAGTGGAATACAGGATGCCTGATATACTGGAAGAGGGCTACGATCAGGTTGAAAAACTGTATGAAGACGCGATTACACAGTATTCCAATCAGACCCTGTCCTATATCACTTCTTCCCGGTTTTTTATTCTTTGCGTGATTGCCCTGCTTGTGATGATTTTTATTGTCAATATCGCAAATGTGGGCTGCAGCCGGTTTTTTGTCCGCAGTATGCGGGAAAACGCGGCATTCGGCGAGCTGTTTTTCGGATTCCGGGACGGGCATTTCAGCAATCTCTGCCTTGTAATGTTTTTAAAAGAACTCTTTATTTTCCTCTGGTCGCTGCTGTTTGTGATCCCGGGTATCATCAAGGTTTTCCAGTACAGCATGGTAGAGTACATTTTAGCTGAGCATCCGGATATGCATTATAAAGAGGCATTTCGCCTCAGTAAGGAAATGACCCAGGGCAATAAATGGCGGATATTTGTATTCGGCATATCCTTTATCGGATGGGCCATTTTAGGGCTGCTGTTCTTCGGTATCGGCGCCCTGTTTATCAGTCCTTTTATCAACGCCGCCTACGCCAATCTGTATCTGCGGCTGAAGGACAATCTCAGCGAGGAAGACCGGAGAACGTATTTTTCTTCCGAAGAAGATGCAGTGGAAACCACCGCGGAAATCTACGAATAAAAAACGGTGAAGTGAAAAGTTAACTTCCACTTCTAAAGCCTCCGGCAAAAAAGTTGACGTTAGTGTTGCAGGAAAGGATATT